>JAQBZW010000280.1 GCA_027622315.1 Chloroflexota bacterium | reverse complement strand
ATTCCGCGGATGCGCGAGCGCGCGTTGGGCGCCGCGCCGCGCCGAGTCGTCGCGAACCGGCGGTCGCGGCGGTCGCCCCGAAGGACGTGGTTGCGCCGCGCGCGAGGGAGTCGGCCGCGGCGGCTGCTTGCACGCGCGCGCGGAAGGCACTCGCATAGACCGCACACCAGTCAACGAGAAGGAGCGTCCGTGCGATTCCGTCAGCGCGCGCAGACCATCGAACGCGTTAGCGAGATCCAGTTTCTCGCCGGGCCGCAGCAGCGCGGCTGGGAGGCGCGCTTCGCGCTGCGCGTGCTGATCGAGTTCACGCGTGGCTTCCGCGCGCTGCACTTCGTCGGCCCGTGCGCGACGGTCTTCGGGTCGGCGCGCATCCCCGAGGGCGATCCGCGATACGAGCTGGCGCGGCGTGTCGGGTCGGAACTCGCGCGCGCGGGCTTCTGCGTGATGACCGGGGGCGGACCCGGAATCATGGAGGCCGCGAACCGGGGGGCGCGCGAAGCGGGCGGCCGCAGCCTGGGGTGCAACATCAAGCTGCCACTCGAGGAGCAGCCGAACCGGTACCTGGACCGCTTCGTCGAGTTCAAATACTTCTTCGTGCGCAAGGTGATGCTGCTGAAGTACTCCTACGCCTTCATCGTGCTGCCCGGCGGCTTCGGCACGCTCGATGAAGTATTCGAGACGGCGACGCTGATCCAGACGGGCAAGATCAAGGACTTCCCGATCGTGTTGATGGACTCGCAGTTCTGGATGCCGCTGCTGGACTTCCTGCGCGAATCGATGGTCGCGCGTGGGCTGATCACCGCGGCCGATCTAGACCGCATCACCGTCACGGACGATCCGGCGGAGGCGGCGCGCGTCGTGCGCGAGGCCGGTATCAGTCGCTTCGGGCTCAGCCATCGGCCTCCGCGACGGCGCCGCCTCTTCTTCGAATAGGCGACGGCCTGGCAGCCGGGCGCGTTCGACTCAGCGGGCGGTCACCATGTGCGATTCCGCTTCGTCGCCGCCCGTGAGCGAGTGATACAGCTCCTCCTCGTGCGCGAAGTGCAGGCGCAGCACTGCGTGCAGGCCGTAGAGCACGCGTCGCAGGTCGGGCATGAGGTCAGGCGGCACGCCGTCCGATCCGGCCTCTGCGAGCAGATCGTCGAAGACCCGTGCGAGGTGGAAGATCTCGCGATGAGAGCGGCTCATCGCGGCCAGCGGATCGTCGCCGGGGAGGCGCGCTGCCAGGCGAGGGTAGAGCTCGTGTTCGTCCGCGCGTTCGTGGGGGAGCAGATGTTCGTGCAGCTCGACGCTCAACCCACGCAGCGGCCCGGCGGCGGCCGCCGGGTCCATCTCGTCCAGGCCGTCCGCAACCGCGCGTAGTCGCTCGATTCTTGGCATCAGGCCGGCGTGCTCCTCGCGCAGGTGGCTCGCGAGCGCGCCGTCGATCGCCGGTCTGCGCGCCCTCCGCACGCCCCCGCGGAGCGCGCGCAGCGCACTCAGGATGGCGACCGCGTCGATGGCCTCCTGGAGCAACGCGCCTGCTACCGGCGCGAGCAGCCCCGCCGCTGCGAACGCCATCGCGACCGCTGACAGCCCCATGCCCAGCCACACGCTCTGCACCGCGACCGTGCGCGCCCGCCGCGCGATCTCGATCGCGTCGACGAGTCGATCGAGCCGGTCGGCCACCAGCACCACGTCCGCCGCTTCGGACGACGAGGTGGCGCCACGCGCGCCCATCGCCACGCCGACGTCAGCGGCGGCGAGTGCGGGCGCGTCGTTGATGCCATCCCCGACCATCACGGTCACGCGCTGCGCGCTCGAGGCGCGGACCGCGTCGACCTTCTCTTCGGGCGACCGGTCGGCGAGCACGCGATCGATTCCGAGCGCCAGGCCGACGGACTCTGCCACCAGCGGATGGTCACCGGTCAGCATGACGAGCTCGGTGAAGCCGAGCCGCTTGAGGCTGCGCGCGGTGCGCGCAGCGTCCGGGCGCGGCGGATCGTCCAGCACGATCGCGCCGGCGATCGACCCATCGATTGCGACCACCACGATCGTGCCGGGCAGCCGGCGCAGACGCCGGCGGATCGCGTCGAAGCCCGGGGGCGCGATCACGCGTGTGGTCACCCAGCCGGCGCTGCCGACGACGACATCGCGCCCCGCGACGACACCCTCGATCCCGCCGCCGGGTACTTCGCGCGTCTCGTCCGGCAGCGGGATCGCGATCCCGCGGGCGCGCGCCCCCCGCACGATCGCAGCCGCCAGCACGTGGGAGGAGAGCTGGTCGACGGCCGCGGCGAAGCCGAGCAGGGCGCCGGCATCGCTCCACGGCGGCACGACGATCACATCGGTGAGCACCGGCGAGCCGACCGTGAGCGTGCCGGTCTTGTCGAAGTAGAGCGCCTCGGCGCGTGCGAGCGTCTCCAGCGCGCCGCCGTCTTTGATGATCACCCCGCGCCGTGCGGCGCGGGAGATCCCGGACACGATCGCGATCGGCGCGGCGAGCAGCAGCGGGCACGGCGTCGCCACCACGAGCACCGCGAGCGCGCGTACCGGGCTGCCCGAGATCGCCCAGGCCACGCCAGCCACGGCGAGCGCGACAGGCACGAAGATCGCCGCGTAGCGGTCCGCCAGCCGCACGAACGGCGCCTTCGACGACTGCGCTTCCCGCACCAGCCGCACGATCCCGGCGTACGCGCTTTCAGCCGCGCCCGCGATCGCGAGCAATTCGAAGGGTGGTCCCGCGTTCACCACGCCGCTGCGCACCACGTCACCGTGCGCCCGCGCCACCACGCGCGATTCCCCGGTGAGCGCAGATTCGTCGAGCTGCGCCGCGGCCGAGATCACGGTCCCGTCAACGGGCACGACATCGGCTTCTTTCACGAGCAGCCGGTCGCGCGGCCGGACGTCGTCCACAGCAATCGTGGTGAGCGTGCCGTCGGCGATGCGATGGGCGACCCGGGGGGCGCGCTCCAGCAGCGACGAGAGCTCGCGCTCGGCACGGAAGGCGGCAAACCCCTCGAGCGCACGGCCGGTCGCGAGCATGACGGCGATTACGGCGCCCGCGAGGTACTCGCCGAGCACCAGCGCGCCGACGAGCGCGAGCAGCGCGATCAGATCGACGCCCGCCTGACGCCGCAGCAGATCACGGACGATCTGGATGGTCGCGATGGCGAGCGCTCCGGCGGCGACCACCGCCCACGCGGCGTCACCCGCCCCGCCG
>JAQBZW010000279.1 GCA_027622315.1 Chloroflexota bacterium | reverse complement strand
AAGACCCCTTCCTGTCCACCGCGATTCTCACTCTCGCGGTGGATCTGTTTCAGGGGGTCAGGTCACGCGGGCGAGCGACTCGATCGGGCGCTGGAAGATGACGATGCGGTCCGGGACCGTCATGCCGTAGCCGGAGCCGCGCGCCGTGAGCGGGACGCCGCGGTAGATGCCGAGCAGCGTGCGGAAGCCGCCGACGCGCGCGTCGTCAGCGCCCGCCTCCGGCTCCACGGCGATCGCGAGGTTGTCGAGGCGGTCGGCGAGCGCCGGCGGCAGGCCATCGAGCGCCTCGACCACCATCTCCCCCAGTGCCTCGGTGTCCACGCGGTACATGCGTCGAGTGTACGAAGGCCCGCGTGACCCCGCGGAGGGTGGGCCGGGCGAGCCCGGCCCACGCAGACGAACGTCAGCGGTGCGCCTCAGGTGATCGGAGCCTGGATCTCGCGCCGGCCGATCGTCTCCGCAACTGGCAACGCTGGAGCCTGAACAACCTCGTGGGGATCTACATGCGCTCGGGCCCTTCACGTTGTTCAGGGCGAACGGAAGCGGGCGTGCGGCCCCCTCCGGTGCCGATCGTCGCGGGTTCGTGGCACGATCACGCGCACCAAGAACGCGCAGCGGAGGACTGCCATGACGGACGGCGACGTAGACCACCCAGAGGCACTGCGCGTCCGGCTCAGCGACGCGCGCGAGCAGGTGCGCACGGGGGACCCCGCGGCCGGTCTCGCCACGTGGGATGCGCTGATCCGCGAGTACGGCGACCGCGCCGACGTCGACTCGCGACGGGCGGTGGGGCAGGCGCTGCTGAATCGTGGCGTGGTGCTCGGCCAGCTGGGCGAGCACGCGGCTGCGGAGAACGCCTACCGCACGCTCATCGATCGCTACGCGACCGATGCCGATCCGGAGTCGCGGCGCATGGTCGCGCACGCGTACTTCAGCCGCGCCGCCATCCACGACGCGCGCGGCGATCACGCCGCGGAGGTGGCCGACTACACCGCGGTGGTCGATCGCTTCGGCGCGGATGCCGATTCGGTGCTCCGCCGTGTCGTGGCGCGCTCACTGTTCAATCGCGCGGCCACGCGCCTCGACGATGGCGCGCGTGAAGACGCGTCTGCCGACTTCGCCTCGCTGGTGACGCGCTTCGAGGCGGACGAGGACGACGAGCTCCGGCGGCAGGTCGCGAAGGCGCGCCACCAGCGCGCGCTGATGTTCGAACGCCGCGACGATCACGCCTCGGCTGTCGCCGAGTACGGGGCGCTCGTCAGCCGGTACATGGAGGACGCCGATCCGGAGCTCCGGACGCACGTCGCGCAGGCGCTGCGCGACCGCGCCGCGCTGCACGAGCGCCTGGGCGATCACGCCGCGGCCGCGGCCGATCGCGCGCTGCTGGCTGAGCGGTTCGCCGGCATCGCCTGAGACGAGGCCGCGGCGCCGTGCATGACCGCGCACGGTCGCCTGGCCTCCCCACGCGTCGGGTAACCGCTCCGCTCCGACCACCGGAGCCGCGCGGGCAACCGGTGCACGGTCCGCCCTCAACGTCGCCCGCGGGCGCAGGTCACGGCCGGGCGAAACGAGCACTGACCGGCCAGCCCCGGCTGACAAGCCGGGTTGATACGGATGCGGGGCGCGTGCGCTCGACGGGGGACGTTGCCGTATCCGTTCGCCCGGAGACTCCCCATCCGTTCGCCCGGAGGCTCCCGTTCCGTTCGTCCTGAGGCTCACCTGAGCGGAGCGACGGGTGAAACGAAGGACGTGGCGCGCGGCCGCACGGGCCGCGCATACCCGTCCTTCGTTTCACTCAGCAAGGATGAGCGGACAGGGGGCAGGACGGACGGAAGTGGCATGGAGAGACGCTCGCCGGCGGACACGCGCGCCGCTGACAGTGATAAGAACTCAGGCGCTTCCCGCCGGCGCCCTCGCGTCGGTGAAGGGCACGCGCGATCGTTTCCGCGATTGGGGTCGACGATGACGGCGACACGCGGGCGCAGGCCAGCGAAGCGGCCGGCAAGTGCGAAGCCCGCCGCGGACCAGCCACCCGCACCCAAAGGTGCGCGGGCGTCCGCCGCGCTGAAGCACGCGCAGGTGGATCCCGCGTCCGTCTCTCCACAAGAGGTGCGCCGGCTCCAGTCCAGGATCGGCAACGCCGCGACCGCGGCGCTCCTCAGGCGCAGCGCTCGCACCGTCACGCCATCGGTGGGGAGCGCGCCCGGCGCCTCGATCCAGCGGGACGACGACTTCACCCACCGCGGTTCCGGGATCGCACCGACCACGCTCAGTACGCAACCCGCGCTCGAGGAGGAAGTCGAAGAGCTCATGGAGGCGCGGTACGGCGGGGTGGAGAATCTCTTTCTCGCCTCCGACGTCGCGAACAGCGCGAATCAATGGGGCGATCTCGTCCACACGTACCTGTCGAGCTCAGACGTCTACGTGCTCCATGGGCTGGGGCTTGGCGAGGTGCGTGCTGCGGTCAGGGCCGTGCGAGCGAAATACCGGCAATCCACGCTGCTGCGGATGGCCAACAACATCGTCTACCGAGGGTCCTCGGACGTGCCCTACTCGACGGACAACCTGCGGGCCTTCTTGCTGGCTGGTGGCATGCGGCTCGAACAGGACGATGACGAGGTCCTCGACGCGATCTTCGAGACCGAAGGCGCCTTCGCCAAAACGACGGTTGAGGTACCCCCGAATCACCTGCTGATGAGTGAGGAGGGCAACATCGTGATCTTCCTCGACGATCATCAGAACAAGCACCAGAATCCGCACATCCCGGAGCTGCCGTCGGAGAACGTCGGCCAGGGGTCCCAGTTCGCTCAGGACGAAGGGCTCCAGTACCACCGAGTCGTCACGGCCGCGCAGGTCCGCGAGACGATCGAGGAAGCCATTGAAGCGGGGACGGTCTCCCCGGAGAGCGGTTCGCACAGCCCGCCGAAGAATGCCATCAACGGCATCATCTACGACCTGACGATCACGTACGACGACGACACCGGGAAGTACGTGGGCAGCTACCACTGCAACCCGGTCGTGTCCCGACAGTAGCGATCCGGCCGTTCCGCGCCGGACGGCGTCGCCAGGAGGCGCGCTGCGCGCACGCTGACGCGCGGTGGTCGCCGTGTCGCTGCGGGCGGCGCGCGCACCAGGCGCGGGGAGGTTCGCCGGCGTGTCACCCGCGTCCGTCGTTCGCGTGGCCGTCGCCACGATCGCGGTGCTC
>JAQBZW010000278.1 GCA_027622315.1 Chloroflexota bacterium | reverse complement strand
CGGAAGCCGGCGCGGAGGCCGTCCACGCCGAGCGCGGACGAGGGGCCCGGGCCGGGTCCGCAGCGCTCGCACCGGGTTGACTCGCCGGGCTGCCAGCAGAGCGGACAGCGCGGGCCGTCTGCCGGCGCGAGCGTGCGCACACAGGTCTCGTGCAGCGAGGCGCCAAAACGACCACAAGCCACGCACCGCTCCGGCAGTGCGATCGCGGCCAGCGCCGCGAACAGCGCGGCAGCGCCCGGCCGCGCGCGCACGGGAGCGTCGCCGCCGCGGCGGAGCCGATAGACCGAAGGCACGCGCAGCCTCCCTCCGGCATCCCGTGCCACTCAGCCTCGCCGAGTCGACGGCTGCAGTGGACGCCCACCCGCAACTCGCCCGCACGATTGCGGGCGCGCACGAGCCTCGGCGCGAGCAACGAATACGATGCCGCGCGATGACCGCCGACAACCCGAATGCCGATTCGCCAGCGGAGCGTCCGAGCCCGCCGGCCAACGCTGCGCCCAGCCCCGGCGACCGGCCCGCGCCCGCTGCGCACGGAGCGCGCTCGTCGATGCGCGCCGTGCTCGCGCTGCACGACTTCCGCATGCTGCTCGTGATGCAGTTCGCGTCGACCGTGCGACAACCGATGCTGTTCTTCGCTCAGGCCTGGTACGTGAACATCGTCGCTCCCGAGTCGCAGCGCGTGTTCCTGCTCGGCGTGCTGGGGGCGGTGCGCGGAGGGACCTTCCTTGCATACGCCCTGTTCGGCGGGGCGATCGCGGACCGCTTCCCCCGCGGGCGCGCGCTCATGATCAGCCACGTCGCGTCGTTGATCGTCACCGCCGGGATCGGGCTGCTGCTCTACGTGCCGGCCGTCGCGCGTGGCGAGGGTCCATGGCTGTGGGTGATGTTCCCGCTCTTTGCGACCTTCGGCCTGGCCACGGGCCAGGACCAGCCTACCCGCACGGCGATGGTCCGCGACGTCGTCCCGGCAAGCGCGCTCACGAGCGCGATCATGTGGCATCAGCTGCTGATGGCGCTCGCCTTCATCCCCGCCGCGCCGTTTTCCGGATGGGCGATCGACCGTCTGGGCTTCGCGACCACCTACATGACTTCCGGCATCGGCCACGTGGTCGTGATCATCGCGTTACTGGCGATGCGCTCGCCGGGAGCGGTCGCCGACCCCGGCGCGAAACGTGAGTCGGTGCTCCAGAATCTGCGCGGCGGCTTCACCGTCATGCGCGAGGATCCCGTCGTGCGCTGGACGATCCTCCTCACCTGGGTCGTGCTGGCGGCGGCGCTCAGCGTGATGGGCATCCTGATCGCCGCCTGGGTGCACGACATCCTGCTGCTGGACGCGACCGGCTGGGGGTGGATGGCGCTGTGGTGGGGCATCGGCGGCGTGGTCTCGTCCGTGTGGCTGACCTGGCAGGCCGACTCGCAGCGCAAGGGCGCGCTGTTCCTCGGTTCGTGCGCGCTGATGGGCGTAGCCGTACTCGCGTTCGGGGTCAGCCGTTCCCTTCCCGCGGCGTTCTTCTGGAACGGCATGGCCGGGCTCGCGAACTCGCTCGTGCTCACGCTCGGCATCGCGCTCGTGCAGGAGATGGTGCCGAATCGCGTGCTCGGGCGGGTGACCGCACTGCTCATGCTGTCGCAGGGCTTCCTCCAGGTCGCCGGGCTCGGGGTCGCGCTGATCGCGCAGGCGGTTGGCCTCCCGCTGATCTACCCGGCCGCCGGCGTACTGATCCTGGCAGTCACGCTCGTGGCCACGATCGCGCAGCGCCCGCTGCGCAACGCACACTAACGTCCCCGCGCACGCGCGGCGTCGGCGATTCCGGCCGCATGGCCGCGCGTTCGCCGCGCCTATACTGACGACACGCTCACCCCACCGACCACGCGATTCGCGGAGCCGTTCGTGCAAGTCACCATCCGCCTCTTTGCCGGCCTCAAGGACGTCGTCGGTTCCGACCTGATCGCCGAGCAGTTCGACCGCGCCGACGTCTCCGTCGCCGATCTGCGGACGCGCCTCGAGCAATCGCAGCCCAAGCTCAAGCCGTACCTCTCCGGCGTCGCGATCGCCGTGAACGAGGACTACATCCTCGAGGACAACCACCTGCTCGTGGACGGCGACACCGTCGCGCTCGTGCCCCCGATCTCCGGGGGGGCGAATGAGACGCCGCTCTTCCTCGTCACGCGCGAGCCACTGCGACCGCAGGCGCTACGCGATGCCGTGATCACGCCAGAGGCGGGCGCGGCGGTCGTGTTCGAGGGCGTGGTGCGCAACCACCACGAGGGCCGCGCCGTCGAGCGCCTCGAGTACGAGGCGTACGCGGAGATGGCGGAACGCCAGTTGCGTGCCGTCGCCGGCGAAGTGCTCGCGGACTTCGCGGAGCGTGAGCTCTACGCGATCGCCGCCCACCACCGCATCGGACCGCTCGCCGTGGGCGAGACGTCACTGCTCGTCGTCGCCACCGCGGCGCACCGCCGCGATGCCTTCGAGGCCGCGCTCCGGGCGGTCGATCGCATCAAGGAAACCGTGCCCGTGTGGAAGAAAGAGTTCGGCCCGGACGGCAGCCACTGGCAGGAGGGCGTCGTGCCGAAGCCGGTGCGGCCGTCCACTGCCGAGCCCCCGCGCTAACGCGTGACGCACGTCGCCGGCGATCGAACCGCCGCGCCCTCGCCGCCGCCCCCGGTGCACTGCACCGCGTGCGGCAGCCCGCTCGGCGCCTACTTCCCGCACGACTCCGGGCATCTCTCCTGTCGCGCGTGTCGGGCGATTCACTGGCGGAACTCGCTGCCGGTCGCCGGCATCCTGCTCGTCCGTGAGGGACGGGTACTGCTCGCGCGCCGCAGCGCGTCCATGGAGCGAGCGCCCGGGCGCTGGGCCTACCCAGGCGGATTCGTGGAGAGCGGCGAAACCGCGGAAGCCGCGGCGGTGCGCGAAACCGCCGAGGAGGTGCGCGTGCGCGCGCGCATCACCGGCATTGTCGGCCGCCCCCACACGATCCGCGAACCGCATCACCTCATGATCGCGTTTCGCGGCGAGACCGACGACGAACCGGCGCCGGGCGACGAGGTGGACGCCGTCCGCTGGTTCGCACCCGACGAGTTGCCGTGGGACGAGCTCGCGTTTCCTTCGACCGAGGTCGCGCTGCGGGCGTTGCTTGCCGAGGGCCTCGATGCCGCGCCGGCCCACCCCCACGCGCCGGGCGCGGGGCTCGCCGCGCCGGC
>JAQBZW010000277.1 GCA_027622315.1 Chloroflexota bacterium | reverse complement strand
TCCGGCCGCCTAGGATTACGCGGACACCGCTAGTGATCTTGGGCGGATCGGTTTTTGCCACCCCACGGGTTGGCGACGAGATCACTGCGGAATAAGCACGCATCACGCTCGAGTCGATGAAGATGCTGACCCCGCTTTTCGCGCCGCGGGATGGGCGAGTCGCCGGGACTCTCGTCGCTATCGACGACTTCATCGACGAGGGGCAGTCGTCGGGCGCCTCGCAGGCTGACAATGACGCGGCTACTGGTGGCGAGCCGTGGAGAGACTGCGATCCGTGTTCCAGGCGCGGCGGCCCACGATGACAGCGCGCGCTCGAGCGGCTCGAGAAGAACGGCTTGCCGGGATGTAACCGCGTCCGATCATCGGAGCCACGCGCGAAGAGCGATGCCGCCGACCGAGCTGCGCACCCACGGCGTTGACGAGGTCGCCTACGCGGGAGGCTCACAGACCACGATCCCCGCGCTCACCAGGGCGTCGATCTCCCCGCCCGTCAGGCCACCGACCTGCGCGAGGACTTCACGGTTGTGCTCGCCGAAGAGCGCCGCGTGCCGGAGCGGCGGCCGGTCCTGCACGCCCGAGAAGTGAATCGGCGATCGCGGCGTCACGAAGTGACCGACCTCGGGCTGATCGATCTCCACGAGGGCATCACGAGCCGCGAGTTGCTCGTCAGCCAGTAGCTCCGCGATATCGACTACCGGCGCGGAAGCAACGCCAATCGCCTGGAGTCGCCGCGCGAGCTCGACGTGCTCGTGACCGGCGGTCCAGCTTGCCAGCGCCTGATCGATCTCGTCATGCCGGACCCGCCGCGCCGATACGTCGAACCCGTGCCACTCGGCTGGTAGCTCGGCCGCCTCGCAGAGTGCACGCCATGGGCCGTCATCGAAGACTGAGACCGCGATCCAGCCATCGTCGCCGGCAGTCGGATAGACCCCTTGCGGCGCGAACACGGGGTGACGGTTGCCCAGCACCGGAGCGTCCTCCCCGCGCATCTGCGCCTCCACGAGGGCGTCCCCAACAACGGCGAGCGTGGATTCGAACTGGGCGAGCTCGATCGTGAGACCACCTTCCTCCGGCCGCCGCCAGAGGGCGATCAAGATCGCGGAGACCGCGTGGAGGCCGGCGATCGGATCCGGCCAGGCGACCCCACACTTCCACGGAACGTGTCCCGGATAACCGATCAGGTGCGACAGCCCTGCGTGCGAGTCTACCGAGGTGCCGTACGCCACCCAGTTCATCGCTGGTCCGGACCGACCGTAGCCCGGCATCGTCACATAGATCACGCCCGGGTTGAGCTCATGGAGGCGATGCTCGTCAAGGCCGAACTGAGGCATGACACGCGGGCTGTAGTTCTCGATCACGACGTCCGAATTCGGAACCAACCGCTCGAATGTCCGCCTCCCGTCGGGTTGGGTGAGGTCGAGAACCAGCGACTGCTTGTGCAGCCCGTACTTGATCTGATGACCATTGCGGTTCCATGGACGCTCTCTCGCCTCGTTGTTCGGGTACATGCCGGATGCCCGGACGCGCGAGTCAGGGACCTGCCGCGGGCCGCGGCCGCCTGGTGCCTCCACCTGGATCACCTCGGCGCCCAATTCGGCGAGCAGGCGTGCCGCGAGCGGGCCTGCCCAGACCCGCGCCAGGTCCAGCACGCGAACGCCGCTCAAGGGCTCGGACCCCCCGTGATCCAGTGCGAAGCGAGCGTCCCCGCCCTGGATATCAGCGAACCGGAAAGGACGGCCCGGGACCGTGAATCCGTCGACCTGTCGCCAGAATCCCCGCGCCGTGAGCTGGGCATCGTGCAGAAGACCGGTCATCGGTCGCGCCGGCGCCGTCGGGATCCGCGCCGCCTGGAACAGCTCCGCGACTTCATCCATCGGGCGTGCCTTCAGCCAGGGGACCAGGTGCGCGTCCAGCAGCTCCGGGTACGACTGAAGGTCCATCACCGAGGAGATGCGCGGATCGTCGAGGAGATGCAGGAGACCAGTGACGGTGAGCACCATCTCCGCCTGGGCCTGCGTCGACGCGGAGATCGCCACCCACCCGTCGCTGCACTCGTACATCGCGTTGGGCTGCCCGCCGCCGGTGTAGCGATTTCCCATCCGCCGAAGGATGTCGCCGCCGAACTGATAGCGCATGTCGGTGACCTGGTGCAGCGCCGAGATCACCTCGTACATCGAAACGTCCACCTCGTGAAGACGTCCGTGCCGTTCGCGATCGAAGAGTGCGCCCATCGCACCGATGAATCCGCACATTCCCGCCGCGTAGCTCGGATGGTGCGGCGGAGCTGAGAGCGGTTCGCGATCCGGATCGCCAACCATGAGCATGTGGCCGGAGTGTGCGTAGAGCGTCGCATCGGTCGCGCGCCAGCTCGCGCACGGTCCAGAGGATCCGTACGGCGAGATTCGAACCCGCACCGCGTGCGTCGAATCGGGCAGCTCGAGCGGAGTCAGCGGTCCGTAGGGGGCGCTCTCGATGATTACATCGGCCGCCGCGAGGAGCTCCGGCGGAGGCACATCGAAGTGCCCCTTGCCCTCGTGGAGATACTGCCGCTGGGCGACGGTCAGTTGATCCGCGCCAACGCGCGAGACGCGTGCGCCGTTGTCGGCGAAGAGCTTCGCGCAATATGCGCCTGCGATCGAACCGCCGATCTCCACGACCGAAAGCTCAGCGAAGCGCTTCACGGGAACCTCCTCAGTCGTCGACCGGACCGCCGGGGCGACGTCACCCTGGTGGGCGAAAGGAATACGTGGACGCCGGGTGGTCGTAAAGCTGCGTCGCGACCTGCACCCCTCGCCACATGCCGGTTTCTCACCCGGATCGGTCGTGGCTGCGGCGATGTGACGCCCTGCGTCCGATGTTGACTAGCCGTTGGGACACGGGGAGCGATCCCGCCCTCCCTGTCAGTCACTGAATCGCCGCTTCACGTCCGCTGCCCAGTCAGTGGATCGGGGAGGACGCCCGCGCCCCCACTCACTCGAGTCGAGATCCTTCATGTTCACACGTTCCGCAGCGTCGGCGAAGCGGTCGAAAGATCTGTGGCAGTGCCTGGGCGAGCCCCTTCGTCGCGGCGGCGAACACGAACGCAGAGTGCAGCCGCTGTCCGAGCGTAACGTGTACGCCACCCCATCCGCCGACCGCATCTGTCCCGAGTCGCACGAATCGCGGGGTTGTCCCGAGCGGTGTGGAAGTTTGAGGAGGCGGTCCCTCGCCTGACGCCTGCCGTGTGGTA
>JAQBZW010000032.1 GCA_027622315.1 Chloroflexota bacterium | reverse complement strand
CCAAGACCCCTTCCTGTCCACCGCGATTCTCACTCTCGCGGTGGATCTGTTTCAGGGGGTCAGGTCAAGTCCAGATGAACACAATTCTTCGGTTTCCTAAACCGTGTGTCGCAGGTTCGAATCATACCGAGGGCACCAGCACCCCTACCACCGGGCCAAGGGGTTCAGTAGACGAGCGGCAGTTGGCTTCGGCGCAAGCGGGCGTAACGGCGGCTTCGCAATGACACTGCTCGACATGAGCCTCACTCACTTACGTCGCAACCACGGCGACAGCGGTGCGCGCGCAGCACACCTTGCGGTGGTCGACTCCATCAATGAGATGGGCGCGGCGATCGCATCACACAACATCGAATGCGAATGGGTACACGGTGGCCTGTTGGTCGTAGGCACTAACCGAGCGCAGATGCAACGCGTAGAGAGTGATTACCAGACCGCCGAAGCACTCGATCTCGAAGGCTTCGATTTACTCTCCGCGGCACAAACCCGCGCCCAAGTCGACTCCCCCACCTACCTCGGCGCTCACCACCGCAGGGAGCGCAAATAGTCCAATCGCCAGGAGAACAAGAAGGCGGAATGTGCTTCACATGGGTCACCGTTTCGTGGGGACGACCGGCCCATCTCCGGTGTTGACCGACTGCTGCTCACCTCCGTCCACCATCGTTCGCGCGCTGGTGCCGGCCGAGATACCACTCGCTCACAGCGGCTGTCCAGTCCGCGTGCGTCGCCCGGACCGACCCCGCGATCACACCAGCGAGGTGCCCTCGTCGAGCGGGAGGAAGAGCGAGACGCGCTCGGCTCCTTCGACGGCGCGCGACTTGTGGCCAATGCCGTCCACATCCTCCACCAGCACGATCGTGCCCGGCTCGAGCGGGAGCAGCGTTCCGTCACTGACCTCGATCTCGCCCCGGCCCGTGAGCGTCACCACCAGCTGCCGGCGCGGCGCCGGATGCCAGTCGAGGTCGTAGTCGGGGAACGTGCGGCGCATGATCACGCCACCGCCCGCAAAGAGCCGGGACACGGCGCCGGCGCCGCCCCGCTCGAGCGGGATGTCGAGCGCCTCGACGTGGGTTTGCTTGTCGTCGCCCGTGTAGACGCGCCAGATGCGGATCGGCTCGGCGTCAGGCATGCGCGGCCGCCCACGTGCGTGCCCGCTCAGCAAGGAAGGCATGCGTGCGCGGAACGGAACCGGCGCCGTCGTCGAACAGTGCGCCATTGAACTGCGTCACACCCGACTCCTCGAGCTCGCGGAGCGCGGCATCGAGCGCCGCCTCATCGCCGATCAGCGCCGCCTTGGCCGGCGTGGCGGCGCCCTGGCGATCGAGCATGGCGCGGTACGACGGCAGGCGGCCGTAGACCTCGAATTGCTTGTCCGCGAGCTCGCGGGCAGCCGCCGCGTTGTTCGTGAGCGCGATCGGGAGCGCGCAGATCACTCTGGGCTCGGGCCGCCCGGCGTCCGCCGCCGCCGCCCGCACGCGCGGGGCCACGTGATCACGGATCGCCTTCGCACCCGCCATCCACAAGACCGTGCCGTCGGCGAGCGCACCCGCGAGCCGGAGCATCGCCGGGGCCATCGCCGCGATCACGCACGGGACGGGATAGTTGACGTCGGTCACAACCAGCCCGCCGCGGAACGTGCTCGACTCGCCCTCGAACTGCACGGGCTGTCCGTGCAGCAGTGGCATCAGGATCGAGAGATACTCGCGCATCGGCCGCGCGGGCCGGTCGAATGACATGCCGTACATGCCCTCGATCACCACCTTGTGGGAGAGCCCGATGCCGAGCGTGAAGCGCCCGTGTGCAGCAGCCGACGCAGTGAGCGCTTGCTGCGCGATCGCGCCCGGGTGGCGTGGGTAAGTCGGCACGACCGCCGTCAGCAATTCAATGCGCGACGTACGTGCGCCGGCGAGCGTGAGCGCACCGATCGCGTCGTGTCCGAAGATGTTGGCGAGCGCATAGCTCGTGAATCCGGCGGCTTCGCCCGCGACTGCGCCCTCGACGATCTCGTCCAGCGTGCCGCCCAATCCCATCAGTCCGATCTGCATGTGTTCTCTCCTCCACTGACGACCGGCGTCACGTCGCGCGCACCGATCGTCGCCGGCATGTTACCGCCGCGCGGAGACAGCCCTTCGAGCGATTCGGCCGCATCCGGCATACTGCCATCGAGGTGATGCACTGTGGCGACTTACATCCTGCTGCTGACACTGACGACCGAGGGTCGGGCGAAGATGCTCGAAGATCCGGAGAGCCTGATCCGAGCGGAGGCCGCGTGCGCTGCCGACGACCTCCAGTTCATGGGCCTGTACGGCGTGCTCGGAGCCTACGACTTCGTGAGCATGGTGGAAGCGCCGGACAATGAGAGCGCGGCGCGCCTCTCACTCGAGCTCGGCGTGCGCTGTGGCGCGCACATCGAGACGCTGCCGGCCGTGCCGATCGCGCGCTTCGAGGTGGGCGGTGAGGCCGTCACAGGCGGCGAGCGAACCGAGCGCGCGCTCCCGTCGCAGTCCGGGTCACGCTCGCGAGGGCATCGCTGAGCGAGCGCGCGACCTCCGCGCGCCCGGTCAACGGCCGATCGATCGTGTGCGCTGGCGCTGCGTGCGCTGTCGGTCGGCGGCTCGCGTGCGGCGGTCGCGCCGGCCACCAGCGGAACCGCGTTCTCGGCTAGGCTTCGCCGGGTCGGGTGAGGTCGCGGTCGGCGACCGAGCTCGTGGCCGACCGCACCAGTTCCCGTGGCGTCAGTCGCCGGCGTGTCACAGGAGGTTTCGATGCCCGCTCTCGACGGTATGCGTGTCCTCGACATGACCCAGTACGAAGCAGGCACGTCCGGCACGCAGTACCTCGCGTGGTTGGGCGCGGACGTGGTCAAGGTCGAAGGCCCGAGCGGCGATCCCGGGCGGCAGACCGGTCGCCAGCTCGGCCGGGTCCTCGGCGACCCGCAGTACTTCATGAACTACAACGGCAACAAGCGCAGCGTCGTGATCGATCTCAAGAAGCCCGAAGGGCGAGCGCTCTTGCTCGACCTCGTGCCGCACTTCGACGCGTTCGTCGAGAACTACGGCCCGGGCGTGATCGAGGCGCTCGACCTCGGCTACGAGGTGATGAAGGCGCGTAACCCCGGCCTGATCTACGCCCGCATCAAGGGCTTCGGCCTCTCCGGCCCGTACAGCCAGTACAAGTCCTACGACTGGGTGGCACAGGCCTCGGCCGGCACGTTCTCCGTGACCGGCGAGCCCGACGGCCCGCCGATGCGGCCCGCGCCGACGATCGGCGACAGCGGGACCGGAATCCAGATCGCGCTCGGCATCACCGCGGCGTACGTGCAGAAGCAGCGCACGGGCGAAGGCCAGTTCATCGAGATCTCGATGCAGGAAGCGGCCACGATGTTCATGCGCACGATGGGGCTCGCCACGTGGGGCGATTCACCCGCGCCGCGCACCGGCATTCGCCAGGGGGGGACGGTGACGAGCACCTACCCGTGCAAAGGCGACGCCGCGAACGACTGGGTGTTCATCATGATCACCACGACGCGCATGTGGGACACCTTCTGCGCGACGACGGCGCTCCCGGAGTTGTTCACGGACGAGCGCTTCGCCACGCCGGAGAGCCGCATAGAGCACAAGGAGCCGCTGTACGACCTCGTAGCGGCGTGGACGCAGCAGCACACCAAACGCGAGGTGATGGAGATCCTCGGCGCGGCCGGCGTGCCGTGCAGCTACATCTTCGACACGCAGGACCTCTTCACCGACCCGCACCTCGTCGGGCGCGACTTCATCCAGACGGTCGATCACCCCGTGAACGGGCTAGTGAAGCTGATGCGCAACCCGTTGCGCATGTCCGGATCGAACGTGCCCTTCAAGCCCTCGCCACAGCTCGCCGAGCACACGGCCGAGGTGCTGCAGTCCGATCTCGGGATGGACGCCGAGCGTCTCGCCGCGCTGCAGGCGGCGGGCATCGTGCGCTGCGCCGAATAGCGTCAACGCAGAGAGAGGGTCTCGATGGCGACCGTGCGGTACCTCGTGAACGACGTGGACGCGGCGATTGCGTTCTACGTCGACCAGCTCGGCTTCACGCTCACCGAGCGCATGGGGCCACCGTTCGCGATGGTCTCGCGGGATGATCTACGACTGTGGCTCAGTGGCCCTCGCACGTCCGCCGCGCGTCCCATGCCGGACGGCTCAGCCCCCGCGGCGGGCGGCTGGAACCGGCTCGTCGTCGAAGTCCCGGACATCGAGGAGCGCGTCGCCGCACTTCGGGCCGCCGGTGCGCGCTTTCGCAACGAGATCGTGACCGGACCCGGCGGCTCACAGATCCTCGTCGAGGACCCCTCGGGGAATCCCGTGGAGCTCTTCCAGGCGCAATCCTGAACGACGATCCTGAACGACCGACCGTTCGCAGCCCGAGCTAGCTTCGGGCCGCCGCCATCTGCTTGGGAACGAAGCACTTGACTCACCTGGGGGCGGGCTTTGAACGGCTCGTCACCTGTCGTCAGGCGGTGCGGAGAAGGCCCGCCAGATCGCCATACTGCGATCGGCCTGCTGGCATCAAGGAGCGTCCTCGCGGCGGCCAGGTTCATCTGGGCCGCGCCTTGTCCACTCAAGCGGCAGCGCAGCGAACCACATCACGTCACAGCGCCGGCCCTGCCAAACGCCGTGTGAGCGCATCGTTCCCTCGTACACAAACCCCGCTCGGCGGGCCACCGCGACTGACGCTTTATTCTCCGCAACGATCGTCAAAACGACGCGAGCTGCGCCAAGCTCGAACAACCAGCGCGTGAGTAGGATCAACGCCCGAGTCGCGTACCCGCGTCCTCTCGCGCTTGCTGCGATCCAGTACCCAACCTGCGCTACGTCCGCTTTAGACCAGTCGTCGACACCACAGCAGCCGACCAGGTCGCCAGACCTCGCGTCCATGATTGCGAATGCGACACCAGATGGCGTCTCGGTCGTAGCAAACGCCCGCCAGTTCAACGCGAATTCGTCGATCACGGCCTCAGCGTCCATGATCGAGAGCGGCGGAGCTGGGCGTCCTAGCCGGTCGAGGACCCCGTTGTAGCGTCGGATCGCTGGGTCGGCGTATGCCCCCGCCATGAACCCGGCGTCATCTCTCGACCAAGGGCGGAGGGTGACCACGTTGTCGGAAAGCGTCACGACCGGATTGGCGGCATCCGCACCGGGTACGCCGACAGAGGACTCTGTGACTGCTCGTCTCGTCGGGCGGATGTCGCGGCTCACGCTCACCCTCGACTCACGGCTCCTACGCGTCCGGGCTCGCGAGCGCAGTGAGCCGCGCCGCGTGCCGGCCGGCTCACGTGCCCTGCGCTATGCCCCGAGCAGCCCCGTCACCTCGCCGTCGACGAGGTCGATGTCGTAGGCGTTCGGCTCACCCGGCAGCCCCGGCAGCGTCATGATGTCGCCGGCGAGCACGATCACCTGGCGCGCCCCGGCCGCCACGCGCAGCTCCGTCACCGGGAAGACGTGGCCCTCCGGCGCACCGCGCAGGCGTGGGTTCGCGGAGATCGAGAGGTGCGTCTTCGCGATGCAGATCGGAAAGTCCCACCCGTTCTGCTCGAAGCGACGGGCGGTCGTACGCGTGCGCGGGCCCCAGGTGACCTCGGACGCCATGTACAGCTTGGTCGCGAGCGCCTCGACCTTCTTGATGATCGGTGTCTCGTCCTCGTAGAGCAGCTTCACGTTCGCGGTTCCGCCCTCGACGGCGGCGACCACTGCCTCCGCGAGATCGGTCATCCCCTCGCCGCCCTCCATGAAGCCCTTCGCCTCGACCGCCGCGACCGCACCGGCCTCGAGCGCGGCGCGCTGCACCTCGGCGATCTCGTCGGGCGTGTCGTGCGGGAAGCGGTTGATCGCGACCACGGCGGGCAGGCCGTAGCGCTGGACGATGCCGATGGCGTGGCGAAGGTTCGCGCTGCCGTCGTGCACGGCCTGCACGTTCTCCTTCGCCATGTCGCTCATCTCAACGCCGCCGTGCCACTTCAGCCCGCGCACCGTCGCCACCACGACCGCGGCCGATGGTCGCGCGCCGCCCTGGCGCACCTTGATGTCCATGAATTTCTCGAAGCCGAGATCGGCGCCGAAGCCCGCTTCCGTGACCACGTAGTCACCGCAGGCGCGCGCGAGCCGGTCGGCGACGATCGACGAGCACCCATGGGCGATGTTCCCGAAGGGACCGATGTGCACGACCGCCGGGTTGCCCTCGTTCGTCTGCACGAGGTTGGGCTTCAGCGCGTCCTTCAGCAGCACCATCATGGAGCCGACTGCGCGCAGCTCCGCGGCCGTCACCGGACGTGCGTCAGCCGTCCAACCGACCACGATGTCGCTCAGGCGCTGGCGCAGGTCCTCGTAGTCCGCGGCGAGCGCGAGGATTGCCATGATCTCGGACGCGGCCGAGATGTCGAAACCGGTCTCACGCATGGGGCCGTCCGCGCGGCCACCGACGCCGGTGACGATCCGCCGCAGCGCGCGATCTTCCGCGTCCGTGACACGCCGCCACGTGATGTCCTCGCCGCGGAAGCCATCAATGTCGCCCGAGTGCGCGGCGTGATCGGCCATGGCCGCGAGGAAGTTGTGCGCGGACTCGATCGCGTGGAAGTCGCCGTTGAAATGCAGGTTGATGTCGGTCGCCGGCTGCGCCGTCGCACGGCCACCACCGGTGCCGCCGCCCTTTCGTCCGAAGAGCGGGCCGAGCGAGGGCTGGCGAATCGTCAGCACCGGCCGCTTGCCGATCCTCGCGAGACCGTCCACGAGCCCGATCGATGTCGTTGTCTTGCCCTCACCGGCCGGCGTCGGCGTGATCGCGGTGACCACGATCAGCGGGGCGGCGTTGGCCGTCTCCGGGAACACCTCCAGCGGCACCTTCGCCTTGTCCCGGCCGTATGGTTCGAGCTGGTCGAACGAGAGACCCATCGTCGCGGCGACATCGGCGATCGGGCGCATGCACTTGCCTTTCGGCACGACCTTCGCGGCGGGAATCCTGTGGGACGCGCGGAAGGCAGAGGGGTTTGCGGCGGAGTATAACCCTGACCGATGAGTGAACGAATCAGCGTCCTGGGTGCTGCGGCGTCGACAGCGAGTATCGCTGCGCGACGCATCGCGCACGTCATTCGTGGCGCCCCGGCGCCGACGGTGGTCGCGTTGCTGGCGGTGCTGCTCGTGGGTTGCACCATGCAGGCGGAACCGGGGTCCGTGCACGTGCTGACCGCGAGCGGGCCGGTCGGTCGGTCCATGGAGCGCTACATCGACCGCGCCCTGACCCAGGCGGAGGACAGCGGCGCCGCCGCCGTGCTGCTGCGCGTCGACACCCCCGGCGGCGAGATCGGGGCGATGAAAGGCATCGTCGGGCGCATCGAGCGCGCCGGGCTCCCGGTGATCACCTGGGTTGGCCCGACCGGGGCGGAGGCCGCGTCGGCGGGCACCTTCATCGCCATGGCCGGTCATGTCGCCGCGATGGCGCCGAACACCACGATCGGCGCCGCCGCGCCCGTCGGCGGCGGCGGTCAGGACCTGACGGGCACGATCGGCAAGAAGGTCGAGAACGACACCGTCGCGTTCGCACGCGGCGTGGCGGAGCTGCGCGGGCGCAACGCGGACTGGGCGGAGCGTGCGGTCCGCGATGCCGCCTCCGCGACGCCCGACGAGGCGGTGGAGCTTGGCGTGGTCGATCTCGTCGCGCCGACCGCGGCGGAGCTGCTCACGGCGGTCCAGGGGCGTTCGGTCACATTGTTGAACGGCCTCACGCTCACGCTGAGCGTCGCGACCGCGCCGCGCGTCGACAACGCGCCGAACCTCTACGAGCGCGTGCTGCGGATCATCAGCGATCCGTTGATCGTCTCGTTGCTGCTGATCGCCGGCGTGATCGGCATCGGCGCCGAGATGTTCGTGCCGGGACTGCTCGTGCCGTTCACCGTCGGCGTGATCGCGCTCTTGCTCGCGTTCCTCGGCATCGGCACGTTGCTCCCCGGCGAGGCGGCGGTGGCGCTCGTCTTGGTGGGCCTCGCGCTGTTCGCCATGGAGTTCTTTGTGCCGAGCGGCGGCGTACTCGGCGCTGGCGCGGCGATCGCGATCGTGCTTGGCCTGAGCATCGTGCTCGGGCAGGTGTCCACGGCGCTCACCCTCGGTGGCGTGCTGCGGATCTTCGCGATCGTCGTGGGCACGCTGATCCTGATCGTGAGCGCGGCCTTCGTGGTGCTGGCCCGGGGTTACCTGTCGCGGACCGAAGACAGCGGCGGGCGGCTGCTCTAGCCGGCGGATTGCTCCCGCGCGGGCTCCGCCGCGGCGGGACCGTTCCCGTTCCGCCCGAACCCCGACAGCGCTTCCCCGATCGGCCCCGCCATCGCCGAGAGATCCATGGGAATGATCCACTTGGTCGAAGCGCCCTGGCCGAGCTGCTTCATCATCTCGAGGTACTGGAGCCCCATCGTGTTCGCGTCCACGCGCTCCGCCACCTGGTAGATGCGGTCGAGGCCCATCGCGAAGCCTTCGGCGTTCAGGATCGCGGCCTGTCGGCTGCCCTCGGCGCGGAGGATCTGCGCTTCGCGCGCACCCTCGGCCTCGAGGATCGACGCCTGCTTCGCGCCCTCGGCACGGTTGATTGCCGCCTGCCGGTCACCCTCTGACTCGGTGATCAGCGCCCGCTTCGTGCGGTCCGCTGTGAGCAGTCGTGTCATCGCCTGCTGGATATCGTGCTGCGGCGTGATCTCGCGGATCTCGACCGCCTTGACCTCGACGCCCCAGCGAACCGTCTCGGCGGCCAGCTTCTGCTGGAGCACCATGTTGATGCGGTCGCGCTGCGACAACACCTCCTCGACGGTGATGTCTCCGATTACGGAGCGCAGCGTCGTCGTGGCGAGGTTACGCACGGCACGCGTGAAATCCTGGACGTTGATGACCGCCGCCTCGGCGTCGACCACGCGCATGTAGACCACGTAGTCGATATCGACGAGCGCGTTGTCCTGGGTGATCGAGGACTGCGCCGGTTCGTCGAGCACGCGCTCGCGCATGTCGACACGCACACCGCGGTCGATGAAGGGAATCAGAATCACGAGCCCGGGCCCGCGAGTACCCGCATAGCGTCCGAGGCGGAAAATCACCGCGCGCTCGTACTGCTTGATCACGCTGATGAAAAACATCGGCTGCCTCCGGTGCGCTCGCAGTATAGGCACGCGGGCGCGCTAGGCCCCGGTATCCGAGCGCTCCCAACGGCGGGCCGCGGCTTGAGCGGCGCGTTGCCGGGAGTCATCACGGCTATGATGCGGCGTGTCTCGAGCCACGCGAAAGGAGCCGATCACGACGCCCACAACCGTTGATGAACGCCGCCGCGACGCCTTCGCCGAACGAGTCTTCACATCGTCGATCGTGACGCTCGAGATGCTGTCGATCTACCTCGGCGATCGGCTGGGGTTCTACCGGGCGCTGAGCGACGGCGGCACGACGATCGTCGTGGACGAACGCGTCGCCGGGCAGTTCACGGCGCCCGGCGATGCGATCGAGCGCATGATGTACGGCTTACGGCTGGAGCCTACTCATCTGCCTCCCGAACGGGATGAGCGAACAACCCGCGGCGGCCACGGGCACCGTGATGCGCCCCGACACGCTCCGCGAATACGCTCTGGCCGCCGGCTACTCGTCGGTTGAGATTCTGCCGATCGAGAACGAGCTCTTCCGCTTCTATCGTCTGCACCCCTGACCGGAGGTCATGCCATGGTCGAGATTCGCCCCGCGCGCGCCGATGAGATGGCGGACGTGGGCCGGCAAGCCGCGCGACAGCTCGGCCTCTCGCCCGAGATGTTCCAGGGCATGAACCCCGAGTGGACGCTGTGCGCGTTCGAGGACGGGCGCGTGGCGACCACGTACGCCGCCTGGCCGCTACAGATTCGCTTCAACGGCCCGCCGGCCCCGATTGCCGGCGTGACCTGGGTGTCCACGCATCCTGCCTACCGCCGCCGCGGCTACCTGCGCGCGATCGTGCGCCAGCACTTCGAGCAGCTGCATGAGGAGGGCGACGTGGCGCTGGCCGGGCTGCACCCGGCGTGGATGGCGATCTACCAGCGCTACGGCTACGGGACGGTGAACACGCGCCACTCCTACCGCATCGATCCGCGGCAGCTCACGTTTGCCCACCCGCTCGAGATGCCCGGAACGCTCCGCGAGGTCGATATCGCCGAGGAGTTCGGGCTGCTCGTCGACGTCTACCGCCGCTTCCGTGAGGAGCGCAACGGCCTCGTGCACCGTGGGCGCGCGATGTGGGATGCGGGGCCGCTCTCGGAGCCACCCGCCGGCCACCAGCGCACGGTGCTCGCGTACGAAGAGGCCGGCGAGCCCCTCGGTTATGTCATCTATCACTCCGGGCCCGGTACATTCCCGACGCCGGGTCCGGCGCATTACGTCGAAGTGATGGATCTGTTCGCGATCACGCCGGCCGCCCACCGTGCGCTGTGGGGTGCACTCGCCGCCTACGACAACGCGCGCGAGATCCGCTGGGACAACGCGCCGCTCGACGATCCGCTGCCGAACATGCTCGTCGAGCCGCGCATGCTCGATATCCGCGCGCGCGACGGGATCATGGCCCGGCTCGTGACCGTCGAGGACGCACTCACGCTGCGCCCCTACCCCGAGCGCGCGCGCCTGCGCTTCGCGCTGCGCGACGAGCTCTGCCCGTGGAACGACGGCCGCTGGCAGCTCGAGACCGATCTCGAAACGAGCGCGGTCACCCGCGTCGATGGCGACGTGGACATCACGCTCACGCCCGACACGCTCGCGTCGCTCGTGTGGGGCCGCATCACCACCACCGACGCGGCACGCGCCGGACTGCTCGACGTGCACGACGAGCGCGCGCTCGCGCGCTGGGATACGGCGTTGCGCACGAAGTACGTCCCGTACGAGGCCGAACACACCTGGTAGGCAGCAGGCCGGCGGGACCTGAGGGACCCGCTCCGATAGGCCGAACGCCCCGCTCCGGAAGTCTTCGCGCCATGGCAGCCGCTCGCACCGCGTGGAGGTCCAGATCAGCGGTCGAGGGGAGCGGCACGCTTCGCGCGACACACCGGCCAGGTCGCAGGCGCGACGTCGGCCCGTTGGCTGCGACACTCGGCATCGCACGACGAAGAACAACGGCACAGGATCGCGGCCCGGGGCGAGCGCGTCCCAGCCGGGGGGCGGCGCCGGCTCGGCGGCCTGCTCGAGGTGCATGCCGTGGTGGGCAAACGCATTCAGGTACGTGGACAGCATGCGATCGTGCGCGCCGACCTTCCCGCGGAATCCCGGGTTATCTGCGAGCCACCAGCCCTCTTCGTAGTAGCCGCCGCCCGGCGGCGCACTGCTCGGCGCGTTCTCGCCCCAGCCGGGGAAGCACGGATGGAGGATCGAGCACACCACACGCCGCCGGGCACGAGCGCGCGTGTGACCGTCGCGAGTGCCCCGTCGAGGTCGTCGATGTCGGATAGGCCGTAATTGCATACGACGGCGTCGAAGTGTTCGCCGTCGAGCGCGGTGAGCGCGGTAACGTCCCCATGCACGTATGCGATCGCGCGCGGCTTGGCCCGCTCCGCGGCGCGAGCCTGCTCGATCAGCGCGCCCGAGATGTCGATGCCGACCACGCGCGCGCCCCGGTCTGCGAGCTCGCGCGTGACGCGTCCGTGCCCACAGGCGAGGTCGAGCACGCGCAACCCGGAGACGTCGCCACTGAGGTCGAGCAGCGCTGCGGTCGCCCGGTCGGCGACATCGTCGCCGGTCTGTTCAGCGTGGAAGTCCGCGATCGCGTCATACCGCGCAGCCATACGCGGATCGTAACGCGCCAATCCGCTGAGGCGCGGCAGCGACCGCGCCGTCAGGCGTCCACGCCGCGCCGCACCGGCCGCCCAACGCGCGCGTGCGTGTGCTCGCCGTCGCGCACCACGGCGACGCCGTTGACGAAGACGTGGGGTATGCCCCGCGGCGGCTGCCGCGGATCGTCGAAGGTGGCGACATCGATCACAGTCGCGGGATCGAAGAGCACGAGGTCCGCGATCGCGCCCTCGCGCACCACCCCGCGGCCGGGCAGATCGAACTTCAGGGCGGGCATACCCGTCATCTTGTGCACGGCCTGCTCCAGCGTGAGCACGCCCTCGTCGCGCACGTAGTGACCGAGGATGCGTGGGTAGGTGCCGAAGTGCCGCGGATGCGGCTTCGAGCCCCAGCCGAGTCCGTCCGTGCCGATCATCGTCGTTTCGTGGCGCATGACGGTGCGTACATCCGCTTCGTCGATCGAGAACATGATGGCGAAGGTCGACGGTCCGCCCTCGTCGACGATGCGGCGCGCGGCCTGTTCGATCGGCAGATCCCACTCGTCGGCGAAGCTCGCCACCGGCCGGCCCTCCCACTCGGGCCGCTGCGGGACCGAAGCGAGCCGGACCTCCATTTCCCCGCTGCCGTCCGCGCCCGCGTCGAACCAGCCGTTCTGGATCATCGCCGCCAGCCGCGTGCTACCTGCGGTGTACGGGTACTGGTCGGCCGTCACGTCCTCGCCGCGCGCGCGCGCATCCTCGATCTGGCGGATGGAGTCCTGCACGCGACCCCAGAACGCGCGGCCGCTCGCCTTGTGGTGCGAGATCTGCACACGCACGCCGGCCCGCCGCCCGATCTCGATCGCCTCCGCATGCGCGGCCAGCAGCGTCTCGCCCTCACCGCGTACGTGAGAGGCGTAGAGCGCGCCATACCCGGCAAGCGGCTCGGCGACGGCGACGATCTCGTCGGTCGTGGCGTAGCGATCGGGCTCGTAGATCAGGCCGGTCGAGAGACCGACGGCGCCGGCCGAGAGTGCCTCGCGCAGCCAGCCGCGCATGCGCTCGACCTCATCAGCGATCGCCGGCCGCTCCACGGTGGGCGCGCCGAGTGCGCCCGCGCGCATCGTCCCGAAGCCGACCAGCGTGGCCACGTTGAGCGACGGCGGGTGAGCCGCGATCGCATCGAGGTAGCCGCCGTACGAGTCCCAGTGAGGCACCGCGGCCGGGCTCTCGAGCAGGCGGCGGCTCCCGGACGTGGGCACGACGCCCGCGCCGCAGTTGCCGTTGATCACGGTCGTCACGCCTTGCATGACCTTGCCGACGACGTCGGGCTCGATCAGCACGAGCGTGTCGTCGTGCGCGTGTACGTCGATGAAGCCCGGACTGAGCGCGAGGCCCGTCGCCTCGATCGACTCGCCGGCGACGACGTCCGCGGGCACCACGCCCACGCGCACGACGCGATCGCCCCGTACGGCGACGTCGGCGACGGAGCCCGGTGCGCCCGTGCCGTCGATCACCGTCGCGCCGCGGATCACCAGGTCGAAGTGCTCCGGCATCAGTCCATCCGCTCCCGCACGCGTTCGCGCAGCTCCGGGTGCTTCAGTCCGGAACCGGTGTTGAAGAGCACGACGCTCACGGCCGGGTTGAGCACGCCGGAGGCGACGAGCTTGCGCACGCCGGCCAGGGTCGCGGCGCCCTCGGGCGCCGCATCGATGCCCTCTTCCTCCGCCAGCTCGCCCATCGCATCGAGAATGTCGTCGTCCGACACCGACACCGCCACGCCGTTGCTGGCCCGGATCGCGCTCAGGATCAGGTCGTCCGCGAACGGCGACGGCACGCGGATGCCGGGCGCCAGCGTCTCCGCATCCAGCCATGGCTCGGCGCGTACCGCGCCGGCGTCGAACGCGCGCACGATCGGCGCACAGCCTTCCGCCTGCACGGCGATCATCTGCGGACGCTCGGCGCCGATCAGCCCCATCTCCTCGAGCTCGTCGAAGGCCTTCCACATCCCGATCAGGCCGGTCCCGCCGCCGGTCGGGTAGACAACGACCTGCGGCAGCTCGCCGCCGAACTGCTCCCAGAGCTCGTAGCCCATCGTCTTCTTGCCCTCGACGCGGAAGGGCTCCTTCAGCGTCGAGAGGTCAAGCCAGCCCTGCTCGGCCACGCCCAGTGCGATCAGGCGGCCGGCGTCCGAGATCAAGCCGTCCACGAGCGAGAGGTGGGCTCCGAACGTGCGCACTTCGTCCATCACCACCGGCGGCGCGTCCGCAGGCATCGCGACGTGCGCAGTCATCCCGGCCGCGGCGGCGTAGGCGGCGGCGGCGGAGCCTGCGTTGCCGGCGGTCGGCACCCCGACCTCGCCGATGCCGTACTCGTTCGCTTTCGAGATCGCCGCCGACAGCCCGCGCGCCTTGAACGTCCCGGTCGGGTTCTGGCCTTCGTCCTTCACGTACAGCTGCGGGATGCCGAGGCTGCCGCCGAGCCGTGCCGCGTGGAGGAGCGGCGTCATTCCCTCGCCGAGCGAGATGACGAAGGTGCGGTCGATCACCGGCATCACTTCGGCGTACCGCCACATCGTCCACGGGCGATCGGCGAGTGAGGCGCGCGTCAGCGTGCGGCGCGCCGCGCCGAGGTCGTACCGGGCGAACAGCGGGCGGCCACAGGAGGTGCATACCGTCTGGGGGAGAGCGGCGGAGTGCACCTCGCCGCAGATCGAGCACTGGAGATGGGTGAAGGCGGACGGCGGGAGCGCGCTCACGCTGCGGCCCGCGCGGCTTGGTCACGCTCGCCGGACCCGCCCGGGATCACGCGCACGAGACGCTCTCGCCGCGCGAGCATCGCGCGGGCCCCATGTTCCGAATCGATCGTTCCGGCGTCACCGGCCATGGCTTCCGTCGGTCGCTGTCGCAGCGTGGTCCCGCGCATCGCTCTGGTCCTTTCCACATCGTGCGTCGGGATGGTAGCGATCGGCGGGATCGGTGCCGCGCCGGCACGCGGCGCTGTCGTACGATGCGCCCGACTTCACATGTAGCCGAGGAGCACGAGATGGTCGACTTTCGCGATACCGTCGAGGACGCCGCATGGCGCGCAGAGGTGCAGTCCTTTGTCGATGAGCACCTGCCCGACCAGCTGCAGGCTGACGCGTACTTCGCGGGCAGCCTGGGCGGCCCGCACCGCGGCCCGATGAGCGCCGATCAGCGCCGCGAGGCGATGGCAAGCTGGCGCGAGGCGGTCAAGAACCGCGGCTGGATTGCGCCTGCATGGCCGAAGGAGTTCGGCGGCGCCGACATGAAGCCAATGCAGCAGTTCATCATGCGCGAGGTGTTCTCCGAGGCGCAGGCGCCGCTCATGAGCGTGCCCGACGTCGCTTCGACGATCATGGTGCACGGCAGCGACGAGCTGAAGAAGCGCTACCTCCCCGGCTTCATCGAAGGCAAAGAGCGATGGTGCCAGGGCTATTCCGAGCCCGGCTCCGGTTCCGACCTCGCCTCCGTGCAGACCCGCGCCGTGCGCGACGGCGACGACTTCGTGGTGAACGGTCAGAAGATCTGGACCTCCGGCGCCCAGGTCGCCGACATGATGTTCGCGCTCGTGCGTACGGACCCCGACGCGCCGAAGCACCGCGGCATCACCTACCTGCTGCTGGACATGAAATCGCCGGGGATCAGCGTGCGCCCGCTCGCTCAAATGACCGGGGCGCGCGAGTTCAACGAGGTGTTCTTCGAGGACGTGCACGTCCCGGCGAGCAACGCGGTCGGCGAGATCAACCGCGGCTGGTACGTGGGCGCCACGCACCTCGACTTCGAGCGTTCCTCAATCGGCAACGCGGTCGGCTTCAAGCTCCGGCTCGAGAAGCTGTTCAATCGCGTGAAGGAAGAGCGAGACGCGGAGAGTGGCCGCACGACCGTCAACCACATGCCGTCCGTGCGCACGGCGCTCGCCGATCGCTGGATCGAAGCGGACGTGGCGCGAAGCTTCTCGAATCGCATCATCACGCTCCAGAACCGGGGCGTGATCGCGAACTACGAGGCGTCTGTGCAGAAGCTCTTCTCGAGCGAATTCCACCAGCGCTTGAGCAATACCGCGGTCAAGGCGCTCGGCCTGTACGCCACGATCTACGACGAGGACGACGCCCGCGTGCCCGACCGCGCGATGTGGGGCACCTACTACCTCGCGACGGTGGCCGAGACGATCGGCGCCGGCACGTCGGAGATCCAGCGCAACGTGATCGCGACGCGCGGGCTCGGCCTACCGCGCGGCTAGCCGGGCGCCCGCACGAGTGAGGCGCGAGCGGCCGTCGGGCCGCTCGCTTCGCGTCAGCGGCGGTGACGATCGGCGCCAGTCTCTCGCTTTCACTCGGGACGAACGGAACCTTTCCCCGTTCGTCCCGAGTGAAAGCGAGGGACCGAGCGCCAACGAGGGACCGAGCGCCAACGAGGGCCCGGAATGCAGTGAGCACCCCTCAGCCCGTTACTCTTTCGCACGGAGGAACACGAATGACCCAGATCGCCGCTGCCGCGACGGAGATTGGGCTCCCGGTCGAGGCACTCGACACGCCCGCCCTCTACGTCGACCTCGACGCACTCGAGCACAACATCGCGACGATGGCTGGCGTCTGCCGCGACCTCGGCGTGGCATGGCGGCCACACGTGAAGGCGAGCAAGGCTCCCGAGCTCGCAAAGCGCCTGATCGCCGGCGGCGCCGTGGGCATCACCTGCGCGAAGGTGAGCGAGGCCGAGGTCATGGCCGACGGTGGCATCACCGACATCCTGATCGCGAACGAGATCGTGGGCGAAACGAAGATCGGCCGCCTGATCGCGCTCGCGGCACGCGTGCGCATCTGTGTGGCGGTGGACGACGAAACGAATCTGCGGGCGATCTCAGGGGCGGCGACCACCGCCGGCGTCACCGTCGACGTGCTCGTCGACATCAACATCGGAGCCAATCGATGCGGCGTGACGCCGGAAGCTGCGCCCGCGCTCGCTCGGCTGGCACTCGATCTGGCCGGCGTCAGCCTCCGCGGGCTGATGGGCTACGAGGGCCACGTCATGGGCATCAGCGATCTCGAGGAGAAGGAGGCGAAGTCCGCGGCCGCGGCTGACGTCTTCGCTGAGGCTCGCCGGCGCGTCGAAGCGGCCGGGATCACCGTCGAAGTGATGAGCGGCGGCGGCACCGGGAACTACTGGATGGCGACGCGCCTGGGGTCGCTCAACGAGCTCCAGGCAGGCGGCGGCGTGCTCATGGATCAGACGTACGGTGACGCGATGAAGGTGCCGGGACATCGCCAGGCGCTCTTTTTGGTGGCGCAGATCGTGAGCACGACGGTGCCCGGTCGGGCAGTCGGCGACGCGGGCTGGAAGGCGAGCGGCCAGCACACGGGCCGCCCGATCGTGGTCTCGCCCCCGGGCGTGCACGTGCGGGGCCTGAACGCCGAGCACACGATCTTCGAACTCGACCCCGGCACCGTCGTGCACGCCGGCGACCGCGTAACGATGGTCCCGCACTACACGGACTCGACGATCCTCTTGCACCGGCAGCTCTTCGCCGCGCGGGCCGGCGTGGTCGAAGCGGTGTGGCCGATCGCGGGGGCGGGGATGCTTCAGTAGGCGGTAGCTCCTGTTTCTCCCTGCAGCCCATTCGTCTCTCGATTCACTCGATACGAACGGGACAGAGCCCATGGCGGCGGCTCAACTCTTCCGTTCGTTTCGAGTGAATCGAGAGACGCCCGCCGCCCGCGAGCCCAACGCACCCATGCGTTCGCGCTCGCGGGCCGACCCGCCCCGCTATGCTCCCGCCCAATCAGGAAGGCGGTACTCACTCATGCCGACGTTCACCACCGAAGACGGCGCGCGCATCCACTACACGGTCCGCGGGAGCGGCGATCCACCGTACGTCTTCATCCACGGCTGGTGCTCCAACCTCCGCCACTTCGCACCGCAGGCCAAGCACTTCGCGCGAACGCACCGGGTGCTGAGCATGGACCGCCGCGGGCACGGCCGTTCCTCCGTACCGGCCGACGGCTACACCCCAGCGCAGCACGCCGACGACATTGCTGCGATCGCTCGGCAGGAGGGGATCGACGGCGCTGTGGTGGTTGGGCACGCCGCGGGCTGTCCCGCAGCTCTCGAGCTCGCCCGACGCCACCCGTCAGTCGCGCGAGCAGTCGTGATGATCGACCACGGGATCTACCCGCGCGGCGCGCTCGACCTCGGCCCGCTCGTCGCCCGGCTCGAGGGCGCGAACGGCGGGCGTGAGTTCCGCAAGAATTACGAGTCGTATTTCAGTTCGCTCGCCGAACCGGCAGTCGCGCAAACGGCGGTCGACGAGGCTGCGCGCACACCGCTCGCCGTCGCAGTCGCTGAGCTGCGCGGACTTGCGCCCGGCACGCAGGCCGCGGCCAAAGCGATGAAGCAGCCGCTGCTGATGATTAGTGCGAACCCCGTCGACCACGACGGCCTCCGCAAGGTCGTGAAAGGCATCCAGTTCGGCACCGTCGTCGGCTCGGGACACTTCCCGCAGCTCGAGGTACCGGATCAGGTGAACGCGATGATCGGGCGCTTCGCCTCGACGGTCTGAGCGACCCGACATGCCGGCGTTCCCCGTCTCGAATCGAGGTTGACCGATGGCGACCGACACGAAGCCCGACTATGCCGCCGCCGTGTCCCAGCGGGACGGCGATCTCGCCGTCGACGGTCTGGCCGGCGCCGTTGTGGTCCGGCGCGATGCGTTTGGGATCCCGCACATCGAAGCGCGCGGCGAATCTGACGCGTGGTTCGGCATGGGCTTCGCCAGCGCACAGGACCGGCTGTGGCAGATGGAGTGGTACCGCCGCCGCGGGACCGGGCGCTGGTCGGAATTGGTCGGGCCCTCGGGTCTCGAATCCGACCGCATGTTCCGCCGCTTTCGGCTGGACGCGGCCGCCCGTGTCGATGTCGATGCCATGACGGCTGACACGCGCGCGATGTTCGACGCCTACGCGGCGGGCGTGAACGCGTTCCTCCAGTCCGGTCAGCCGCTGCCCGTGGAGTACGCGCTCACCGAGAGCGCGCCCGAGCCCTGGGAGCCGTGGCACTCGGTGCTCATCTTCAAGGTTCGCCACGCGATCATGGGTAAGCGCGGGATCAAGCTGGCCCGGACCGAACTGCTGCGCCGCGTGGGCCCGGAGACCTATGGCGCCCTCGAGCACATCCAGCCGGCGGGATTGAACGTGATCCTTCCCCCGGGCGGCGCGACGGCCGACCTGATCCGCCTCGCGTCAGACGAGCTCTCACGCGTCGCGGCCGGAATGGGGACGCTCGCCAGCGATGAAGGTGGATCGAACTCGTGGGTCATCGCCGGTTCACGCACGACCACCGGGAAGCCCGTGCTCTGCAACGACTCACACCGCCCGCTCGACGTGCCGAACGTCTACTGGCAGGCACACGTCACCTGCCCCCAGTTCAACGCCGCCGGCGCGGCGTTCCCGGGATTCCCGGCCTTCCCGCACTTCGGCCACAACGGCCACCTGGCCTGGAACATCACGCACGGCCAGGCCGACAACCAGGATCTCTACGTCGAGCAGTTCGACCCCGACCAACCCGAGCGGTATCGCATTGAGGACGGCTGGGCGGACGCCGCGGTCCATCGTGACGAGATCCGCGTACGCGGCGGCTCGCCCGAGCCGATCACCGTGGTGGAGACGCGCCATGGAACCGTGATCCACGGTGAGCCGAGCGACGGGCAAGCGCTGGTGATGCGCTACACCGCAACGGATCGTGTGAACCGCCAGTGGGAAACGCTGCGGCCGATGCTCATGGCGTGCACGGTCGAGGCGCTTCACGAGAGCCAGCGCGGCTGGGAAGAGCCGGTGAACAGCCTGCTCAGCGCGGACGAGGGCGGAAGCATCGGGTTCCTCTTTCGCGGCCGGATCCCCGTGCGCGCGAGCACGCCCGGCCACCAGTTCGCCGTGCCCGGCTGGACCGGCGAGCACGAGTGGATCGGTGACGTCCCGTTCGATGCGCTGCCCCAGGCGATCAACCCGCCGGAGGGCTTCGTAGGCACCGCGAACCAGCGCGTCTGGGATCACGACGACCCGTACATCGCGTTCGAGTTCTCGACGCCCGGGCGTTCCACGCGCATCGCCGAGGTACTCGGCGGCGGCGAGATCCTTTCGCCAGAGGCGATCGCCGCGCTGCAGGGCGACACGCTCTCTGTGCGCGCTCGCGGCTGGGCACGCTTCCTCGAGCGCCAGCCGGCCGCGACGGGGGCCGCGGAACGTGCGCGCTCGCTGCTCGCGGCGTGGGACGGCGATCTCAAGCCGGGCAGCGCCGCGGCTCTGCTCTACGCCCACTTCCGCATCGGGCTCGCCCGCACGCTCTTCGAGCCGATCGTGGGCGCCGAGACCTGGACGCGCCTCTCCGACCCGGCGAACACGGGTGGCGCGGCGCTGATCGGCCAGTGGCTGTATTTCGTCGGCGCGGATCTGGAACAGTCGGTTGGGACGCCGGACGGACGCCCATGGGCGGACGTGCTACCGGCGGTGCTCGAGCGCGTGTGGACGGCCACGGCGACGCTCGCCGGCGACGAGGACCCGGCCGCCTGGCGCTGGGGTGACGTCCACCAGACGGAGGCCGCACACACGCTCGCGGCTGTGCTTCCGCAGCACGCGGCCGAGCTGAATCCGCCCGCAGTCACGATCGGCGGTGACGGCGACACGTTGCAGGTCTCGGGCTACTCGTTGGATGCCGCCGCCGGCTTTCGGGTGAGCGCGCTCTCCGTCTACCGCCAGGTCGTCGACTTCGCGCGGCCGGACGAGGCGTCGTGGGTGATCCCCGGCGGCGCGTCCGGGCTGCCGACGAGCGAGCACGCACACGATCAACTCGAGCACTGGCGACGGCATGAGCGCATCCCCATGCACATCGCGCCAGAGGCAGCGCGGGCGGCGGCGAAGCACACGCTCACGCTCACACCGGCCTGACGCGCGGCAGTCGC
>JAQBZW010000276.1 GCA_027622315.1 Chloroflexota bacterium | reverse complement strand
GTCGCCCGCGCCCACGCGGCGACGAGCGCAAGCGCGGTGGCGAACGCCACCGCAACCGTGGCAACGGCGCGGCCGGTCACATCATTGTGCGTGCTCAGCCAGCGCACGCCGCCGGCGGTGGCGTCGAGAGCGGGCGCGGACGCGCTCCAGACGATCGCCAGCACCACTCCCGCAACGAGCACCGTCCCGGCGGCGGGAGCCAGCGCCCGTCTCCACCCGCCGTGCGCGAGCGGGTCGAGCAGTGGCGAGGCCGGAACGAATCGCGTCGGCGTGGGGTCATGCGGCCGGGCAGAGAGCGCAGCCGGCTGCGTCCGGTCCGCGTCGGGATCGGGGCGTATGCGAGAGACCATTGGAGACTCCAGGGCTCGTATCGGCGACTGCAATCGCCGGCGATTCCCCGCCCTGGCTTCGGCGCACCGCGGCGCGCCCCTCGTACGATGGCGCGCGCGCCGCCGGTTGTCCACCCACGCCGGCGCGCCGGATGATGGCTCTCCGATGCGTGTCTTCATCGCCCTGGACGTGCCACCGCCATGGCGCGTCGCCGCGAGCGGCGCGCAACGCGCGCTCCGGGCATCCGCGGGGGCCGGGACGCTTCGCTTCGTCGATCCCACGCTGATGCACCTCACCCTCCGCTTCCTTGGCGAGATTGACCCGCCCGCGACAGAGCGGCTGCAGCGAGCGTTGTCGCATCACGTCGTGCCGTTCGAGCTCACGCTCACACTCGGCCCGGCCGGCACCTTCGGACCAGCCGCGCGCACCGCGGTCGCGTGGCTCGGCATCGGCGGCGAGCGTGAGCGGCTCGACGCACTCGTCGCCCGCGTCGGCAACGCCGTCGCCACAGCCGACCTCGCAGACGAGCGGCGACCCTTCCGGCCCCACATCACGCTCGCTCGCGTGCACCGCTCCGCCTCGCCGGACGATCGCCGGCACATCGCCGACGCGATCGCAGCGCTCGATTCGCCGCCGGCGAGCCCCTCCCGCTTCCACGAACTCGTGGTCGTGCGCTCCCATCTCGGCGGTGCACAGCCTCGCTACGAAGTGCTCTCGCGGCACGGTGCGTCGCGTCACGCGTGACGCACCGTGCGCTGGCGGACCGGCCTCGCGCATGATTGACGAGCCGATCGCGGGACCTCTACTCTCCCGGTGAGGAGTTCCGCAGATGGACCACCTCGGCCCGAAACAACGAATGAAGACGCCGCGGACAACCGCGGCGTCTTTCGTTGCTTCGAGCCCCGACCCTGTGGATGCCACGCGGAGCTGAAGGGAAGGCCAGATGCACTCGGGCATGATCGGGAAGATCGAGAAGGCGCATCGCTATGCACAGGAACGTGAACGCTTCCACTTCCGCGAACTCTCCGTGATGGTCCACGGCAATAACGACGACCACGAGGTGATCCTGCGGGATGGTCGCTGGCAGTGTGCCTGCGACTTCTTCATTCACAACGCGGCGTGCGCCCACAGCATGGCGCTCGAAGCGCTGCTGGACGGGATGCTCCCGGCGTCGGCCACCCAGCTCCCGGCGCAGCCATTGGCACACGCTTCGTAGCCGCGCGCCACTTCGACGTGGGAGACGTGAAGGCCGGGCGCATGCCCGGCCTTCTCACTTGTGGCGTGCGCTCGCTCAGTGGTGAGCGCCTACGGCTCGAACCGCCGGATCAGGAGCACAGCGTTCTGCCCGCCGAACCCGAACGAGTTCTTCATCACCGTGCGCACGTCCGCGCGACGGCCCGTCTCAGGCACATAGTCGAGATCGCACTCGGGACCGGGGTCTTCGAGGTTCAGCGTGGGGGCGATCTGTCCGGTCACGATGGTCTGCACCGCGGCCACGGCCTCCACGCCGCCAGAGCCGCCGAGCAGGTGACCGATCTGTGACTTCATCGCCGAGATCGGCACGTCGTAGGCGTGGCTCCCCAGCACCGTCTTGAGCGCGCGGGTCTCGGCGATGTCCCCGACCTCGGTCGCGGTCGCGTGCGCGGAGACGTAGTCGATCTCATCCGCGCCCACGCCGGCGTCCGCGAGGGCGCTCTCCATCGCCCGCGCGGCACCCTCTCCCGCGTCCGACGGCGCCACGAGATACGCGGCGTCCGCGCTCACGCCATAGCCGATCATCTCGGCGATCGGTGTGGCGCCGCGCGCGAGCGCGTGATCGAGCGCCTCCAGCACCAGCATGCCTGCGCCCTCCGCCGGGGCGAAACCATCGCGGCGGCGATCGAAGGGGCGTGAGGAGCGCTCCGGCTCACCGTTCCACGAGGTCGTAAGCGCGCGCATGCTCGAGAAGCCGGCGAGTCCGAGCTCGCAGATGCCGGCCTCGGTCCCGCCAGCGAACATCACGTCCGCGGCGCCGCGGCGGATCACCTCGACGGCGTCGCCGATCGCCTGGGTGCCGGCGGCGCAGGCCGTGGTGACCGTATTCGTGTAGCCGAGCAACCCGAGCTGGATCGTCACATTCGCGGCCGCCATGTTCGGCAGCATCTTCGCCATATACAGCGGATCCACGCGCATCCCGCCGCGAGAGACGATCGTGCGCATCGCCTCGTCGGTGTTCGGGAACCCGCCGCCGCCGTTGCCGATGAGCACGCCCACGCGACCACGATCCATCGCCTCGAGCTCGAGCCCCGAGTGGGCAAGCGCCTGCTGGGCCGTGGCGACTGCAAACTGCGAGAACCGGGCCATTCGGCGTGCGACTTTGCGGTCGATGTAGGCCGTGGGATCGAAGTCGCGCACCTCGCCGCCGACCTGGCACGGGTAATCGGTCGGGTCGACGAGCGTCAGGCGAGCGAGGCCCGAGCGGCCCGCGACGGCGCCAGCCCAGAACGCGTCGAGGTCGTTCCCGAGCGGCGTGATCGCGCCCATACCGGTCACCACGACGCGCCGTCGTTGCTGTGCCGTCATCGCCTCATCTCGATCCGGGAGCGCGTGGGCGGGGTAGTCCGCGACCGACTCGCGCGGCGGCCGCCTCGTGGGCGGCCCGCGGGGACATGCTATCGCAGCCCGAAGGCACGATCGCCGACGACGCCGAGCAGCGCTTCGCGCGCCTCCGCCACCGTGTACAGACTGCCCGTCACGATCACGGCGCCGCGCTCGCCGGCTACCGCCGCGGCGCGCTCGAGCGCGCTCGCCACGTCGGGCGCGCGCTGTGCCGACGTACCGGCGGCCTGGAGCGCACGCACGAGCTCACCCGGATCGCCGGCCCGCGCGGACTGCGGCGACGCCACGATCACCTCGTCCCGGTCGCCGCGCAGGTCA
>JAQBZW010000275.1 GCA_027622315.1 Chloroflexota bacterium | reverse complement strand
GATCGCCGGGATCCCGGCAGCGCGGCGCGGCGCGCGCTTCCGCTGCTGCGTCGCGCTCGCGCGCCCGGGCAACGCCCCGGTCGTGCGCGAAGGCGTGCTCGAAGGTCGCATTGCCGCCGCCCCACGCGGGAGCAACGGCTTCGGCTACGACCCGGTGTTCGAGCTGCCGGACGGGCGCACGCTCGCGGAGCTCGGGGCCGAGAAACAGGCGATCAGCCACCGCGCACATGCCGTGCGTGCGCTTGCGGACGCGCTTCGCACGCTGCCCCGACGGTAGAGACACGCGCGACAGACAAGCGATGTGCACGGCCGTGCAAGACGCCCCGCTCGCGCCTACACTGGCGCCATGCCCCACCTCGACTTCGACGATGAACCGCTTGCCGACCAGTTGGGCCGCCCCCTGCACGATCTGCGCGTCTCCGTTACCGACCGCTGCAACTTCCGCTGCCAGTACTGCATGCCGCGCGAGGTGTTCGGGCCGGGCTTCGCGTTCCTGCCGCGCGATCAGGTGCTCTCCTTCGAGGAGATCGCACGCCTCGCGCGCATCTTCCACGACCTCGGGGTGCGCAAGCTCCGGCTCACCGGCGGTGAGCCCACGCTGCGGGCACAGCTGCCGACGCTGGTCGCGCTGCTCAAAGAGATCGAGGGCCTCGAGCTCACGCTGACGACGAACGGCACGCTGCTGAAGTCGATCGCGCAGCCGCTGGCGGACGCCGGGCTGGATCGCATCACCGTCTCGCTCGACTCGCTCGACGACCCCGTGTTTCGGCGCATGAACGACATGGACTTCCCCGTCGCGATGGTGCTCGAAGGGATCGAGGCGGCGGCGCGCGCCGGGCTCGGACCGGTGAAGGTGAACGCGGTCGTGCGCCGCGGCGTGAACGATCACACGCTGATCGAGCTCGCGCGGCACTTCCGCGGCACCGGGCAGATCCTGCGGTTCATCGAGTTCATGGACGTGGGCAGCACCAATGGGTGGCGACTCGACGAGGTCGTGCCCGCCTCCGAGCTCGCGCGTCGCATCGATGCCGAGTTCCCGCTCGAGCCGCTCGACCCGAACTACACGGGCGAGGTCGCGCAGCGCTACCGCTACCGCGACGGGGCCGGCGAGATCGGCTTCATCACCTCAGTGACGCAACCGTTCTGCGCGACGTGCACCCGCGCCCGCATCTCCGCCGACGGGAAGCTCTACACGTGCCTGTTCGCAGGCGACGGTTCCGACCTCCGCGCTGCTCTGCGCTCGGGTACGGACGACGACGCCCTCCGTACGCAGATCGCACAGGTGTGGCGCGCGCGCGAAGACCGTTACTCCGAGATCCGTTCCGAGGACACGGCCGGCCTGCGCAAGGTCGAGATGTCGTACATCGGCGGCTAGCGCCTCGCCCAGCCGGCGGGCCTGCGCCAGAATGCACGGCCGGGAGCGAACACCATGACCCACCCGCTGGACCCGTCCGGCAGCCCCGCCCCCGCGCTGTCCCACGTCGACGCACAGGGCCACGCTCGCATGGTCGACGTCTCGGCGAAGGCCGTGACATCGCGCGAGGCGACCGCGCGTGGACGCGTGGAGATGCGCCCTGAGACGCTGGCGCTGATCGTCGAAGGACGGATCCCGAAGGGCGACGTGTTCGCGACCGCGCGCATCGCGGCAATCATGGCGGCGAAACGCACCCACGAGCTGATCCCGCTCTGTCACCCGCTCCCGATCTCCGGCATCGAGGTTCAGCTCGTGCCGGCGGCCGGCGGCGGCGCCGTCGAGATCGAGGCGACCGTGCGCACGACGGCGCAGACCGGCGTCGAGATGGAGGCGCTGACCGCGGCCTCGGTCGCGGCGCTCACGATCTATGACATGTGCAAGGCGGTCGAGCGCACGATGCGCATCACCGACGTCCGCCTCGTGGCCAAGTCCGGCGGCAATTCAGGCGATTTCCGCGCCGACTGAGCGACGGCGGCCGCGAGCTCGCCACAGTCACGCGCGCTCCGTGGCTAGCTCCGCGGCCTGCGCCAGCGGGTGTGCCGAGGGCCCTCTGAGCCCGGCCGCGTCACGCGGACCTCGTCCACGCTGAGCTCGAACGTGACGTACCGCGACGGCGGCGGCGACGGCGCTTGTGCCGCATCCTCGCCCTCCGCGGCCGCCGGCGGTGTGGCCCCGATTCCGCGGATCAGCACCTCGCCCTTGCCGCCGCGAGCGTCCTCCACGCCGCAGTGCAGCGCGTAGCGCCCGTCGCGCTGGAGGTCGTGCCCCTTGGGCGACGTCGGCTCCCTGAACACGAGCAGGCGCCGCCCATCGATCACCGGCGCACGGGATGGACGCGCGGGGCCCCGCTCGGCGCCACCGTCGCCAGGTAGGCGACGCGACCGTCCAGCCGCTCGCGCACGAAATCGGCCAGGCGCTCCTCGTCCGCTGCGAAAGTCGCCCAGCTCACGGCGCACTGCCCACACGAGCCTCGAGCACGGCGACGACGGCGAGCGCGGCGCGGTGCGCGAAAAGCACGTACTCGTCGGACGGCAGCTCGAGCTTGACGGTGGCTTCGTGGCGCGTCGCCACCTGGTCGCCGCCGCGCGCGACGGCGTCTTCATCCAGCCCGATCTGGAGCTCGTACAGCGCCCCGTCGTCCATCAGAATCACGCAGCCGTGCGGGGAGCCGGGCGGCGGTTCCACTTCGATGCCGTACACGAACATCGCGCCGGGGAAGGGCGGGAACGGCTGCGCCTCGCGGGCGAGTCGCACGAGCAACTCCCGCAGCTGCGTCGCCGCGCGCTCAACGATCGCGTCGGCGAAGGCACGGTGCTGCAGTGGGTCGTCGGCCATCGGCCCTGATCCTCTCGCCGTGATCGAGCGCATGCTAGTCGAGTGCGGTGACAGGCGTGCCGGAGCGGGCAGCGCGCTCGCGGCACGCATCACGGCTGGGTCACCGACCATGCCGAGGGCTATGATGAGGGCGTTCGGGATATCGGAGCGCAGCCCCATGCAGGCAACCCGTCAGCAGATCCTCGACCGTCTCCGCGCGGACGGCGAGTCCAATGTGCGTGAGCTCGCCCACTACCTGAGACTGACCGCCACGGGCGTTCGCCAGCACCTCACGGTGCTCGAACGCGAGGGCTACGTCGCGACCCGCGAGCTGCGCGGCAAGGTCGGTCGCCCGGCGCTCGCGTACTCGCTGACGGGACAGGGCGAGGGGCTCTACCCGAAGGCCTACGACCGGCTCGCCAGCGCATTGCTCACCGCTGCGCGCGAGGCGCTCGCGCCCGCCGCCTTCGCCGCCATGC
>JAQBZW010000274.1 GCA_027622315.1 Chloroflexota bacterium | reverse complement strand
CGGGGCTGGGCCCGGCCGCCAGCCCGAGCGCCGGGATGCTGTCCGTCGCGGCGAACAGCGCCGCGTCTCCCGGTACCACGATCAGTGCGAGCTCCCGGGCGAGCGCCTCCGGGACGCAGGCATCCGCGTCGATCACGATCGCCGTGTCGGCCATCACGTATCCCGTCACTGGCTGCGGGGGACCGTGGCGCGTTGCCCACGGTGAGGCCCTATGCTAGCGTCTCTGCCAGTGGCCGCCGTGGGGCGGTTGCTTCGTCCCGACTATTCCCCCCATCGACGATTACAGGGAGCACGAACTCCAGCCGATGCCGACCGCCGAACGCAAGACCGAAATCATCGACACCTTCAAGATTCACGACGGGGACACCGGCTCGTCTGAGGTTCAGATCGCGCTGCTGACTGAGCGCATCACCCAACTGACGGCGCACCTGCGTGAGCACCGCCACGACTTCTCGACGCGCCGCGGGCTCTTGAAGCTCGTGGGTCGCCGGCGCCGTGAGCTCCGTTACCTCAGTCATACCGACGTCGACCGATATCACAAGATCATCCAGACTCTGGGGCTGCGCCGATAGCGCAGCCCTTTGACTTTCTGAGGCCGGCGCGGGGGTTCCTCGACGCGCGGCCGGAGTGGCAGTAGACGAGAAAGACCAGGCAGGACGACAGCGAGACGGCACGCGCGGACGCAGATCCGCACTCGCGACGCCCGCGGCAAGACCGCAGGCCAGGCCCCACATCCGAGCCCCCGACGCTTCAGGCGACACGCCGGCCGCCAGGCCGACCGGGCACCCCGGACGAAGCCACCGCACCCCACGTGTCAGGCGCCCCCATCTCGCGCACGCATACAGAGCGATCACGTCCGCGCGCCCGATCGGCGCGCTCCAGAGAGTGTGTAGTAGGGAATAGGTAAGCATTATCGTGACAACCCAGACGACCACCGGTGAGCTGCGCCAGGCGCAGACCTTCTCTCGCGAGATCGAGGGCAAGACCCTCGAGATCAGCACAGGGCTGCTCGCCCCGAACGCCCTCGCGGCGTGCACGGTGCGCTACGGCGACACCATCCTCCTTGTGACCGTGTGCGAGGGCGACCCCCGCCCCGGCATCGACTTCTTCCCGCTGACGGTGGACTTCGAAGAGCGCATGTATGCGATCGGGAAGGTGCCGGGCTCCTTCTTCCGGCGCGAGGGCCGGCCGGGCACGGACGCCACGCTCGCCGCGCGCATGACCGACCGCCCGATCCGACCGCTCTTCCCGAAGGGCTTCACGCGCGAGGTGCAGGTGGTCTGCACGCTGCTCTCGTCCGACCGGGAGAATCCGGGTGACGCGCTCGCCACGATCGGCGCCTCCACGGTGATCAACCTCTCGCCCCTCCCGTTCGAGGGGCCCGTGAGCTCCGTACGCGTGGGCCGGGTCGACGGGAAGCTCAAGGCCTTCCCCACGTACGAAGACGCCGCCAACTCGGACCTCGAGCTCACGGTCGCCGCGACGAACGACTCCGTCGTCATGCTCGAGGCAGGCGCCCGCCAGGTGCCCGAGGCTGAGCTGATCGCCGCGATCGAGTACGCAGAGAACATCTGCCGCCAGCTGAACGACCTCCAGGCCGAGGTTGTGGCCGCGCTCGGGCAGCCGAAGATGACATACGCGCCGCCGGCCGACGCCTCGGAGCTGCAGGATCGCGTGCGCGCGCTGCTCGCCGGGCGCGACGAGGAGATGCTCAACGCCGTGAAGTCCGAGGGCTTCCGCGGTGTCGACCAGATGGGCGCGAAGGTCCTCCGCGAGCTCACCGAGTCGCTGCCGGCCGACGAGGCCGCCAAGCTCGAAGCGGGCGCGGTGCGTGCCGCCACGGAGTCGGTGCTCAAGGCCTTCGTCCGCGGTCGCGTGCTCAGCGCCGACATGCGTGCGGACGGCCGCCGGCCGGATCAGCTGCGCGAGCTCACCGCACAGGTGGGGCTGCTCCCGCGCGTTCACGGCTCGGGGCTCTTCCAGCGCGGTGAGACGCAGGTGCTCTCCGTCGCGACGCTCGGACCGATCGGCGACCGCCAGAAGCTGGACAACATCAACCCGGAGCCGTGGAAGCGCTTCATGCTCCACTACAACTTCCTGCCGTTCTCGGTCGGCGAGGCTCGCTTCCTGCGTGGCCCCGGCCGCCGCGAAATCGGTCACGGCATGCTCGGCGAGAAGGCGCTCGAGGCGGTGATGCCGCCGTTCGAGGAGTTCCCGTACACCGTGCGCATCGTCTCCGACGTGTTGTCGTCCAACGGCTCGACGTCCCAGGCCTCGATCTGTGCCGGGACGCTCGCGCTCATGGACGCCGGCGTGCCGATCATGGCCCCGGTCGCCGGCATCGCGATGGGACTGGTCACGAACGAGGACGCGAGCGACTACCGCATCCTCACCGACATCGCGGGCATCGAAGATGGCTTCGGCGACATGGACTTCAAGGTGGCCGGCACCGAGCGCGGCGTGACCGCCGTGCAGCTCGATATCAAACTGAAGCGGCTGCCGTCGGACTTCCTCACGGAGGTGTTCCGGCGCGCGCGCGAGGCGCGGCTCGAGATCCTGCGCGTCATGGCGACCGCCATCTCCGCGCCCCGCGATGAGGTCGCCGAACACGCGCCCAAGATCATCGTGGTCAAGATCGACCCCGAGAAGATCGGCGCGATCATCGGCCCGGGTGGGCGCGTGATTAACGCGATCATCGGCCGCACGGGCGCGGCGATCGACGTCGAGCCCGACGGCACGGTCTTCGTCTCCGGCGCGGACCACGACGGCGTGCGCCGCGCGGTGGGCGAGATCGAGGGCCTGACGAAGGAAATCAAGATCGGCGACATCTACGAGGGACCGGTCGTACGACTGATGGCCTTCGGCGCGTTCGTCGAGATCCTCCCCGGCAAGGACGGGCTCGTGCACATCTCTGAGATGGCCGAGGGCCGCGTCGAACGGGTCGAGGACGTGGTGCACGTGGGCGATCGCGTCAAGGTGAAGGTGGTCGAGATCGACAATCTCGGGCGCCTGAACCTGTCGATGAAAGCCGCAGGCGAGGCCGACGGCGAGGCCGTCGGCCTGAGCGAGCGTGAGCTCGAAGGCGACGCGGACGCCGCACCCAATCGCTCTGGTGGCGACCGCGGACCCCGCCCCGGCGGTGGTGGCGGTGACCGAGGTGGTGACCGCGGCGGACGCGGCGGTGACCGCGGACCGCGTGGCGGTGGTGGCGGTGGTGGCGGCGGCGGCGGACGCAGTGCCGATCGCGGCCCGCGCTTCGGCAGCGGCGGTGGGTACGGCGGCG
>JAQBZW010000273.1 GCA_027622315.1 Chloroflexota bacterium | reverse complement strand
CGGCGAACAGGCCGAGCGACGGCCCGCCGAGTCCGGGCGGGCCGGCGAGATCGCGTCCTTCGCCGGTCACAATGTCCGCCCCGCCATCGCCGGGCGAACGCAGCATCGCCAGCGCGAAGGGATCCGCGGCGACGACGCACAGCGCCCCGGCGGCGTGCGCCGCTTCGGTGAGCGGGGCGAGATCGCGGATGCCGCCGAGAAAGTCCGGCTGCTGTACGACGAGCGCGGCATGTTCATCACCGAGTGCGCCGGCGACGTCCGCGTCCGCGTGGATCCTGTCCACGCGAATATTCGCGCCGTATGCATAGGTGCGCACGACGTCAGCGACGCGGGGATCGATCGGCTCCAGCAATGCGACGGCGGAGCGGCGCGTCGCACGTGCGGCGAGCATGCACGCTTCGGCGGTGGCGCTCGCGCCGTCGTACATCCCGGTGTTCGAGACATCCATCCCGGTCAGCTCGCAGACCACGGACTGGTACTCGAACGCGGCCTGGAGCGTGCCCTGGCTGACCTCCGGCTGATAGGGCGTGTACGAAGTGACGAACTCGGAGCGCGACGTGAGCTGCCCGGTGACTGCGGGGATCGCGCGACGATAGGCCCCGGCGCCGAGGAACGACGGCCGCCCCCCGCTGCCATTCTCGGCGGCTCGATCTTGGAGCAGTCGGATCAGGTCGGCTTCGGCGAGTGCGTCCGGCAGGGCGATCGCCGGGTCGCGGTGCGCGACCGGAAGTTCGTCGAACAGTGTGTCGAGGTCTGTCAGCTCGAGCCGCGCGAGCATCGCGGCGCGATCGGCATCAGTGTTCGGAATGTACGGAGTGGGGGCGCCGCCGGGATCGGGCATGGCAGGCGGCTAGCCGTCGGCCGGCAGCCGCGCCCGGTACGCGTCCGCGGTCAGCAGCGCGTCGATCTCGGCCGGGGCACTCATGCGCACGCGGATCATCCAGCCGTCGCCGTACGGCGACGAGTTCACGAGCTCAGGCTGTTCGGTGAGCGCGTCGTTGCGGGCGATCACCTCGCCGGCGATCGGCGAGAACAGATCGGACACCGCCTTCACGGACTCGATCACGCCGAAGGCCTCGCCCGTGGTGAGCATGCGACCAACGTCGGGCACCTCGACGTAGACCACGTCGCCGAGCTGATCCTGTGCGAAGTCGGTGATGCCGATGGTGGCGACATCGTCGTCGATGCGCAGCCATTCGTCCTCGGTCGTGTAGCGCAGCTCGGCCGGGAACTCCACGGTGGCGTCCTCTCCGCGTGAGCCGCGACGTCAGTCGTCGCGGCGATAGAAGGGGCGCGGCACCACCTCGGCGGGCACATCGCGCCCGTGAATGGTGATCGCGAGCCGCGTCCCGGGCTCGCTCACTGCGATCGGCAGGTACGCCATGGCGATGCCGATACGCAGCGTGGGACTGAACACGCCGCTCGTCAGCGTAACAAGGCCGTGGCCGTCATCCACGTCACCCGTGAGCACGACGTAGCCCGCGCGGGGCACGCCGCGCTCCAGCAGGCGCAGGCACGACAGGCGGCGTGCGGGCGATCGAGTGGCGAGCGCGGCGAGGGCGGCACGGCCGGTGAAGTCGGCGTTGTCCTCGAGCGTCACCGTCCAGCCGAGGCCGGCGCCGTACGGATCGGTTTCGGGCGAGAGGTCGTGACCGTAGAGCGGGAGTGCGGCCTCGAGCCGCAGCGTGTCGCGCGCGCCGAGCCCGCAGGGCATCGCGCCGGCTGCGAGGCACGCGTCCCACAGCGCGCCGCCGGTCGCGGCGTCGATCACACACTCCGCGCCGTCTTCGCCGGTGTAACCCGTCCGCCCGACGAAGACGCTGGTGCCCCGCCACGTGAGCTCTGCGCAGCGTCGTTGGCCGAGCGCACGGACCTCATCGCCGAGCACGCCGGCGAGCAGGTCGAGCGCACGCGGGCCCTGGATCGCAAGCATCACGGTCTCGCCGCCGATGTCACGCATGGCCGTGCCGGCCGCTGCGCGCACGCGCGCTGCGTCGGGTTCGGCGTTGTCGGCGTTATGCACGATCAGCCAGCGCGTGTCGTCGAGGCGGTAGACCATGACGTCGTCGGCGATACCGCCCTCGGGCGTGCAGTAGAGCGAATAGTGCGCGCGGCCCGCGCGCATGGCGGTGACGTCGTAGGTCGTGATCGAGCGGATGCGGGCGGCCGCGCCGGCGGCCTCCACGCGCACGCGCCCCATGTGGGTCACGTCGAAGATGCCGGCATCGCTGCGCACCGCGGCGTGCTCGGCGAGGATGCCCGTGTACTGGAGTGGCATCTCCCAGCCCGCGAACGGTGACATGCGGGCCCCGGCGGCGAGGTGCCGGTCGCGCAGCGGGAGCGGGCGGAGCGCCTCGCTGCTCATACGCGCGTAGCGTTCACGGCTGGCGTTTCTCGATTCACTCGAGACGAACGGAAAGAGACTCCAGCGGAACGGATAGCGCCCACTTTCGTCGTGCCAGTTGTTCGACCCGGTTCCGTCCAGCCCGTCCGTTCCGTTCGTGGTGAGCAACGCGAACCACGATCGGTGCGCTGCCGAAGGCAGCGCAGACCTCGGGCAGATGGGGGCGGGCTGGCCGATCCGTCACGCGCGCCGGTGCGGGACGCACCGGTCAGGTCGTGGTTCGCGTTGCTCACCACGAACGGACCCCTGAACGGACCCCTGAACGGACCCCTGGACGGACCTCTGAACGGACCTCTGAACGGAGTCGCGAACGGGCTGCCACACAGGACGTAACTGGCGGAACGTGTCGCTTCATGCCGGCTCCGCGACCGCTTCGGCGTTGCCGTCCGCCGGGGCAAACAATCCCTCCATCTCGCGCGCGCGCTCGAGCGTCGCGTCGTCGATCGCGACATCGTGCACGGCGAAGCGTGCTGCGAACGCGGCGATCAGCGCCGCCGCGACGTCGTCCCACGTCACGCCGCCGATCTCGTCGCACACGCTACCTACGGCGGCGGGATCCCATGCGAGGCCGAGCGCGTCGTTGACGGTCGCGAGCACACGGCGGATGTCCTCGGCACCGTCGACCACGATCACGCCACCGACGTGCGCCGCGCGGGGCAGCACCCGCTGCCCGACGCCCATCAGCTTTGTCCGGCCGCGCGCGTTCACGCTGTAGTCGCCGGGGCAGTACTCGCCCGCTACGGCACCGACGCGCGCGTCCACCCCGAGCGCCGCGAGCGCCTCGGCGATCAGCGCGGCGATTGCGCGAAAGCGGTCGTGGATCGTGGTGCGCGGCGACGGGTGCGGCACGGTCCAGCCAAAGGCCACGGTCTGCTCGTGGAAGACCGCGGCGTGACCGCCGGCG
>JAQBZW010000031.1 GCA_027622315.1 Chloroflexota bacterium | reverse complement strand
CGTCGTTGCGGCGCTGCTCGCGGACGACGCCGAACTGCCGCGCGCCGACGCGGTGGCGCTGATCGTCGCGGAAGGGCTGCGCAAGCGATCGACGAGCACGCGCGTGCGCGCGCTGATCGCCAGTGACAGCGCGACGGCCGAACGCCTGCGCGCGGCGCTGGGCGATGCCGCGCTCGGGGAACTCAGGCGCCCGATCGAGACGCTGCTGGACGGCATGCTCCCGCTGCGGCCGCAGCCGACCGCCGAGCCGGAGCGCAAGAACGACCGGCCCAAGCCGACCTCCACGCCGAAGGCAGACGAGCGTCGCCGCATCCTCCCGAACCTCGGCATTACCGCGACCCCGACCGCGACCCCGACCGTCGGGGGGAACGAGCGCGACGATAAGAAAAGAGATCAGGACTCGGGCGACCGTGACAGGAACAACGAGGACTCGGGGGAACGCGACGACCGCCGTTCGTCGAGCAGCGTCTCGCCGGCGGCCCCGGCGCTTGCGATCACCGACCGCATCGGCGACGCGATCGCCGTGACGACGACGCGTGAGCGCGCCGCGCGCGCGAGCGCGGCCGACAAGGCGGCCGAGAAGGCCGCCGACAGAGCGGCCGAGAAGGCGACCGACAAGGCGACCGAGAAGGCCGCCGCCAGGGCGGCCGAGAAGGCCGCCGCCAGGGCGACCAACAAGGCCGGCGACGCCGCAGCGTCGTCGGGGCTCACGGACGGCGAGATGCGCGCTTCGGGCCGAGCCGCGTCAGAAGCCGGGCCCGTGGATCGTGAGCGTGACTGCCGGGCGATCTCCGATGCCATCCTCGATCAGTCGATCGGCGGACGCGGCAAGGCGCACCGCATGCGCACCTCCGACGCTGCGCTTCGCAACGTTCTCGTGTGCGCGTTCCGAGACTCAGAGCGCCTCCTCGACCGGAGGCCGCCCTCCTCCGCGGAGTAGGCGCTCGGCCTCGGCGAAGTCTTCCGGCGTGTCGACGTCCACAAACGACCACCCCTCGGGGTCGGCGGTCATCCACTGCTCGGGCAACATGCGGTAGAAGCCGAGATCGGCAGCCACCGCCATCGGCGCGCGATCGCCCGCGGCGAGGTGCGCTTCGACCACGGGCAGGGCGTCGCGCGCGAAGGCCGAGCAGAGAGGCTGCGGGCGCCGGCTCGCGATCGGCAGCACCCACCGGCGCTCCGCCGTGACCAGCCCAACGATCAGCCGCAGCAGCTCCGGCCGCAGGAACGGCATGTCCACGCCGACCACGATCGCAACCGGCGCTGTGATCGCCGCGAGGCCGGTGGCGATGCCGCGAAGCGGACCGTCGCCGGCCACCGGGTCGTCGACCACTCGCGCCTGCGTGCCGGCATCCAGCGGCGGCAACGCCTGCCCGGGCGCGCGCACGATCACGATTTCGTCCGCGACTGTCGAGACGGCGTCGATGGTGCGGAGCAGCAGCGGACGCCCGTCGAAGATCAGCGCAGCCTTGTCGCGCCCCATGCGGGACGAGCGCCCGCCGGCGAGCACGATCGCCGCGATGGTCGCGTCGCTCATCGATTCGGGCCCCTCACGTTGTCGCGTGTGCCTGCACGCTCGATGATACGGAGGTGACCGACACACGCCCGGCCGAGACCGAGCCAGAACACTCAGTTGTGATCGTCGCTCCGGCGCGCCTGTGGGACGCGCTCGCGCTCGACGTCGCCGCCGCACCGGTGGTCGCGATCGTGGGCGGCGGTGGGAAGACCACGCTGCTTTACCGTCTCGGCCGCGAGGCGACCGCTGGCGGGCGCCTCGCCGTGCTCGCGGGCACCACCCGCTTCACGCCGGCGCCTGCCGCGCTCATGCCCCCGCTGATCACTGCCGATGACCACGCACTGCCCGCAGCGCTCGCGAGCGCGCTGCGAGACAGTGCGGTGGTGGTGGCGTCTACAGGCGCGGAGCCGCAGGGCCGGCTGGGCGCGATCACCCGGGAGACCGCGAACGCCGTCGCCCGGCTGCCGGGGCTGGGCCTGCTCGCGCTCGAGGCCGACGGCAGCAAGATGCAGCCGTTCAAGGCGCCGGCGGAGCACGAACCCGTGATCCCGGACTCCGCGACACACGTTGTCGCGATCGTCGGACTGGACGCGCTCGACGCGCCACTCGACGACGAGCACGTGCACCGGCCGGAGCGCGTGCGCGCGATCGCCGGCGCCGCGGCAGTTCGCTGCGACGCCGCGCTGATCGCGCGCGTGCTGGCCAGCCCATTGGGTGGCCGGAAGGACGTGGGCGACCGTCGTTTCAGCGTGATCGTGAACAAGGCGGATCTCGCCCCCGAGCGCGCGCTCGCGCTCGCGGAGGCGATCCGGGCGGCCGGCGTCTCGCGCGTGATCGTGATGTCGCTCGCGGACCCGGCCGGCCGAACGCACTGCGCGAGCGCGCGCACGCCGTGAGCGTCGGGACACGCGCGGAGGCCCACTTGCGCGCGGCCATAGGCTCGATCTGCACGCGGGGGACGAGACGGGAGCGAGCATGTCCGAACTCGAGGCGTTCAGGCAGGCGAAGGATGAGTTCTTCCAGAACGACGCCGACTCCCCGCTGACGCTCGAACAGCGATCGCGGTTCCACGGCCTCTCGTACTTCGACGAACACGCCGCACTCGCGCTCGATCTCGAACCGGAGCTCCTCCGCCCGCGCGAGCGCGTAGAGATGCAGACGAGCACCGGAGACGAGGCGACATACGAACGCTGGGCGCGCGTGCGCTTCGCCGTCGACGGCGAGCCGGCCGAGCTCGTGATCTACCGCGATCCGCAGGACGGCGCGCTCTTCCTGCCGTTCCGCGATACGACGAGCGGCGCTGAGAGCTACGGCGCGGGCCGCTACCTCGAAGTCGAGCCGACGGACGACGGCAAGCTCCGCGTCGACTTCAACTACGCATACTCCCCGTACTGCGCGTACTGCGCGTACAACGACCGCTGGTCGTGTCCGATCCCGCCGGCGGAGAACCGCCTCGGCGTCGCGATCCGAGCGGGGGAGCGGAGCTTCTCCGCCGTCCCCGGCTAGCGAGGTCCCGCCGCAGGTCGATCTCGGGGCTGGCGTGGGCACCGATTCACCACACGTGCACGGGCCCCGGCTCGAGTCACTGCCTGCTTGGGCACTGGATACCGCCCGTTACGGCGAACGGAAGCCGCGAGCGTCGTTCCGCCCCCTCGCCGATCACTGAGCTGACGTGACCTGATGCCGCCGAAGCCGAAGTGATCACCGCGTTGGCGCGAGCGAACGACTAGCACCCGGTCTCACGGGCCAGCGAGCGGCCGGGACCCACGTCCCGTCCGCCCTCACGACTAGTCCAGGCCCGGCGCTATCGTTCTCGTGCCACGTGTACATCGTCGAGGAGTGACATGGACCTCCACCGCTTGCCCGTGGGGCCGAACCCTCCGCGGGTGGTGAACGCCATCATCGAGATTCCGCGCGGCGGCTCGAACAAGTTCGAATACGACACGGCGCTCGGCGTCTTCCGCCTCGATCGCGTGCTCTACTCCGCCGTCCACTACCCCGCCGCCTACGGCTTCATCCCGAGCACGCTCGCCGACGACGGCGATGCGGTGGACATCCTCGTGTTGACGTCGGAGCCGACGTTCACGGGGGCGCTCGTGGAGGCGCGACCGATCGGCATGCTTCGCATGCGCGACGAGGCGGGCGAAGACGAGAAGGTGCTCGCGGTGCCCGTGGTCGATCCGCGATTCGACCAGGTGACCGAGCTCGAGCACGCCGCCCCGCACGTGCTCAAGGAGATCGAACACTTCTTCCGCATCTGCAAGGACCTCGAAAGCAAGCACGTTGAGACATTCGAGTGGCGGACGCGGCTGGAGGCGGAGGCGCTGATTCTGCGCTCGATCGAGGCCCACCCCGAGTAGGGACCGGCCCGGCCCCGGAGGCGTCGCGTTACGCTACGCGCTCGCGAACGGGAGGTGCCGTGCCCTATCTGATCGTCCTGATCGTGCTGCTGTTCCTGTCCGCATTTTTCTCCAGCTCGGAGACGGCCTTCCTCTCGCTGCAGCGCGTGCGGCTCGAGCACATGGTGCGCGAGGGCGTACCGGGCGCGACGCGGGTCGCGCGGCTACTCGACCGGCCGCACTCGCTGCTCTCCGCGATCCTGCTGGGCAACAACCTGACGAATACGGCTGCCGCGGCCGTCGGCACCGTACTCGCGACGCAGTACCTCGCCGCCGCGCAGGGTGCCGCGGTGCTCGTCGCCACGCTCGGGGTGACGCTGCTGCTCGTGCTCTTCGGCGAGGTCGCGCCGAAGGCGGTCGCGCTCAGCCATGGCTTCGCGGTCAGCCGCCTGTGGGCGTTCCCGCTCGGCGTCTGGACCCGCCTCACACGGCCAGTCGTGTGGGCGCTCGACCTGCTCACGCAGGCGGTCCTCAGGCTCGTCGGCGCGGGAGATGACGTGGACAGCGGCGTACTCGGCATCGCCGAGCTGCGCACCGCCATCCGCATCGGCGCCGAAGCGGGTGCGCTCGAGCGCATGGAATCGAGCCGGTTGCTCGGTGCGCTCACGCTCGAGCAGCGGCAGGTGCAGGAGATCATGACCTCGCGCGTGGACATCGTGGCGACGGACGCGCGTGAGCCGCTGAACGGCGTGGCCCGTGAGCTCGCACGCGTCGGCTTCTTGCGGCTGCCGGTCTACGACGACAACCCTGACAACGTGGTCGGCTACGTCCACGTCAGCGACGTGAACATGGCGCAGCTCGACGGCCCCTCCGAGCACCCGGTGCGCGAGATCATGCGGCCCGTGACCTTCGAGTCGGAGCACTCGTCGATCGCGCACGTGTTGCAGCTCATGCAGCAGCACGGCTCGTACCTGGTGATGCTCGTCGACGAGTTCGGCACGACCTCCGGACTGGTCACGCTCGAAGACATCGCCGAGGAGGTGCTCGGGAACCTGCGCAGCGAGAGCGGCGACGAGCCTCGCGGCGCGCTCGCAACCCCGGGCGGGCGGGTCGAGGTGGAGGGCAGCCGGCTGCTCGTGGACCTCTCGTACGAACTCGGCGCGGAGTTCACGAACGTGGAGGCGAACACCGTGGCCGGGCTGGTGCTCTCCTACACGCACCGCTTCCCCGCGAAGGGCGAGTCCGTGGAGCACGCCGGCTATCGCTTCACCGTGCTGGACGTGGATGAGCGCCGCATCACGCGGCTCGCCGTGGAGCCGACCCCGCCGGCCACGGGGCTCGGCCCCGGAGCGTGACGGCGATCGAGGCGGTGATCTTCGACTGGGGTGGAACGCTCACGCCCTTCGCCTCGATCGAGATGGAAGACATGTGGCGCCTCGCCGCGCGCCACCTCGCGCCGCACATGCCCGAGGACGAAGAGGCGCTCACGCGCCGCCTGATGAGTGTCGAGCGCACGTTCTGGGATCGCACCGCGGCCGACGCCCGCTCGGGCTCGCTGGGCGATCTGCTCGCGCAGGCCACTGCCACGCTCGGTGTGGACGTGGCGGAGGCCGTGATCGAGGAAGCCGGCGTGCGCTACCTCGACGCCTGGACGCCGCACATCACGCATGACCCCGAGGCCGCCGCCACGATCCGTGCGCTGCGGGCGCGCGGGCTGCGTATCGGACTGCTCTCGAATACGCACTGGCCGCGCGCGTACCACGAGCACTTCCTCGAACGTGACGGGTTGGCCGAGCTGATCGATCACCGCTTCTACACGAGCGAGATGTCGCACATGAAGCCGCACCCGGCCGCCTTCGGCCCCGTGCTCGAGGCGCTCGCGATCACTGACCCCTCCCGCGCCGTCTTCGTCGGCGATCGCCCGTTCGACGACATCTTCGGCGCGCGCCGCTCGGGGCTGCGCGCCGTGCTTCGACCGAACGGAGATGTGCCGCCGTACGATGTCGAACCGGACGCCACGATCCAGCGGCTGCCCGAGCTGCTGGCGCTGGTGGATGGGTGGCGGGCGAGTGCGGGATGACGGGCACGCCGTCCCACGGACCCGCCCGATGAGCCGGCGTGAGAGCGCAGCGCCGGCGCCCGCCACGCGTCAAGCCCGGGCCGCGCTGCCGGCCGAATCCCCAACTACGAGGAGGTGTCGACCGTGGCCAACGAGAGCGATCTGCTGGTTTCCACGTCCTGGCTCGCGCTCAACCTCGAGCGCCCGAACTTTGTGCTGATCGACGCCGGCGAGCCCGTTGCGTACCGGCGCGCCCACATCGCCGGCGCCGTGAGCGTGCCTCACCCTTACCTCAAGAGTCGCGAGAACGACCGGCTGGTGATGACCCCCGACGAGTTCGAAGCGTTCGCACGGGCACGCGGGATCTCGAACGACACTCCGGTCGTGATCTATGACGACAACGCGTCACTGCACGCAGCGCGCGTGTGGTGGGTGTTCAACCTGTACGGCCATCACGACGTGCGCGTCGTGGACGGCGGCTTCAATGCCTGGATCGACGAAGGGCGGGCCGTGACCTCGGCCGAGCCGCATCCCGAACCCGGCACGTTCGCGGCGAAGCGCGACACGTCGTGCGTGATCGTGGCGGACGACCTGAAGGCCGCCGTCGAGGCGGGCTCGGCGCCCGCGATCTGGGACACGCGCTCGGACGAGGAGTGGGCCGGCACGAACTCGCGCGGCAACGCGCGCGTCGGCCGCGTTCCGGGGGCAACGCATCTCGAGTGGCGGCTGCTGATGCAGGGCCCGCCCGCGCGCCGCTTCCGCCCCCTCGCCGAGATCCGCTCGGCGCTCGAGCAGGCCGGCATCGACCCGACCGCGGAGACCGTGACCTACTGCCAGGGCGGCATTCGTGCCGCCTTCGGGCAGTTCGCACTCGCCCTGCTCGGCAACACGAACGTCCACACCTACGACGGCTCGATGGGCGAGTGGGCGAACCGCGAGGACACGCCGCTCACGCTCGATTGAGCGCCCCATGGGTAACGGAGGGGTTCCTGCGGATCGAGGGGATACCCTGTAACAGTCTGCAGTGCGTAGTGCTAGATTCTCGCGGCACGACGAAAGCCACCGACCGCAATGCTCTCTGACCTTTTCGATCCCTTCTTCGACCGGTTCGGCGAGTTCCGCGCGGCGACGTTTCTCGGGGACGGCTCGGAAACGTTCTCGATCATCGCTCGCGCCCTCGATCGGCCGCCAACGAACCCGATCATCGGGTTTCGCCACCTTGAGGTTTCCGGCGACTCCTCGACCGAGCTCGTCGCAGCGGCATTTCTCGCACCGCCCGATGATGACAATGAGTGCTTCCTGGGCCTCTACCTTGCCGAGACTTCGGCCAGACCTCCGCAAATCGTCATCTCAGCGTTGGAGTCAGACGAAACCGAGGTCATCCCGCTAGATGGGCTATTGACCGAACTCGAGGGCCAGCGCCGGCTCGTCTTTCAATGCGAGGCCTCCATAGAGATGCCTGCAGATGCGTTCTCTTCAGCGATCGGGCTTCCCGTTCCGGTGCATCTTGGTCAGCGATTCCCTGGATCGGACATTACCGGAATCAAGTACCGCATTCGCAACCGACGTATGAAGGGCGGTTCGATTTTCGTCGAGGTCGAAGGAAAGTCGTTGATCGCAACGCTCGAGTTCCAGATTACATTGTCGATGCAGCGCGATCCGTTCCACGAACTCTGGCCACTATTGCGGCGTACATACATGGCCTCTATGTTCGCGCGGGCACGGTAGGGAGATCAATCTGATGAGTCTGACCGATCGCGATTACGTTGCGAAAACAACTGCCGATCGCGACGCGGAGGATCGACTGGCTACCAAAGTCGGCGCGCGGGCTGAGTGGGGAGTGCGATCTGGCGATAGACACTGGATGAGCCTTTCGCCCCATCGACGTGACCATGACGTAATGCCCCAGATGCAGTCGGCTTGGGTCGACTCGGGTCGCAGCGTCGACTGGGGAGACGTGACTCGGAGGGCACTCGAAGCGATCAAGCAGTTGGTCCCACGGTCCCCAAGGCTGAGCCACGATCTCTCCCTTCGGCTCAAGCAAGTGGTGGCGTCTCGAACTGACGATGTGCTTGTGCGTTCCGCGACACCAGAGGTCGCGCAGCGAGTAGAAGAGATGGCCGTCGCGGTCGTGGAGCACGGACTACCCGAACCGTCAATCCTGCTCGCCGAAGATGGATCACTCGGCGTGGACTGGAGACTGCCGAGCGGGACGACGGTCGGCTTGTTTGTCGGTGACATCGATGCGTGGGAGCCCGTCGCTCTCATCACCGATGACTCAATTGAAGAGGTCGAGGTCCACTCGGTAACGGAACTTATCGACTTGCTCCGGAAGCACACGTAGGCGCGATGGCTTCAAATGCGGAAGCTGAAGCTCCCGCGGACTCGGAGACCGCGCTTCGCTGGATCCCAGCTGACAAGAACCAGTGGGACGACACGAAGAGAACGACAACCTACGCCGTCTTCCGCCTTCCAAGAGGCCTTTGCTCCCTCTGGATCGAAGAGCGATTGCCCGGCGCGCCGGACGACGTCTTGCACAAGCCTCCGCGTGAGCGGCGGGGCCGGATCGCTCTGAACGTCGGGCAGATCCGCTCACAAGTGATAACAACCTCCGGAACGCCCCGCCACCTCACAATCGCGATGTCACCAACCGAGGTTCCGGCCGACCTCCTAGAGGCGAAGGACGCTCATGCGAACGCATCGGGCTACACGGGTGGCCCTCTTACCCGGGCAGAAGCCGGAGCGCTACAGCGACTAGTCGATGCAAACTTGCCGCAATCGATTCAACGAGCGCCGGTCCTAGATTAGGAATCTCCGCCGGGCGGAGGGCGTGGGGGAATCCCGATAGTCTGCCCGCCCGCTGCCGCCGATGCTCTCAGTGCGTCGCATGGTTGCGTCGCACAGGAGGCAATGGATGCCGCCAGTTTGGGTCAGCGCGGTGCTCGGCGGGCTGTTCGTGCTCGTCGCCCTCGCGATCTCCGATCTCGTCCAGACCCGGCACTCGATTCGGCGCGTCTATCCAATCGTGGGGCGGCTCCGCTACCTCGTTGAGAAGATCGGGCCCGAGCTTCGCCAGTACATCGTCACGAACGACCTCGAGGAGCGTCCGTTCAACCGCTCTCAGCGGTCGTGGGTCTACCAGACCGCCAAGGGCGTGAACTCAGCCGTCGGATTCGGCACGCAGCACGACGTGAGCCGCCCCGGGTCCTTCCACTTCCTGCCCTCGCCCTTCCCCACTCTGAACGAAGAAGCGCCGACCGCCGGCGCGCCGCGCGTGATCGGTCCGCGCCGGCCGCGGCCGTTCGCGCCGCGCTCCCGCGTGAATATCGCCCCCATGTCCTTCGGAGCGCTGTCGGAGGCCGCCGTACGTGCGCTCGCGCTCGGCGCCGCTGAGGCTGGCTGCTACATCAACACCGGCGAGGGCGGGCTCTCACCGCATCACCTCTCGGGTGGCGGCGACGTGATCTTCCAGATCGGGCCGGCGAAGTACGGCGTGCGTACGCCCGACGGGGGCCTGGACTGGGAGCGCCTGCGCGAGCTCGGCAACAACCCGCAGGTGCGCGCAATCGAGATCAAGATCGGGCAGGGCGCGAAGCCCGGCAAGGGCGGCATTCTCCCCGCCGCGAAGGTCACACTTGAGATCGCCGCCATTCGCGGCATCCCCGCGGGTCAGTCATCGAACTCGCCGAACCGCTGGTCCGATTTCTCAAACACCGACGAGCTGATCGACTTCATCGAGCGCGTCAAGGACACGGTCCCGGTGCCCGTCGGGGTGAAACTCGTCGTCGGGGACGGCGCCTTCATCGACGCGCTCGCGACTGCCCGCGCGGACGGCGGTCGCGGTCCGGACTACGTCTCAGTCGACGGCGCAGAGGGCGGAACCGGCGCGGCGCCGCTCTCTCTGACCGACCACATGGGCGTGCCGTTGCACGACGCGATCGTCACCGTCGACGACGCCTATCGGCGCCACGGCGTGCGCGAAGACATCACGGTGGTCGCCGCCGGGCGAATCATCACCGGCGCCGACGCCGCGTACGCAATCGCACTCGGCGCGGACATGGTCGGCATCGCGCGCGGCTTCCTCTTCTCGATCGGGTGCATCCAGGCGTTGCGCTGCCACACAAACGAGTGCCCGACTGGCGTCGCTACGCAGAACCGCTGGCGCCAGCGCGGGCTGGTCCCGACACAGAAGCGCACGCGCGTCGCGAACTATGCCACCGCGGTGCGCGAGGACCTGATGGTCGTGACGCGCGCCGTCGGGCTGCTCTCACCCGGTGAGCTCCGGCGCGAGCACGTCGAGATCGTGATCGACATTGGGAAGCGCATGCGCGTGAGCGACCTCTATCCGTACCCGCCGCTCGCCCTCCAGGTGCTGGACCTCGACGAAGTCAGAGCGGCGCGCCTCGCCGGCTGAGCCGAGCTCCGTTCGCCGCCTTCCGCGCCGTTCGCCGCCTTCCACGCCGTTCCCCGCCTTCCGCGCCGTTCGCCGCCTTCCACGCCGTTCGCCGCCTTCCACTTCCCGTTCCGCCCTCCCGTTCGTGGTGAGCCCAGTCGAACCACGACCGTGCTCGTGCGAGCCGCACGAGCCGGTCACGCACCCGACGCACCCGCTCCATTGGCGCGGCGCCGTGCCGGGCGATGCGTCCCATCCCCAGACACCGCCGGAGGACCGCGGCCCGCGTCTCTCGATGCACTCGAGACGAACGGAGGCGGAGGGCCGCCGCTGAGACTGCGGGATGCCGTGTCGCGCCCCGTGAGATCGAAGCGCTCGACCGTCGCCCGTCGCGCGCGGCGAAGACGGTCGTCCCGCTACAGTGCCGCGATGGAAGTCGTACACACGCTCTGGCGACCCGCAGGCTCGGGCCCGCTGCCCACGGTCTTTGCGATCCACGGACACGGTGCGCACGCGCAGGATCTGCTCGGTCTCGCGCCGGTGCTCGCTGGCGGGCAGGTGCAGTTCATCTGTCCACAGGCGGATTTCCCGCTCCAGGCGGGAACGCTCTCCTACACCTGGTTCGAAAGCTCAGGCGGCGACCTCCGCCGCACGCCCGACGAGTTCGAGCGCGTCGCCACGCTGCTCGAGGGCTTCATCGACGGCGCCACGGAGCGCTACCAGGCCGACCCCGCGCGCAGCGTGGTGCTCGGTTTCTCGCAGGGCGGCGGGCTCGCCTACCGGCTCGGCCTCGCGCGACCCCGCCGCTTCGCCGGCGTCGCCGCGCTCAGCACATGGCTCCCCGACGAGGCGGTGGACGCCGCCGATCGCGAGCACCTGGCTGCGTTGCCGGTGCTGGTGCAGCACGGCACCGCCGATCCGCTCGTCTCCATCGAGCGCGGACGCCAGTCGCGAGAGCGGCTCGTCGAACTGGGCATCGATCCCGAGTATCGCGAGTACCCGATGCAGCACCAGATCAGCAACGACAGCCTCGTCGACCTCTCGACGTGGATCGAACGCGTCCTCGGTCTCTCGGGCTGATCGCCCGTTCCCGATACCGCCGCCGCCGTGTCCCGGCGTACTTACGCGCGCGCACCATTCGTTGCAGCAATGATCGCCGCGATCGCGATCGCCTGCGGCTCCACGGGAAGCGCTCCGTGCAGCCCGATCCAGTTCGCCGAAGGCGTCGACGCCCAGTGGGCGCGGGCTGCGTCCGCCGTTGACTTCGAGCCGACGCGGCCGTGTGCGCGTGACGGACACCTGCGCGTGACCGCAGCGTTCGTGGACACCGCGCCCGCGGAGGGCGGCGGCTTCACGGCGCGCATCAGCCAGACGGTCGCGCGCGATGGTGAGCAGGTGTTCGTGTTCAGCCAGACGCGCGCGCCGGTGTCCTTCCGCGCGATCCCGGACGGCACGCGCTCGCTCGTCGTCGCGCTCGCGGGGGCGGCCGAACCCGCGCGCGGGTTCGTGGGCACCTCGTCGTCCGGATCGGCGATCGCGTACCTCCGCTGGCGTGGCGACAACGTGACCCGCGAGCTGGCGGCGACGCTGCGCCCCGCCTTCACCGAGGCCGATCTCGTCGCGCTCGTGCGCGACACGGTCGCGGCGCGCTGACGGGACCCGCGACTATGCTGCGCCTCGTGGACCTGGCCTTTCGGGCACGCAGCAGGAGGAACGCACGTGACCCAGACAACCGTCGCGGACTACACCGCCGAGATGCGCGCCTGTGCGAAGGCGATCCAGCTCGACCCGCCCGCGGTCGTCCAACCGACCGACCACACCGTCGAACTGAACGGCATCCCGTTCCACTATCTCGACTGGGGCAACCCACACCTCCCGCACCTCGTGCTGCTGCACGGCGGCAGCCTGACGGCGCACACGTGGGACATGTCGGCGCTGATGCTGCGAGACCGCTACCACGTGGTCGCCCTCGACCAGCGCGGTCACGGCGACACGGGCTGGACCCCCGACGATCAGATCTCCGCCGATAACAGTGACCTCATGCTCGCCGACACCACCGCCTTCATGGAGCACCTCGGGTACGAGCACGTGGTGCTCTGCGGCATGTCGATGGGCGGCATGAACGCCGTGCGATACGCCGCCCGCCACCCCGAGCGCCTCGATGCGCTCGTCGTCGTGGACGTGGGTCCGGTGACGATGCAGGCCGGCATCATCGAGATGGAGCAGTTTCGCCAGGAAACCGAGACGATGCGGAACTTCGACGACTTCCTCGACCGCGCGGTGAAGTTCAACCCGCAGCGCCGCCCCGAGCACCTGCGCTACAGCCTGTTGCACTCGCTCAAGCAGGTCGACGACGGATGGACGTGGAAGCAGGATCACCGCCGCGGCCGCCCGCAGACGGAGGAGATGGCGAAGATGACCCCCGCGCAGCAGAAGGCCGCCGGCGAGGAACGCGCCGCCCAGATGTGGGCGGACCTCGACGCGATCAAGCTGCCGACACTGCTCATGCGCGGCGCGGAGAGCAAGATCCTCTCGGCGGAAGCCGCCGGACAGATCGTCGCGCGCATGGCCGACTGCGAATACGTCGTGGTCCCGCGTGCCGGTCACTCCGTGCAGGGCGACAACCCACGAGATTTCGCCCGCGCGCTCGACACGTTCGTGACGCGGCGGCTGGAGCGGGCGGACTGAGTCGGCGGACTAGGCCGGGGCACTGGGCCCGGCGGACTAGCGGGCGCCCGCTCCGTACCTCACCCCTGTCGCTCGCGCGACATCCCCCCTCCGCCCTTACCTCCCCTCGCCGCTGCGCGGCGTCCCCCTCCCCCTTCGGGGAGGGGGAGAAGAGGATCGCGGGCGCCGGAACACGGTTGCTGAGTCTGACTGGAGCCCCTCTGCCCGCTGGGATCCTCCCCTCTCCCCGAAGGGGGGAGAGGGGATGTCGCGTTAGCGAGAGGGGTGAGGTATCCGAACCGGAGCGGGAGCGCCTTACACCCCGACGGCGATCCCGGCCTCGCTCCACACGACACCCTCGGCGCGGAGTCGCGCGATCTCATCGGCGGCGTAACCGACCTCGGCGAGGATCGCGTCCGCCTGTTCGCCACCCAGCGGCGCCGGCAATGGGATACCCGGCGTGCGGTGGAAGCGTGAGAGCGACCCGTGGCGGCGCATCGTGCCCCAGCGGCCGTGCTCGACTTCCGCGGTGAGCTCGTTCACGCGCACGTGCTCGTCGTCGAGCCAGAACGCGCCGGGCATCACGCCGTCCGCGCGCACGCAGCCGAGACCGGCGACGCTGAGGAAGCCCTCCCAGTAATCCGCGCTCTCCGTGGCGAAGAGATCGGCGAGCAGCGCGGTGAGCGCCTCGGCGTTCTCCTCTCGGGCCTCGCGTGAGTTGAAGCGCAGGTCGGCGACCAGCTCCGGGCTGCCGATGCGCGCGCAGAAGGCGCGCCACTCCTTGTCGAGCACGACGCCGAGGAAGACCCAGCCCTCCGTGCACCGGTAGAGCCGGTAGAGCGGGCCGGTGCCGTAGAGCTCGGCGTCCGGCTGCGGGCGATCCGGCTTGCCCTCGTACGACAGGAAGTCGTCGGCGTTCGCGTAGGCGTTCGACAGCATCATGTCGACGAAGACCTGCTGGCCCACGCCCAGCCGGCGCTGCGCATACAGCCCGAGCATGGCGGCCGTCGTGACGAGCATCGCGGTGTTCGGATCGGGGTTGGCCTCGTTCGCGCGCATCAGCCGGCGCGCGCCCTCGCGCACCTCCTCGAGCGTGTCGCAGAACGGCGGTGGCATGCCCGCGCCGGCCTGCATGAGCGCGCCGCCCACGGCGGCGCCCGGGATCGGGTGCGTCGACGGGCGATGCGCGCTCGGGCCGAACTCCCCATAACCGTTCATCGAGAGGTAGACGATGTCGGGCTTGATCGCCTTCGCCTGCTCGTAGCCGATGCCGAGCCGCTCGGGCACGCCCGGGCGGTAGTTGTGAATGATCACGTCCGCCTGCGCGATCAGGCGGTGCACGGCCTCCTGGCCTGCCGCGCTCTTCAAGTCGAGGCCGATGCTCTCCTTGCCCTGGTTCATGCGCGTGGCGCTCACGCCGCCGCCCATGCCGCGGTACGGATCGCCGCCGACCGGCTCGACCTTGATCACGCGCGCGCCGAGATCGGCGAGCCCCGAGACGCCGAGTGGCGTCGCGATGATCGTGGCGAACTCGAGCACGATCACGCCATCGAGCGCGGGACGGAGCACGTTGCCAGTCTCCTTCGCGCTCGTCGCGAAGGCGGTGCGCGGCTCTGCGAGGACCTCGAACGTGTGCTGCCCGACCTCGGGCGCGGGGCCGCCGGGGGACCCCGGCGTCTCGGTCAGCCGCGTCACGAGCCCGATCTGGCGCATGCGCGCGGACGCGCCGCGCTCGCCCACCAGCCCGAGCACTGAGTCGCGGATCGAGCTCTCGGCCTTCAGCCGCAGCGATCCGTGCGGGTCGTCGCGTTCGATCACGTGTCCGTTCGCAACGAGATCCGGGTCATCGAGCGCGGCCTGCGTGGTCTGGTACGGATGAGCCGCCACCCCGCCATGCTCCTGGAAGATGCGCATCCACTCCTCGGCCGGCTTCTCACGCATGCGTGTGAGCATGCGATCGCGAACCTCTTCCAGCGCCTCGGGCGGCCAGGTCGCCGGCGAGCCCACGCACCTGGGGTCGGCATAGATGTCGAGCATGTCGATCGCGCCCAGGCAGTTGTCGAACAGGTGCTGCAACAGGTTGCCGAACTGGATCCAGCTCCCGTCCTGCGTCTGCATCGGGTGATAGTTCATCGTGGGCATGCGGTTCGGCGGCGCCGCGATCGGCTCCACGAGCGGCGGGTCGTGGCGGCTGAACTGCGTCGAGAGCAGCGCACCCGTGTCGTACGCCATCATGCCCTGGAGCAGGCTGGTCTCGATGAACTGGCCGAAGCCGACGCGATCGCGCGCGAGCAATCCGGCGAGCACGGCCGCAACGGCCGACTGCGACGCCGCGTGCGAGCCCACCCGTACAGCCGCGAACTGCGGCCCCTCGCGCTGGACGACGCCGGAGAACGCCTGCATGCGTCCCGACTTCGCCGCGACGACGCCCTCGTACCCCGGATAGCCGACGTACGGCCCCCACGGCCCGAAGCCCGAGATCTGGCAGTAGACGATGCCGGGGTTGTGGGTCGCGAGCACGTCGTAATCGCAGCCGAGGTCGACGTCCTCGTGCGCGCGGAAACTCGTAAGCACGACGTCCGCGGTCTTCACCAGGTCGTACAGCCGCCGGCGCTCCACCTCGCGCTTGAGATCGAGTTCGACGGAGCGCTTGCCGCGCAGCCACATCGGCGAGGCCGGGTCGAAGCGGAACGGGTCGCCCCCGGGCCGCTCGACCTTGATCACGTCGGCGCCGAAGTCGCCGAGCACCATCGTCGCCATCCCGCCGACCGGTCCGCTCGAGAGATCGATCACCCGGATGTCGGTGAGGGGACCCTGGTGCGTGGTGGTCACGGGCGCGCTCCTTTCGATCGCCGCTGCCCGCGCCGGGCGCGGCGAGCCGAGGCATCGAGCCGCCATCTTAGAGGGCGGCCGGGATCAGGCGGTCACTGCAGCGGCGAGTACGGCAGCGGGTTCAGGTAGTAGCTGCTCTCGTCCGGAGCGACCTCGCGCAGTGGCGCGATGATCTCGGCCAGCGGATCGCCCGGCCGGTAGTCGAAGCTGCGGATGCCGTTCGGCATCAGCCAGATGTCCGTGAGCACGCCGCGCCGTCCGAAACGGGATTCGTACGCGGTCGTGAGGTTGAGCGCGCCGGCGCCTTCAGCCCAGTCGGCGAGCTTGCCGACGAGCTCGAACGCCTTCGGCTGACCGCCGGATACCAGCCCAAGGACCGCCTGCATGTACTGCCGCGACGCGTCCGGCTTCGCCGCGAGCTGCTTCTCGAGCCGCGCGTCCGTTGCGTAGGGCACGGCCGTCCCGATGTTGACCGTCTCCTGGATGGTCAACCCCTCCATGCGCTCGCGCAGCTTCGCCATGCCCGGGTCCCGGCGGAGGGCGTCGCTCGCCGCCTCAACCGCCGCGAGGTTCTCGAAGCGGGCGAGCAGCACGTCCTCGTTCATCGGACCGCCGGTCCGTTTGAAGCCCCCGAGCAGGCCGTAACCGCTGCGCGCCATCGCCGGCACGACGATCTCGCCATAGAGATCGACCCAGCGATCGAACGCCGTGTTCGTCAGCGGTTTCACCGCGTGCACGGCCTCGAGGATGACGGTCATGGCACTGCTCCTCTTCGTCGCCCCAGATCGCATGTCGGGCGCCCGTGAGCCACGCCCGCCTTCGTCCGCTCTTCAGTCCGGAAGGGTAATGCGCCGCACCGTCCGCACGCTCCACGAGCGCTGCGGGCGTGGGACTCCGTACGCCGTGAGCACCGCGCTGGCGTTCGACTGCGTTCGCTGAGCGCCGCACGCCCCCGCTTCCGTTCGCCCTGAGCCTGTCGAAGCGCGCACGCACGCCCCCGCTTCCGTTCGCCCTGAGCCTGTCGAAGGGCGGCGCGGCCCACCCTTCCGTTCGCCCTGAGCCTGTCGAAGGGCCGTCGCACACTGCGCGTCCGTTCGCCCTGAGCAGTTGAAGCGCGCACGCACGCCCCCGCTTCCGTTCGCCCTGAGCCTGTCGAAGGGCCGTCGCCCTCTCCGTACGCCCCGAGCGGGCGAAGCGTGTGACACTCGACTCGGGAGCGCTGAACCCGCCGCCACGGTCCCGTGGGGCCGGTGTGCGTGAAACGCGGGGCGGTGTGCGACGGCCCTTCGACAAGCTCAGGGCGAACGGAAGGGTGGGCCGCGCCCGCTTTTCGACAAGCTCAGGGCGAACGGAAGGGTGGGCCGCGCCGGCCCTTCGTCAGGCCACAGGGCGAACGGAAGGGGTGGGGCCGCGCCGGCCTTCGACAGGCTGAGCGCGAACGGAAGCGGCGGGTGCGGCGGTCCTTCGACAGACTCAGGCCGAACGGAAGCGGTGGCGTGCGCCGGCCCTTCGACAGGCTCAGGGCGAACGGAAGGGTGGGCCGCGCCGGCCCTTCGACAAGCTCAGGTCGAACGGAAGCGGTGGCGTGCGCCGGCCCTTCGACGGGCTCAGCGCGAACACAAAGCGGAGGCGTGCGCCGTCCAGAACGAACGCGGGACGTCGCGGAGAACGAGAAACAAGAGCAGGAGCAGGAGCAGGGGGGAGGGATCTCAGCGCAGTGGCCGTTGGAGCCACCCCCGCCACACGTTCAGCGCGGGACGCGGCAGGCCATTGCCGTCCCACAGCCCGTCGTCGCGGAACAGCCGGACTGTGCTGGCGTTGCGCGCCGCGCCGAGGCCCGCGTCCCAGTACTGGTCGAAGTCGCGCGGGTAGAACCAGCAGACGAACTCGGCGTCGAGTGCGTCGGCCGTCTGGAGCAGCCAGGCGACGTACTGCGACTGGCTCTCCGGGGTGAGCGCCGCGCCACCGGTGAAGGGCGGCTCGAGCGCTTCCGCGGGCCAGCCGCTCTCGCTGATCGCGAAGGGCTTGTCGGGCGCGAGCGCGATCAGCGGGTCGAAGTAGCCGGCGATCGCCGGCGGGTTCACGTTGCGCACGTAGCCGTACGTGCTCACGGCGATCATGTCCGTGTACGGCATGAGCTCGGCGAGGCGTGCCGTCTGCGTCTCCCGGTCGTGGTGGAACCACTCCGCCTGGAGCGTGACGAACACCGGCAGGTCCGGGTGCGCCGCCTTCAAGGCGGGGTAGACCGCCGCCGCGAACGCGATGAACTCAGGCCACCGCTCCGGCGCCGCGTCGAGCAGCATGTTCGCCTCGATCGCATACGCGAAGTAGTCCGGATCGAGCCGGACGATCACGTGCTCCGCGTAGTTCGTGAAGGCGGTGATCACATCCGGGTGGTTGAACGGCAGCGTGTCCCATGGCGGCGTCAGGGGCTGGCTTTCGCGATCGGTACGCAGCGACGCGAGGCGCCCGCGGCTCCCGGACAGCGGGTTCACCGAGACATAGCGGGGCGCATCACGCGGCGACGTCGTGGCACGCCCCGTGAGCTCGGCGTCGAACGCAGACGGATACGTGTCGTCCACGAGCGCCTGCGGCCACGGCACGCCCGTGTCGAACTGGTGGAAGGCGAGATCCTCGTTGCCCGCGATCACCTGCGCGATTGTGATGAACGACTCGACGTTGCCCGCGAACGGGAAGGGCGAGAAGCCCATCCGGAACGACCGCGAGGGACCGTCGGCAGTGGCTTGCGTGGCTGTCACCGGCGCGACACCGTCGCCGCCGCACGCGGCGACCAGCACCGCGGCTGCGATCGCCGCCGCTGTGACGCGAAGCAGCGGCGTACGGGATCGGCGCCGATGAGCGTGCATGGCGCCGAATGTAAGCGGCTGCCCGCACGAAGAGCGAGGCGTCAGCGCAGCCCGTCGGCCAGCCGCGCCGCTTCCGGGAGGCGCCGCAGCAGCAGCATCGAGAGCACACCGAAGACCGGGCCGATCGCAAGCAGCGCGAAGGCGACGCCCCATCCCGCCGCGGACTCGACCGCGGGCAGCCCGCGGATCGTGACTGCCGTCAGCAGGAAACCGGCGCCTGTCTGAAACGCGAGCGCGGAGCCGCGATAGCGCTCGTCCGCCAGCTCCGTCATCGCGGCCGAGAACTGCGCGGAATCGGCGACGACGGTCGCGCCCCAGACGGCGGCGACGATGGTCACCAGCAGCACCGTCTCGGGCACGAGCCCGATCGCGATCGCGGAGCTGCCGCTCACGATCATCGCGACCGCCGTGACCAGCGTGCGCCCGTAGCGCTCGGAGAGCAGGCCGGCGATCACGCAACTCGCCGCGCCGAGCACGAACACGCCGAACGCCGCGCTGCTGCCTGCCGCCAACCCCAGCCACGGCAGCTCGCGGTCGCCGTACACGGCGACGAGGTAGACCGGAAGCCACGCCCACATCGCGTAGAGCTCCCACATGTGGCCGAGGTAGCCGCCGAGCGCGAGCAGCGGCGCGCGGCCGGAGACGCCACGCCAGAACTCCGCCGGCCGGACCCGCCCCGGCGGCGCGTGGAACGGTCCGTCGCGGACGAGCGCCCACATCACCACGCCGCCGGTGGCCGTGACGATGCTCGCGGCCGCCATCGTCACCTGCCAGTCGCCCGTGAGGAGCGCGCGGAACAGGTGCGGTGAGCCCGAGCCGAGCGTGAGCGCGCCGACCACCACGCCCAGCGCGAAGCCGCGCCCCCGCCGGTACCAGCCCGAGATCACGTGCATGGCCGGCGGGTACACGCCGCCGAGGAAGAATCCCGTCGCGAAGCGCGCGAGCAGCCAGACGCTGAGCTCGCTACTCCCGATCGGTGCGACGTTCGCGGCCGCCGCGAGCAGGCAGGCAATCGCGACGAGCCGGCGCGGGTGCACGCGCTCGGCGAGGTTCGCGAGCGCGGAGGTGAACGTGCCGGCCACGAAGCCGAACTGCACCGCGATCGTCAGCCACGCGACCTGGCCGTCGTCGAATCCCAGCTCGTCGCCCAGCGCAGAGGCGACCGCGTTGGTGCTGAACCACACCGACAGGCCGCCGAGCGTCGCGAGCGCGACCAGCGCGAGTGCGCGTCGGCGCCCATCCGGGAGCATCGCGACCGGTGGCGCAGGCGCGCGAGCGTTCTTCATCTGTTCACCTTCGCGCCTGAGTGCGGACGGCGCGGCGATCCGCCTCAGCATCACGGTGCGAGATGATACGGGGCACACTCTGGAGACACTCGATCTGACCAGCACAGGAGGCGGCTATGGCAGCGACCGTGACTGAGGTGCGCGCCAACGGGCTCACGTTCCGGGTCCGCCGCACGGGGCCGACGACGCCCGGCGTCGAACCGGTGGTGCTCCTGCACGGCTTCCCGTCGACCTCGTACATGTGGCTGCCGCTGCTCGAGCGGCTCGGGGATGAGGGCTTCGCGTGCGTGGCGCCGGACCAGCGAGGCTACAGCCCCGGCGCGCGCCCCTTCGGCGCCGAACAGTACGACTACCGCGAGCTGGTGGCAGACGTGATCGCGATCACCGACGCGTCCGGCTTCGGCCGGTTCCACCTCGTCGCCCACGATCACGGAGCGGGCGTGGGCTGGACGGCGGTCGGCCTGCACCCGGATCGCATCGCCAGCTACAGCGCGCTCTCGGTCCCGCATATCGACGCCTTCCGTGACGCGATCGCCCACGATCCCGACCAGCGCGAGCGCAGCATCTACATCGAGCGTTTCGAGAAAGCGAGTGCGGAACAGGACATGCTCCGGCGCCTGCTCGAGCGCTGGCAGGAGGCAGGACCGGAGGTCGCCGCGGAGTACGTGCCGATCTTCTCCGAGCCCGGTGCGCTCACGGCCGCGCTGAACTGGTACCGCGCTTCGCTGCGCTACGACGGCAGCGATCCGGGACTCGCGGTCGGTCCGGTCGACGTGCCCACGTTGCTGATCTGGGGCAACCGCGACCCGGCGATCGGCCGCACGGCGAACGAAGAAACGCCGCAGTACATGCGCGGCCCCTACCGCTTCGTCGAGCTTGATGCCGGGCATCGGCTGCTCGAAGAACAGCCGGAGGCTGTGATCAGCGAGGTGCTCGCGCACCTCTGCGCGCACCCCGTCGGTTGACGTGTGCGCGCATGAGCGGCCGCGGTTCGCGCCTCGAGCACCGCAGCCCTCCGACATCCCTCAGCGCACGGCCAGCACCATCTCGTCACCGGGTGTGCGCGCCGCCGCCTCGCCGAGGGCCCACGTGAGCGCGTCGAACTGCGGCGCGACGGCGTCGAAGCTGCCGGCGGTGCGCAGCGAACGCACGACGCGGCGGGCGAGTTCGCCGGGGTGTGCGGTCCCGCGCACCTCTGCGAAGCCGGCACGGGTGAGCGCGTCGATCAGCCAGGCGGTGGTCCATCGCCGCGTCTCCACCATGCGCGAGCGCGTGGCGAACGGCGCGAGCCGTTCGACGAGC
>JAQBZW010000272.1 GCA_027622315.1 Chloroflexota bacterium | reverse complement strand
GGCCCGGCCGCGCGGCGGCCGCGCTGCGGCGGCGCTGCGGCCGCGGAGGGACCGCCCGCGCTACAGTCCGCCACGTCGAGTGCGGGCAATCGGCGTGCGGGTGCCTGATCCGGGGGACTGCAACTTGCAGAAGGCCGACATCACCCGAGAGCTCGTCGGGAGATTGGTCGCATCGCAGTTCCCACAGTGGGCAGATCTGCCGGTCTCACCCGTAGAACTCGATGGCTGGGACAACACGACGTTCCGGCTGGGGACGACGATGTCGGTCCGGCTGCCGAGTGCGGACGCCTATGTCGCGCAGATCGACAAGGAGCACCGCTGGCTGCCGATCCTCCGACCACAGCTGCCGCTTCCGATCCCGGAACCGCTCGCACGCGGCGCCCCGGCGCTCGGCTTCCCGCGCCCGTGGTCCGTCTATCGCTGGATTGAGGGTGAAACGGCCACCACCGAGACGGTCGCCGACCAGACGCAGTTCGCCCGTGACCTCGCCGCGTTCCTGGCTGCGCTCTATCGCTGCGACGGCGCGGACGGCCCGGCGGCCGGGCCACACTCGTTTTCGCGCGGCGGCCCGGTCGTGGTCTGGGACGCGCAGGTGCGGGAGGCGCTCGAGCGGCTCGGGCCGCGGGTCGACGTGGCCGGTGCCTCCGCCGTCTGGGCGGCAGCCGTCGACGCCAGATCGGCGCACGCGCCGGTCTGGGTGCACGGCGACGTCACCGGCGCGAACCTGCTCGTTCGCGACGGCCGGTTGCGTGCGGTGATCGACTTCGGCTGTAGCGCGGTCGGCGATCCGGCGTGCGACACGACGATCGCGTGGACGTTCTTCTCGGGAGCGAGCCGCGCCGCGTTCATGTCGCAGCTACCCGTCGACGAGGCGACGTGGGCGCGCGGTCGCGGTTGGGCGCTGTGGAAGGCGCTGATCGAGCTTGCCAAAGACCTGGCCACGCCGGGCCACGCCGCGCGTGCGGCGGTACGCGTCGGCTGGCGTCTCAGTGCACGTCAGATCGTCGACGATCTGATCGCGGATTCGCGCGGCGAGCATTCGTAGACGTGGGCGGACCCGACTTCCGCCGGCAGGCGTGCGCCCGGAGCGGACCGCGTCGCGCGAAGCTCGAAGGACTCAGCCGCGCGAGGTGGACGCCGCTTCGGGTTCGCCCACGGCGCGCCCACCGGCGCTCCCGGCGGCAGCGGGCGGACCGTCGTCCTCCGCCACGAGCGGCGGCGAGTCCGCGGCGACACTGCGTTCCGGGGCGCCCCCGAACATGTGGCTCGGCTGCGTGATCGCCATCAGCGCGAGGAAGCCGATCACCGCGAAGCCGAGGCCGATGAAGACCGAGTCCGCGCCGACGCGATCGGCAATCACGCCCATCGGCCAGCCCATCAGTGGGCCCGCGCTGAACGAGAGCATCACGATGCTCATCACGCGGCCCATGTACCTGGGGTCGGCCGCGCTCATGAGCATCGTGTTGTTCAGCGTCTGGTAGGTCATCATGCTGAACCCGATCACGAAGCTCGCTGCGAGCGCCGCTGGCGCCCCGGCCATGCGCGAACCGACGCCTAGCGACAGCAGGCCGGCGCCCACACCGACGCCGAACGCCAGCTGGAGGGCGGCCTTGCGTCGCACCTGTGTCAGCGTCGCGAGCAGGAACGAGCCCATCAGCGATCCGACGCCTGAGACCGTCAGCATCGTCGCGAACAGTGACTGGTTGCCGAGGTTCTCCGTCGCGAAGCCCGGCAGGAGCACCTGGTACGGCATCCCGAAGATCGCCGGGACCAGCGCCATGATCAGCATGATCAGCAGTGGCCGCGTGCCGACGAGGTAACGCAGCCCGCCGCTGATCTCGCGGAAGACGTTGCGTCGTGCGGCGATCGCCGCGGCCGTGATCGGGCGGCGCGAGATCGGGATCAGCGTGAGGAATCCCGCCGCGCCCAGCACCGCCTGTGCGTAGAACGCGAGCGCGGTGCCGCCGAGCGCAATCAGCGCGCCTGCGAGTGCCGGACCGGCGATCGTCGATGCGGCCATGACCGCGGTGTTCAGCGCGATCGCGTTCATCAGCTGGCTACGAGGTACGACATCCGCAAGCAGTGCCTGCCGCGACGGCATCATGAACGCGAACATCGCGCCCTGCACGAGGCCGATCGCGAACAGCAGCGGCACGGTGATCAGGCCCGTGGTGATCAGCACGGCCGTGAGCAGCGCGATCGCGGTGTTCCCGAACTGCGTCGCGAGCGAAAGCAGCCGCCGGTCCACACGATCCGCAACCGCTCCGCCGACGAGCGCGAGCAACAGCATCGGGATACCGAACGAGAGCGAGAGCACGCCCGTGATCGCGAAGCTCGCGGTGAGGTCCCACGCGAGCACGCCGCGCGAGATCATCATCATTTGCATGCCGAAGCCGGAGGCAACGCCACTCGCGAAGAGGAAGCGGAAGTCGGCTAGCCCGAAGGCAACGAACGTCCCGCGCTCGCCACCCGGCGCGGAGCCGTGCGCCATCGCGGAGGCTGGTTCGCCCGATCGCATGGCCGGGCTCTCGTCGAGCGGCATGAAGGCGATTCCGGTTCGTCGCGCCGTCGCGCGGGGGGGGGCGCCGCACGAGGGCGCGCGGCCACGGACAATGAGGATACGCAGCCGCTTGCGAACGCGCATGGCGACGCAGTGGGCGGCAACGCAATGCGCAACGCGCGCCGGTGCACGAGCGGCTGAGACCTAGAATGGACGAGCGATCACGGGAGGCCCGACATGACTGCTACCACGACGTCCCAGCCCACCGCCGAGCTGCCGCCCGAGCTGGAGGCCCTGCGCGCGGCCGTTCGTGACTTCGCGGACCGCGAGGTACGGCCCCGCGTAGACGAGATGGAACGGAACGGCGACGTCGCCCCTGACCTCGTCGCGGCGATGGGCGCGCTCGGCTACTTCGGGGCGCCGTACCCCGAGCGCTGGGGCGGTGCGGGTCTGGGCGAGCTCGGCTTCACGATCGTGCAGGAAGAGCTGTCGAAAGCACACACCTCGACCGGGCTGGTCGTGGCGGCGTCCACGGGATTGGCCGCGCGGCTCATCCATGAGTTCGGCGACGACGCGCAGCGCGACCGCTACCTCGTCCCGATGTCACGGGGCGAGGTCGTGGGTGCGTTCTGCCTGACGGAGCCGTCCGGCGGCAGCGACGTGCCGGCGATGCAGACGCGCGCGGTACGCGATGGCGACGAGTACGTGCTCAGCGGCGAGAAGGCATTCGTGACGAACGGCGGACGCGCCGGCGCCTACCTCGTGTTCGCGAAGACGGACCCTGCGGCCGGCCGGCGCGGCATCTCGCTCTTCGTCGTCGATCGTGATCTGCCCGGGGTCGAGC
>JAQBZW010000030.1 GCA_027622315.1 Chloroflexota bacterium | reverse complement strand
GGGCGCGCGGCCGGCACACGGCGGTCACCCGGTCGTGGCGCACGCCGCGCGCGCTCGCGCTCGCTCGGCTCGGGGTACTCGACGCGCGGGTGGAACACCGCCGCGAGCGTTGCGCCGTAGGTGTCGGCGACGATGCGGAGATCGCGCAGCGAAATATCGCAGTCGTCGAACTGCCGCTCGTCGATGCGCTCCTTGATGATGTCTTCGACGATCGCGCGAATGCGCTGTGGCGAGTGATCGGAGGAGGCACGCACGCTCGCTTCGGAACCGTCGGCGAGCATCACGAGCGCGGACTCCCGCGAGGTCGGGCGCGGCCCGGGGTAGCGGAAGAGCTCTTCGTCGATCTGCGGATCGTCCTGCGCGGCCTTGCGATAGAAGAACGTCATCACGCGCGTCCCGTGGTGTTCCGGGATGAAGCGCACGACAGCCTCCGGCAGGCCTTCCTTGCGCGCGAGCTCCGCGCCGCCGGAAACGTGTTGATGGATCACGCGCGTGCTCTGCAGGGGGTCCAGCCCCTCATGCGGCGACTCGCTGCCCGCAGGGATGTTCTCCACGAAGAAGGCAGGCGCGACCAGCTTGCCGATGTCGTGGTAGTAGGCGCCGACGCGCACGAGCAGGGGATCGGCGCCGATCCGATCCGCCGCCCGCTCCGCCATGTTGCCCACGAGGATCGAGTGCTGGAATGTGCCGGGGGCTTCGTCCTGGAGCCGCCGGAGCAGGGGATGGTGAAGCTGGGCGAGCTCCATCAGCTCGACGCGGGTGATGATGCCGAAGGGACGGCTGAGCAGAACGAACGTGCCGACGGCGACCAGCGCCGACAGCAGCCCACCGATTGCGGCGGCGCCGCCCATCCAGGCGAGATCGACGATCCGTCGATCGGGGTCGAGCCACCACATGAGCATGAGCACGGCCGCGATCGCGCCGCCGGCCGCCAGCCCGGCGACCAGGTGGCGCTGGAGCCGATCGGCGCGAGCGCTCACGAACACGCCGGTGAGCGAACCGGCGAGGGCGGCGAGCGCGAGCCGCGCGGTCTCCAGCTGGGCGGCGCCCCCACCCGCGTCGACCGACGGCGCGAGCACGGAAATGAACACAAGGGTGGCCGCGATCAGTGCGCTGAGCAGCACGGACGTCGGCACGTCCAGCAGCACCGCGGCGGCCATCGGCGCGGCCGCCAGTGGCAGGCCATACGCGACGTAGTGCCGCGCGAGGTCCGGCAGCACGAGTGGCAGCGTGAACTTTGCGACGAGTGCGGGGGCGAGCAGGAGCAACGCGAAGAGCAGCAACCGGCGCGGGCCGCGCAACGAGCGCGGCCGCGCCACGAGTACATAGGCGCCGGAGGCCATACCGAGCAGCGCCGCGAAGATCGCCGTCGCGACCACGCTCCCGCTGTCCAGGCCTGCTCGCCTGAGATCGAGCTGGTCGAGCGCCTCGAGCTCGGCGGCGGTGAGCGCTTGCCCCGCGCCGACGACCAGCTGGCCGCGGCTGTAGCTGACCTGCACGGCCGGCGTGTTCGCCATCGCTTCCTCGCGCAGCAAGCGCGTGCGCTGTTCGTCCACGATGAGCGTCGGCACGACGAGCGGATCCAGGACCTCCTGGAGCGCGAGCACCTCCTGTCCGCTGAGGAGCGCGGACAGATAGCCGGCGGCTCTCGCCCGTGCGGCCGCGACGTCCTCCTCCGCGATGCTCTGCGTGAGCGTGCGGCCGAGCGCATTCCGCAGCTCGGCGGCGAGCGCATTCCACTGCTCGTTGTCGGCGCTCACGAAGGTCGCGGCCGCGCGGCTCGAGAGTTCGAGATCCCCTGCCGTCCGGACCGCCGACTCCTTTGCGGAACTGGACAGCGCCTGGTCCGCGCGGGCACGTGCGATCGCCGCGATCACCTGGTCGAGCTGGGCGAGCTGCCGATCACGGACGTCCGTGTCGAGCACGAAGACTTCGCGTACGGCGTCCGCGCGTGCTCCGCGTTCGCGCTCCGTCAGCACCGCGGACTCGTAGGAGGCGTCCCGCGGCGCGACAATCGCGCGCTCGACGACGGCGCCGGCGTTGAGGCGGACCTCGCCGGGGAACCAGGGGAAGAGCGCGGCGAACGTCAGGGCGCCCAACAGCGAGGCGAAGATCAGCATCCCGCCGCGCCGATCGCGGTTGGGCGGAGGCGCCGCGCGGCGCGAGAGCGGGCCCTGTGCCATTACTCGGCCGCGGCCGGCGGCGCGCTCACGAGGGCGCGCTTAGCCCGTGAGCAATTCGCGAACGATCTCATTGGCTCGCTTCCCGTCGGCGCGACCAGCAATTCGGGCCATGAGCGGCCCCATCACCTTGCCGAGATCACCCGGCCCGGCCGCGCCCACCTCCTCGATTGTGGCACGCGCGAGCGCCTTGAGATCGTCCTCACCGAGCGCCTGAGGCAGGTAGGTCTCGATCACCCCGAGCTCGTAGTCCTCGCGGGCAGCCAGATCTTCGCGGTTCGCCTTGCGGTACTCCGCAATCGAGTCACGGCGCTGCCGGGCCTCGCGCTGGAGGGCGCGTACCGCCTCGTCGTCATCGAGGGGGTGTCCCGCCGCGATCCGTGCGTTGTCGAGCGCCGCGACGAGCAGGCGCAGGGTGTCCCGCAGCGACGCCTCCCTGGCCTTCATCGCCGCGGTCATGTCGGCGCGCACGCGTTCGGGGATACCCGCCATGCTGGTCCTCCGATTGGCACCAGACGCAAGAAACCCCGGCTGTGCCGGGGTTTTCGCGTGCGGCCTAGAACTCCCGCCGTTGCTTCTGCTTGAGCAAGGCCTTGCGGAGCTTCCGTCGGCGGGCGGCTTCCTTCTTCTTCCGGCGCTCCGAGGGCTTCTCGTAGTACTCGTGGCGCCGGACGTCCGTCAGGATCCCGTCCGCCTGCACGCGCTTGTTAAAGCGCCGCAGTGCCGCGTCCAGGGACTCCGATTCGCCGACGTAGACTTCTGACAAGTCGAATCACCATCCTCGAATGACTTCGCGCCCTACGGTCGCGCGTGAGGCAACTCCCGGCGCGTCTATCCATGCTAGGAAGGCGCCGGACGATCGGTCAAACGCGCGTGACCGCGCCGCACCTGTGCTCGTCCCCTAGTCTGCGGACGGCAACACCTTCGGCTGGAGCTCTTCCATCCCGCGACCGTCAACGTTGAGAGCACAATCGCCCGGCTTGATGCAGAGCAGCTCGATCCCGGTCGTTTCGTCCTTGTAGCGCTTCCCGAGTGCAACGGCCACCGCGGTCCGCCCTTCCTAGAGCTGCTCGAGCAGGGTGTCGCCGCAGCGGAGTTCGCCGTCGTCCGCGCCGCGGGTCACGATGAATTCGGCCTTGCATGTCGGGCAGCGATAGCGCTTCCCCGTCGTTGCTGGCATATCTGATTTCCCCCTCGTCGCTCCCGCGCCCACCGGACTCGCGGGAGTTCGCCGCTTCTTGCTGCCGGTGTCTGGACTACTGCACCGTAAAGGACGCGTACATGCCGAGCTGGTAGTGCCCGGGGATGTTGCAGATCAGGACGTAGCTTCCTCCCTCGAGATCTGCCTGCCCGCCCTTCGTCTCTCCGCCGGCGATGTCGTCAATCCTCAACTTCACGTCGACCGCGTTCTCGTCCACCTGGCCACCGGCGACCGGGAGCGCGTCTGCGGCGAGATCCGACCGGACCACGCGGAGGTTGTGCAGAATCGCGCCCTCGTTCGTGACCGCGAAGCCGACCTCACCCGCCGGCGCCGACGTGCCGTTCCGGACGAAGAACTCGCCGATCTGGATCGGGATCGCGCCCTCGACCGGAGCGCTCGTCGTCGGCGCGGCCGTCGTGGCCGGCGGCGGGGTCGCCGCGCCCGGGGCCGCGAACGGATCGCGCGAGCGGAGCGCCGACGCGGTTGCCGAGCTGTACTGACCGCAGTTGTTCGTCGTGACGGACAGCGCGGACAGATCCTTCACGACCACTTCCTCGGCGTTGATGCCGAGTTCTTCGTCGTGCTCGTGGCCGATGCGCGCGACCAGGTCCCAGCGCCCCTGGGTGATCAGAGAGACGATGTATTCGATCTGGATCGTCTGCAAGGCGCCGCCGTGCTCCTGCGACCACACCGGCATGAACGTGTTCACCCGCCCGCAGGCGATCGTGTTCGTGAGGAACGTCTCGATCTGAGTAACCTCACCCACCGGTGTGGGTGGGAGACCGAACGCGTTGTCCTTGTCGAGAAGCAGAAAGGCGGGCGTGTTCAGCGCCGGGCCGACGCCGCCCTCTTCCGGACCCTTGCCCTCGAGACCGTGGCACGTACGGCAGTTCGCGACGAAGAGCGTGGCGCCCCGCGCCGCGAATGTGGTCATCTGCTCCTCGGTCGCTGCCGCCTCGCGGCTCGGCTCCCAGGCGTAGTACGCACCGAACGCGATGAACGAGAGAAAGAGAAAGCCGATCATCACGTTGACCTGCTTGCTCGTGTTCATGTAGCCACCGATCTGCTGCGCTCAGTGCCTCGGATGTGCAGTCCGGTCATGCGGGCGGAAGCACCGCGCGGTTCGGGTTGTCCGGGCCGCCCGGGGTCACCGATCCCGTCTGCACCGTGATGTTCCCGGCCGCGTCGATCTCGACGAGCATCGTGTCCATGGAGCGGGGAGCCGGTCCGAACACGCGGATTCCGGACTTCGTGTAAGTCGAACCGTGACATGGACAGTTGTACCAGCCCTTGTCGCCTTCGTAATCGAACTCCGGACGCCAGGGGACCGTGCAGCCGAGGTGGGGGCACTTGTGCCAGAGCGCCATGAACCCGTCTGCGCCGCCCGCGCCGCCGGGTCGTGCCTCCGCGGGATCGAGATTGGCGATCCAGAACTGCCCCTCGAGGTTGTGGTAGGGATCGCTCCCCTTGGGGTAGTCGGACACCTTGCCCGCGGGCACGGGCCCGCCGAAGCCCTTCACGTTGCGCGGGTAGAAGAAGTCGAGGAACAGCCCGACGCTGCCGAGCAACGTGATGCCAAGACCGGCCCAGAACGACGCGCGGATGAAGCGGCGTCGCGACATGTCCGCCTCGAGCGGCGGCGCCTGAACGCTCGGAATCCCGGTCTCGCGCGCAACCTGCGTCTTGCGTGAGGCGATCGCCGCGCGCCACGCGTCGGTCGGCGCCGTCTCCGGCTGATCGGCAGCAGTGTCGCGGGTCTGCGTTTCGTTCGTCACTCGCGGTCCCTCTCGGCGCCCCGCACTAGAGGAGCGCTTTGCGCCCTAGTGCTCTGCGTCAATGAAGATGCTGTACGGCACCAGGTTCTGACCGGCGCCGCGGAAGAACGTTCCGACGATGGTGAGCGTCACGTACACCGCGATGAACCCGGAGAACATCAGGATCATGTGATCTCGCCGGGAGCGTGCGAGCCGTGCTCGCCACGCGACGATCGATAGCAGGATCGGCAGCCCGATCATCGTGCTGGTCGGGATGATTTGTTCGACCAGCACACCAGGGAGGTTCACGTTCAGGTCGATCGTCGGTAGCCCAATCAGATCGGTACGCAAGACCTTTGAGCCGAGCGGCACCTTCGTCCACGAATCCGGCCAGGCGATCTCTGTCTGGATCGCCCGCAGGCTCCGCAGGAAGTTGAGTTGCGCGGGCCACACGCTGCCGGTCAGGCTCTCGTAGATCTGCACATGCTTCGAAGCATCGAACAGGATGAGGAGCAGAGAGCCCACGGAGCCAACGACGGCGCCCACGACAGTCAACGCCTTCGAACGCGCGGTAGCGAACCACTCGCCCTGGCCTTCGTTCGAGTTGTCGTAATACGGAATCGCCCCCAGGGCGATCAGTGCAATCGTGGGCACAATCACTCCGGCGAGCGCCGGGTGCATGTGCAGGAGCAGCTCCTGCAGGTTGAGGAAGTACCACGGGGCCTTCGACGGGTTCGGCGTGAGGTTCGGGTTTGCCTGATCGAGCAGGATCGAGTTCACCATCACGGAGAGGATCAGCATCGAGATCGTAAACACGACCGCGGAGATGAACTCCACGAACACGAGATCGGGCCAGACGAGCAGCTCTTCCTCGCGCTGACGGCGCTGGCGGCCACGGACGGCCTGAGAGACCGGTTCAGGCGGCACAGAGGGGGCGACGGCCATGGCTGTCCTCCTGAACTCGGATTAGAGCGGGCGCGCCAGGCCGCCGTCGCGGCGGATGCGCCAGAAGTGCACGGTCATGAAGACTGCCGCCAGCAACGGCAGGCCAATCACGTGCAGCGTGTAGAAGCGGATCAACGCCGACTGCCCGACCTGAAAGCCGCCGACGAGCACGAAGCGGTTCGGCTCACCGAGGATCGGGGCCGAGCCGACCATGTTCGTTCCCACCGTGATGGCCCAGATCGCGAGCTGGTCCCACGGCAGCAGGTAGCCCGTGAACGAAAGCAGCAGCGTGAGCACCAGCAGCACCACGCCCACGACCCAGTTGAACTCACGGGGCGGCTTGTACGCGCCGGTGTAGAACACTCGCATCATGTGCATGAGCACCGTGAGCACCATGCCGTGCGCCATCCAGCGATGCATGTTGCGCATCAACAGACCGAATCGCACGTTGTTCTCGAGCGCCAGGATGTCTGTGTACGCACGGTCAATGGAGGGCACGTAATAGAACATCAGCAGCACACCACTGATCGTGAGGCCGAGGAAGAGGAAGAAGGAAAGCCCACCGAGGCAGAACGTGTGGGTGATCTTGACGTGCGTACGGTGGATACGCGTCGGGTGCAGATGCAGGAATACGTTCGTGGCGACCACGAGCATCTGGTTCCGCGGGGTGTTCGGATACCCCGATCGGAAGACCGAGCGCCAGACCCGATTGTGGAAGGCCACGTCGTACAGCCGATCACCGAGCGCTCGACGTTCGGGTTGCTCAGTCGTGGCCATCAGCAGTCCCCAACTCCGTGCACCGCTCGATTACCGTCGCGACGAGGGTGCTCGGCCCCCGCAAGACGCACTGCCATCCAATCGCGGTCGGCCGTTAGGCCTCCCACCACTTGCCCAGGACCACCATGACCGCGAGCGAAGCCATGACGGTCACGAAGACCGCAATCAGCTCAAGGCCTTCGCCTTCACCCAGCATGTGTCTCACCCTTCGAGGTCGTTCACGCGGCGGGGCGCACACGCCGAGGGACACGATCATGGTCGACCGCGGCCGATGCTATCTACGGCGCTCTCCTAGGGTCAAGGAATCGAGCACCCGCGCCGGCCGAATGTAGCGCCCGTGCGCCCGGTCCGTCTTCACGCCGGACCAGAGGTCGGGTGCTGCACGCGCGGGATCCCGCCCCGCCGCAACCGCCAGATGCCGCGCAGGTCCTCGATTGCGGTGCGCACGATGCGCACGCGCGAGTCCGGGTCGTCCCTCCAGCGCACGGGCACCTCGCGCATGCGGTACCCGTTCGCCTGCGCGATCCACAGCAGTTCGCTGTCGAAGAACCACTGCGTGTCGCGCACGAGCGGCACCAGCGTGCGCGCCGCCTCCCGGCTGATCGCCTTGAAGCCACACTGGGCGTCGCTCACGCGCAGCCCCGTGCGGTTGAGGATGAAGACGTACGCCTTCGACGTGAACGTGCGCTTGAGACCACGCGTCGTCTCGGAGCGGGCGTGCAGCCGTGTCCCGATCGCGAGGTCCGCCTCGCCCCGTGCAATCGGGTCGATCAACTCCGGCAGATGCCGGAGATCGGTCGCGAGGTCGACGTCCATATAGGCGCAGACATCCGCATCCGAGGTCAGCCACGTCGAACGCAGCGCGATGCCCCGGCCCTTGACCGGCACGTGGTGCGCGATTACGCGCCCTGGGTGCTCTCGCTCGAGCGCCCGCGCCACCTCGAGCGTGCCATCGGTTGACGCGTTGTTGGCCACGATCAGCCGCCACACGTGCTCGGGATGCGCGTCGAAGCAGCGCAGCGTCGTCGCCACGCTCTGTGCGAGCACGTGCTCTTCGTTGTACACGGGGATCACCACGTCGACGGTCGCCATGGCGTGGATGCTACGCGGCCGCCGGGGCGTCGGGCACGTGCGCGTGCTCCCGGTGATGCGGCGCCACGGTCCGCGCGCAGGCGCCCGGAGCTAATGCCGGAAGTGGCGCACCCCGGTCACGATCAGCGTCACGCCCAGCCGGTTCGCCGTTGTCACGGAATCTTCGTCGCGGATCGAGCCCCCGGTGTGGGCAATCACGGTGCAACCGGCGGCGGCACACACTTCCACCGTGTCCGGGAACGGGATCAGCGCGTCCGTCGCCGCCACCGCGCCACGCGCGCGTTCACCCGCCTGCTGGCGGCAGAGCTCCGCGCTGCCCACGCGGTTCGGTTGGCCGGCGCCCATACCGATCAGCACGCCGTCCTTCACGAACGCGACGGCGTTCGACTTCACGTGCTTGCAGACCACCCACGCGGCACGCAGATCCGCCAGCTCGCGCTCGCTCGGCGCCCGCTCGCTCACGACGTCGAACGTGACGTCCTGCGAAACGTCCGCGGTCTGCACGAGCGCACCGCCGCGCAGGCTGCGGAACTCGACGCGTTCGCGGTGTGGATCGCCAATCGGCGCCTCGAGGATGCGGAGGTCCTTCGACTTCTTCCTCAGGTGCTCCAACGCGGCGGGCTCGAAGCCGGGCGCGATCACGATCTCGTAGAACATGCGCGCCCCGGTCTCTGGACCGAGCACGTCACGCAGCGCCGTCGCGTACGCCATGTCCACCACGCGGTTCGAGGCGACGATGCCGCCGTAGGCGGAGACGTGATCGCCCTCGTACAGCGCGCGTTCGTAGAGCTCCTCCATCGGCCGATCACCCACGGCGAAGCACGCCGGGTTCGTGTGCTTGATGATCGCCACTGCCGGCTCGTCGAAGTCGCTGACCAGGTTGAAGGCGGCGTCCGCGTCCAGAAAGTTGACGTACGACATCGCTTTGCCATGGTGCTGCATCACGCGGCCGATGCCCTCCGGCGGCGTGCGTACCGAGTCGTACGTATAGAACGCGCCGCGCTGGTGGGGGTTCTCGCCGTAGCGCAACTCCGCCACGCGCGTCATGCCCACAGTCAGCTGCTCGGGCAGCGGGTCATCGTTGCCGCGCAGGTACTCCGCGATCGCGGTGTCGTAGTGCGCGACGTGCTGGAACGCTTTCGCGGCGAGCCTGCGGCGCTCGCCAGCGCTCACGCCGCCGGCCGTGGCCAGCGCCGCGAGCACGGCGTCATAGTCCGCCGGGTCGACAATCGGCAGCACCGACGGATGGTTCTTCGCGGCCGCGCGGATCAGCGTGGGTCCACCGATGTCGATCTGCTCGAGGGCATCGCCGAGCGTCACGCCCCCGCCGGCCACCGTCTGCACGAACGGGTAGAGGTTGACCGCGACGAGATCGATCGCCGGCACATCGAAGCGCTCGACCTCGGCCTCGTCCTCGGCCAGGCCGCGTCGGTAGAGGATGCCGCCGTGCACCTTCGGATGCAGGGTCTTCACCCGGCCCCCCAGCATCTCCGGGCTGCCGGTCAGGTCCGCGACTTCCGTCACGGGCAGACCCCCGTCGCGAAGTGCCCGCGCCGTGCCGCCGGTGGCCACGAGCTCCCAGCCGAGCGCGATCAGCCCGCGCCCGAGCGAGACGATCCCGGTCTTGTCGTAAGCAGCGAGGATTGCCCGCACCGCCCGCTCCTTCCCGCCCCGAGGGGCGTCACCGCTCGCGGTTACGCCGGAAGCCCGCGGATCGCGGAGCCGTCTCCGCGCGCGACCACCTCGCCGACGCGCCACGCGCCCTCGGGCAGCGCCTCGAGCACATCGGACGCGTCTGCCTCGGCCACGGCAAGGATCATGCCGGCACCCATGTTGAATGTGCTGAACATCTCGGATTCTTCGATGGAGCCAGTCCGGCGGATCAGCTCGAAGACGGCCGGCAGCTCCCACGACGCGCGGTCGATCGCGGCCGCGAGCGTGTCAGGCAGGATGCGCGGCAGGTTGCCCGGGATGCCGCCACCGGTGATGTGGGCGATCCCGTGAATGCGCGGCAGGAGCTCACGCAGTGCGGGGTAGAAAGAGCGGTGCGGGGCGACGAGCGCATCCCCGAGTGTGCCGCCGAGCTCCTCGAAGGTCGTGTTGAGCACCTCTCGGTCGTGCTCCTCCCCCAGGCCCTTGCCGAGCCCCCAGATCTCCCGCACGAGCGAAAAGCCGTTGGTCTGGAGTCCGCCCGACGGGAGGGCGATCAGCGCGTCGCCCGGCGCCAGCCGCGAGCCGTCGATCACCGCGTCCCGCTCCGTCACGCCGACGACGAAGCCCGCGAGATCGAAATCCCCGCTGCGATAGAGATCGGGCATGTCGGCGGTCTCGCCGCCGAGCAGCGCGATCCCGTTCTCTCGGCACGCCGCACCGATGCCTTCCACGATCTCGACGCGGCGTTCCTGTGGCAGATCGGCGGTGGCGAGGTAGTCGAGGAAGAAGAGCGGCTCGGCGCCGACCGTGATCAGATCGTTGACGTTGTTGTTCACGACATCGCGGCCGGCGGTCTCGAAGCGTCCGAGCGTCGCCTGGAGCAGCACCTTGGTGCCGACGCCGTCTGTGGCGGCCACGAGCACCGGGTCACGAAAGCGGTCGCCGAGCCGGAACAGCCCGGCGAATCCACCCACGGCCGACAACACCTCGGGTCGCGTGCTGCGACGCGCCACGTCCGCATAGCGGCGCACGGTGGCATCCGCCGCGGCGATGTCCACGCCGGCGTCGGCATAACGAAGAGGCCGGTGCGGTGGATCGGTCATCGCTCGCTCGGTTCGGGGGAGTGGTCACCAGCGTATCTGCTGGCAGGATCAGGCAGAAGCGGGCCGGGGCGTCGCCTGCCGAGCCGGGCGCGCACGGCCGCCGTCACAGGCACCAGAACGGCAGCGCGGAAGGGACTCAGACGCGAACGGGGATGCGCCGTGGCGCACCGGGAACACTGTGCCGGTCCCGCCCCGATTCGCCCTCGAGCACGAGTTTGTCCAGCTCGAGCGGGACCTCGCTCAGGTATTGACCCGAGAAGCAGGCGGTGCAGTGCCGGCCCTCGCCGACGCCGGTGGCGAGCACGGTGCCCTCGAGCGAGAGGTAGCCGAGCGAGTCGGCGTCGATGTGGGCACGGATCTGCTCGACGGAGTTGTGGGCGCCGATCAGTTCGGCGCGCGTCGCCATGTCCACCCCATAGAAGCAGGGGTACTGGATCGGCGGCGAGGTGATGCGCATGTGCACCTCGGTGACGCCTGCCTTGCGGAGCATCGCGATGATGCGCGGCGTCGTCGTCCCACGCACGATCGAGTCATCGACGACGACGACGCGCTTGCCTTCGAGGATCTCGCGCAGCGGATTGAACTTGAGCTGGACGCCCTGCTCGCGCAGGCGCTGGTCCGGCTGGATGAACGTGCGTCCGACGTAGCGGTTCTTGACCAGGCCCTCGGCGTAGGGGATGCCGGATGCCTGTGCGTACCCGATGGCCGCAGCGGTGGCCGAGTCCGGCACACCGATCACGATGTCCGCCTCCACGGGATGCTCCCGCGAGAGTTCCGCACCCATGCGCATGCGCGCGGGGTAGATGCGCTCGCCGTCGAGATATGAGTCCGGGCGCGCAAAGTAGATGTACTCGAAGAGGCAGAGCTTCTGCGGCCCGGCTCCCCGGCCGATCGGGAACGAGGAGGTCAGGCCGTTCGCGTCGATGCGCACGACCTCGCCCGGCTCCACCTCGCGGACGAACTCCGCGCCCAGGTGATCGAGCGCGCACGACTCGGAGGCGAACACGTAGCCGTGGCCGTTCAGGCGGCCGATGCAGAGCGGGCGGATGCCAAGCGGATCGCGCACGGCGTAGACCGCGTCGCGTGTCAGGATCGTGAGGCAGTACGCGCCGCTCACGCGTCGCATGACGGTGGCGAAGCGCTCGTCCATCGAGTCCCCGGGACTGACGGCGAGCATCTGGGCGATCACCTCGGTGTCGGTCGTGGTCGTGAATTCCACGCCGTGCTCGACCAGATCCGCGCGCAGAAGCTCCGCGTTCACCACGTTGCCGTTGTGCGCGATCGCCATCGGCCCGTCCGGGCCGTCCAGCAGCAGCGGCTGCGCGTTGACCTGAACGCTGGAACCGGTGGTGGAGTAGCGCGTGTGCCCAATCGCGGAGTGCCCGGCCAGCCCCGCGAGGCGACGCTCCGAGAAGATCTGTGCGACGAGGCCCATGTCCGCGTAGAGGTGCAGGCGCTCGCCGTCAGACGTGGCGATGCCGGCGGACTCCTGTCCGCGGTGCTGAAGTGCATGCAGGCCGAAGAAGGTGAGTCGAGCGGCATCCTCGCCCGGCGCGAAGATACCGAACACACCACACTTTTCACGGAGGCTCGGGATCAAGCGGCAGTCGCTTCCCTCGCTCGAATCCGTTGAGCAGTGAGTGTATCAGACGCTCCCGGAAGGCGGCGGCGCGGCCGGCGACCCGACGGGTCAGCCCGCCGCGAGCCCCAGTCGGCGATGTTCGATCTTTGTGCAGCGGTCCATCACGACCTCGAGTCCGGCCGCTCGCGCTTCTGCGGCGGCGGCTTCGTTGACGATGCCGAGCTGCATCCACACCGCCTTCGCGCCGGCCGCGATCGCATCGGCGACGACCGGTCCCACGTGCTCAGGCCGCCGAAAGATGTCGACGATGTCGACCGCTTCCGGGAGCTCGCTCACGCTCGCGTACACCGGCCGGCCGAGCACTTCCTGCTCGGTCGGGTTCACCATGTAAACCGTGTACCCGTGCTCCAGGAGGTAGCGGGCGACGTCGTGCGAATCGCGCTCGGGGCGCGAGGACACGCCCACGACGGCGATCGTCTTCGCGTCGCGCATCAGTTCCATCGCTCGGTCCATCACTCACCTCCCTCGTGCTCGTCGCCCACGTCGCCCACGCGCCGGTACCGTCTCCGACCGCCTCCCCCACGGCCCACCGGCTCGGACACCGCCGGCTCGGCCGCTGCGGCCCCGGCCTCGTCCGCAACGGGGGTCAGGTGGGCCTGCGTGCCCGTCATGCGCGCGACCGCGTCCGCGAGCAGGTTCGCCCGCTCAGCGCCCTCTCGCGCCAGCGGGCGCGGAGCCATCACCGAGGCGATCTCGATCGCCCGATCGTTGTCCTTCACGAGCCGCACGACCCATCGGATCACATCCTGGCGGTCGCCACTGCTCAGCCGCAGTTCGGCGTCGCTGTCGACCTCGATGTGCTTGATCCGCGCGAAGGGCACGAGGTCCTGTGTGCCGAGACCGAGGCCCAGGAAGCCCTGCTGCCAGCGCGCCGTACCCTTGCGTCGTTCGACCAGAAAGTTCGCGCCGGCCACGTTGTACACCAGCCCGAGCACGGCCACGGGCCCGCTGATCATCGCGACGAGCAGGAGCACCGCGAGCGCCCACAGCGCCAGATCATTGATGAAGCGCACGATCAGCCAGACCGCGCCGGCCGCCAGCAGCGCCTGGATCAGCGGGCCCACCCACCCGGCACGCGAGGGCCTGACCGCGATGGAGTCCGGCTTGAGCACGGCCACCGTCCGGTGAAGGGCGAGTCGAACCGTCGCCTCGGACGCTGTGGGGTCAGGCGTGAGATCGTCGTTGGTGATCACTACCTGAGTCTATCGACCTGCCGATCCGGGAGCGATCCGCCGCGTCGGGGAAGGGCGCGTCGAGGTTTGCCGCCCTCACCGGCCGCACCTAACATTCCGTCTCGTACACACGAAAGAGACCCCATGCGCCGTGACCTGATGGACATCCTCGCGTGCCCGCTGTGCAAAGGTGAGCTCACGTTGACCGCGACCGCTGAAAGCGAGGGCGAGGTGCTGGAGGGCACGCTCGGCTGCGCCGCGTGCGGCGAGCAGTACCCGATCAGCGACGGCATTCCCAATCTGCTCCCGCCGGATCTGCGTCGGGAGATGGAGGCCGAAGCGGCCCGTTCCGGTGGCGGCAACGGGTGACGCAGGAGCAGACGCGTCAGCTGGGACGCGCGCTGATGGCGCTCTCCCTCGTGCAATTGCTGGTGTTCCTGATCGGCGCCACCCGGCGCTCGTACCTCGTGGTTGCCGTGCCCGTGGGCATCGCCCTCACACTGATCGCGGGCCTCGGATTCTGGGTGGGCTACACAATGGCGCACACGGACTGGGACGACCCCGCAGACTACCCGCCGGCGCCCGCCGCACCGACGTATCCCGCATCGCACATGCCGGAGACGGATGTGGAGGCCGCGGCCGAGGGTGCACCGCCGCCCGAGTCCTTCACGCGCTAGGCGTGGCTCAGGCGGGGGCGTACCACCCCGCCGGTTCGATCACCTCGATGCCCTCGCGCTCGATCGCCTGAAGCTCGTCGAGCAGCTCGCTCGCGGTCAGCCCGAAGAGCGGATGGCGGACACGCGGCGCCACCTCCGCGAGCGGCACGAGCACGAAGCCGCGTTCGTGCATGCGCACGTGCGGGATGCTCAGCAGCTCGCTGTCTATCACCTCGCCCTCGATCAGCAGGATGTCGACGTCGAGCGGTCGCGCGCTCCAGCGCTCGGCGTCCTGGTCGCGTCCAGCGTCCGTCTCGATCGCCTTCACGAGCGTGAGCAGGGCGAACGGCTCCAAGCGTGTGCGCCCGACCGCGACGATGTTCGCGAACCGCGGCTGAGCGGTCACGCCCCATGGCGGCGTGTCGTAGACGGCGGAGACCACCTCGATCTCCAGACCGGCCACATGCAGCGCATCGAGTGCGGCGCGCAGTCTGCTCACGCGATCGCCGAGGTTGCTCCCCAGCCCGAGGTAGACGCGCCGGGCGCGCTCACGCTCACGCGTCACGTGCGCCACCCCCCGTCCCGCCGTCATCGTCGGGCAGCCACCCGCGCACGATCGCGTCGCTCATGCGTGCGACCTCCCGCATCTCGCGCACGTCGTGCACGCGCACGATGTCGGCGCCGCCGGCGATCGCGAGCGCGATCGTGGCGGCCGTCCCCCACTGGCGCTCACGCTCCGGCCGGTCGAGCACGTAGCCGATCGTGGACTTCCGCGACGTGCCGATCAGGATCGGCCGGCCCAGCGCGCGCAGCTCACCGAGCCGGCGCACGAGCTCGAGGTTCTGCACGGGGCCCCAGCCGAAGCCGAAGCCAGGGTCGACCACGATCCGCGCACGCGGCACGCCGGCCCGCTCAGCAAGCGCGATGCTCGCCGTGAGCCCGTCCCGCACGTCACGGATCACGTCGCCGCCGAACACGCGGCCGCGCTGGTTGTGCATGAGGAACGCCGGCTTGCCGGACTCCGCCAGCACGCCCGCCAGCTCGGGGTCGCCGCGCAATCCCATGACATCGTTGAGCGCGTCGGCACCCGCCGCGAACGCCTGCCGCGCGATCTCCGGCTTCGACGTGTCGACGCTGATCGGCACGTCGACCACGCGCCGCACGGCAAGCAGCGCCGGCCCGAGCCGCCGCCACTCCGACTCGGCGGAAACGGGCTCCGCATCCGGTCGCGTGGACTCCGCGCCGATATCGATCAGATCTACCCCGGCGTCCACCATCTCGCGGGCGCGCCACGCGGCGGCCGTGGGATCGACCACGCCGTCGCCGGAGAACGAGTCCGGGGTCACGTTGATCACACCCATCACGTAGGTGCGTTGCCCCCATACGAGCTCGGTGTGACCGAGCCGGAGCGGGGCGGGTGCGGAAGCGTCAGGCATGGGGGGTGAGCGTAACGCGGCAGCCGTCAGGCTTCGATGACCGCGATCGGCTCCTCCTCGACCACGCCTCCGGTGCGGACGTGGAACGCGCGCACCGATGGCGGTTCCGAGACGAGCGACACGAGGATGTAGAACGTGTCCGGGAACATCGGCTCGCGCTCGATCTCTCCGGGCGGGAAGAACGCCATCCGCACATCCGTCGGTGAGGGACGGGCTTCCGACGCCACGTGAGAGTGGTAGATCGCGAACAGCGTCTCGCCGCTCTCATCGCGCGCGCGTTCCAGGCGCATCATCTGGAGCGGGTTCATCTCATAGCGATAGGGGCTTGCCGCCACGTTGGTCACGCGATGGACGGCGACGGCCGCGCCGTCTCGCCCGTGGACCATGCCGCAGCACTCGTTCGGCAGCTCTTCGCGCGCGTGTGCGATCAGTTCCTCGACAAGCGCGCGAGCGATCTGCGGCATGCCCGGTCCCTTCCTGCTTCCCAGTGGCACGAGTTCACCGCGCGGCCGTCGTCGACCGCGCGCGATCGCAGGACGACGCTCAGTCCCAGTCCTGCGTCTCCCCGTCGTCGATGCAGGCGGAGGGCGTCATGCGCATCTGGAGAAAGGCCGCGCTCGCCGGTGTCTCCACGAGGTGCTCGATCCAGTGATCCCACTCGCCCTCCGGCAGGCGTTCGACGAGATCCTGGAACGGCACATGGACCTCCGCGGACCCCGCCAACTCTTGCCCATCGACGATCCCGAAATCGAGCGTCCAGCGCCCCGGGAGCGCGATGCGACCGACGGTGCGCGTGCGCATGACCTGCGCGCTTGCCTGCTCCCGATAGCGATCGACGACGGCTGCAGCGAAGCGGACGTGCAGGCGACCACCGTCCCGCGCCGCGAGCGCGCGGCGGAGGAGGCTCTGCTGGATGACGTGTGTGCTGGTCGTCATGGGGCCTCCGCGATCTCAATCGGGACGTCGATCAGCGAACCGTACTCAGTCCATGAGCCGTCGTAGTGACGCACGTTTGTGTACCCGAGCAGATGAGTGAGCACGAACCACGTGTGCGCCGAGCGCTCCCCGATCCGGCAGTAAACGATCGTTTCACCGTCGCCCGTGATGCCCGCGCCGGCGTACAGCGTGCGCAGTTCGTCGATGCCGCGAAAGGTGCCGTCCTCGTTCACTGCGCGTGCCCACGGGACGTTCACCGCCCCGGCGATATGTCCCCCGCGCTGGGCGCTCTCACTCACGCCGGGTGGGGCGATCACGCTGCCGGCGAATTCGGCAGGGCTGCGCACGTCCACCAGCCGCACCGGACCGCCGATCGCGCTGAGCACTTCGTCCCGGTACGCCCGCCGTCCGGGCAGCGCGGCGGTCGCGCGGTAGCTCGTGGGCGTGACGGCCGGCACGGCAGAGGTCGTCGGGCGGCTATCGCCGAGCCACTTCACGCGCCCGCCGTCCATGAGCGAACAGCGCTCGTGCCCGTAGAGCTCGAGCAGCCACAGCGCATAAGCGGCGAACCAGTTGTTGTTGTCGCCGTAGACCACGACGTGCGTGTCGTTCGCGATCCCCGACCGCGCCATCAGCGCTTCGAAATCGGCCTGCGCGAGCACGTTGCGCGTCAGCGGGTCCTGGAGTTGCGCGGTCCAGCTCCACGCGAGCGCACCTTCGAGGTGCCCTTCGCCGTAGGCCTCCGTATCCACGTCGACCTCCACCAGCCGTACGTCCGGATCGGCGCCATGGGCGGCGACCCAGTCGCAGCTGACGAGCCTGTCATGCATGCCTATGCCCCCCGGCAGTGGTGTCGTGAGCGCGTGATCAGCGCCGCGCCCGGCGGCGCTCGTCACGGCAGACCAGCAGTCGACGCGGGCGCTCGCACGCGCGCGCGTGGACCGCTCACCACCAGAGCTTCTCTTTCACGTCCTCGACGATCGCGTCGTAGTCACGACTCCAGAGACCCGTCGAGAGGTACTTCCAGCCGCCGTCGGCTAGCAGGCAGACGATCTGACCGCCCTCCATCCGCTCGGCGGTGCGCTGGGCGGCGCGCACGGCCGCACCCGCCGAGATGCCGGCGAAGATGCCCGTGCGCTGCGTCAGTTCCTTCGTCGTTCGGAAGGACGTCTCCGAGTCGACGACGATGCGGCCATCGAGCACGCCCTCGTCGAAGACGGGCGGGATGTAGCCCTCTTCCATGCTGCGGAGGCCCTGGACCATGTCCCCGGGATGCGGGGCAGCCGCGATGATGCGGATGCCGGCGTTGTGCTCCTTGAGCCGCCGGCCGACACCCGTCAGCGTTCCGCCCGTGCCCAGCCCGGCGATGAACGCGCTCACATCGGGGAGGTCCGCGATGATCTCGGGCGCTGTCGTCTCGTAATGCGCCCGTGGGTTCTCTTCGTTCTCGTACTGAAACGGGAAATACCAGTCGGGATGCTCGGCGCGGAGCTCCTGGGCACGCGCCACCGATCCGTTCGAGCCGAGCTCGCCCGGCGAGAAGATGATCTCGGCGCCGAATGCCTGCAACAACTCGATGCGCTCGCGGCTGACGGCATCCGGCATGACGACCTTCATCTGGTAGCCACGCACGAGCGCGATCAATGCGAGCGCGATGCCGGTGTTGCCGGACGTCGGCTCGCAGATCACCTGCCCCGCGACGAGTTCGCCGCGGCGCTCCGCCGTTTCGATCATGAACTTCGCGATGCGATCCTTCACCGAGCCCGTCGGGTTCTGACCCTCGAGCTTCGCGAAGATCTGGACATTCGGATTCGGCGACAGCTGCGAGATCTCGACCAGCGGGGTATTGCCGACGAGATCGAGCAGGCTGCTGTAGCGCATCGCCGGGCCGGCCCTAACGCGCGCCACCCGCGAGCGCGGGCAGGATCGACACCGTATCGCCATCGGACAACGCGGTCTCCTGGCCATCGAGGAAGCGCACATCCTCGTCGTTCAGGTAGATGTTGACGAAGCGGTGAAGCTTGCCGTCGGCCGCCATGATCTGCTGCGCGAACCCCGGGTACTGCCGGTCGATGTTCGAGAGCAGCTCGCCGACGGTCGCGCCGTCGCTGTCGAACTCGCGCTGACCGTCAACGACTTTCTGGATGACTGAGGTGACGTGCACCTTCACTGCCATCGTTGGTCCTTCCTCGTCGGGCCGCACAGGAACGCACGACCGCTGGCTGCTGTCTGAGCGTTAGGCCTCGGTCGCGACCGGAACCTCGAGCGGCGGCGAGCCGCAGAACGCGTCGTAGTCGATCAACTCGGTCACCGTCGGGTGGTCGCCGCACAGCGGGCACTTCGGGTCGCGGCGGATCTTCATCGTGCGGAACTCCATCGACAGCGCGTCGATCAGGAGCAGGCGGTTCACGAGCGGTTCGCCGATCTCGAGGATCTGCTTGAACACCTCGGTCGCCTGAATCGAGCCGACGATGCCCGTGATCGCCCCGAGCACGCCGGCTTCGGCGCACGACGGCACCAGCCCCGGCGGCGGGGGATCCGGGTAGAGGCAGCGGTAGCAGCCGCTGCCCGGCTTGTAGACCGTGGCCTGCCCGTCGAAGAGCAGGATCGCGCCATCGACCAGCGTCTTGCCGGCGAGGTATGAGGCGTCGTTCACGAGGTAGCGCGTGGCGAAGTTGTCCGCGCCGTTCACGATGATGTCGTACTCGGGGATGATCTCCATCGCGTTGTCGGACGTGATCGGCATCTTGTGCTCGACCACCTGCACGTGCGGATTGTGCGCGAGCAGCTTCTCCTTCGCGGACTGCAGCTTCGGGCGTCCGATGTCCGCCGTCTGGTGCAGGATCTGGCGCTGCAGATTGGAGAGATCGACGACGTCGAACTCGACGATGCCGATCGTGCCCACGCCCGCGAGCGCGAGGTAGAGCGCGACCGGGCCACCGAGCCCGCCCGCGCCGATCACGAGCACCTTCGCGTTGCGCAACTTGCGCTGACCCTGCGGACCAACCTGGCCCATGATGATGTGCCGCGAGTAGCGCATGACCTCGTCCGGCGTCAGTGCCGTGGACGCCGGCGCGGCGCCGTTCCCGGACGCCTTCGCCGGAGACTCGTCCGCGCCGCCCGCGAGCGCCGGGATCACCGCCACCTGATCACCGTCGTGCACGGACGTCAGGGTGCCCTGGAGATCGTGAATCTCCTGGTTGTTCAGGTAGATGTTGATGTGCGTCGGCACCTTGCGCTCGCCGTCATAGACGAGGTTCGCGAAGCCGGGGTACTGCGTCTCGAGCGCGTCCAGCACCTCCGCGATGCTCGTGCCTTCGACCGACACGTACTCGCGATTCGCCGTCAGCCGGCGAAACGGCGAGGGAATATAGACGCTGATCGGCATCCGACGGTCCTCTCGTGCTGGGACGTCACCCGCGGCAGCATGCCGCGCCTCGCCCCTACGATCTGTAGTCACCATCGCCGGCTCGGCGCGAGTGGCGCGCACACCGCTACAGCGTCACGCTCAGATAGCGCTCGCCGGTGTCACAGAGCATCGTCACAATTCGCTTCCCCGGGCCGAGCCGCTGCGCGATCTGCAGCGACGCCCACACGTTCGCGCCGGAGGAGACGCCCAGCAACAGGCCCTCTTCACGCGCGAGCCGCTTCGTCATCTGGAAGGCGTCGTCGTCGCGGACGCTCAACACCTCGTCGTAGATCTCGCGGTTGAGCACACCGGGCACGAACGACGCACCGATGCCCTGGATCCCATGCAACCCGGCGCGACCGCCCTGGAGCACCGGCGCACGCGCCGGCTCGACCGCCACGATCAGGACGTCCGGAATCGCTGCGCGCAGCACCTCCCCGACACCGGTGATCGTACCGCCGGTGCCCACGCCGGCGACGAATGCGTCCACGCGCCCGCCGGTCGCCTCGAGGATCTCGGGACCGGTCGTCCGGCGATGCACCTCGGGGTTCGCGGGATTGTCGAACTGCTGCGGCATGAAGTACCCGTGCTGCTCCACGAGTTCGCGCGCCGCGTGCACCGCACCCGTCATGCCCTCAATCGCCGGGGTGAGCACCAGGTCGGCGCCGAAGCGCTCGAGCAACCGCCGGCGCTCCACGCTCATGTCCTCCGGCATCGTCAGGATCAGCCGGTAGCCCTTGCGCGCGCAGACCATCGCGAGCCCGATCCCCGTATTGCCCGAGGTCGGCTCGACCAGTGTGGTGCCGGGACGCAATGCACCGGAGGCCTCCGCGGCCTCCACCATCGCGTGCGCGATACGATCCTTCACGGACCCGCCGGGATTGAAGACCTCGTACTTGCCCAGCACCTCTGCGCCGCCGACGCTCGCGCCGATACGCTGCAGGCGCACCAGCGGCGTCTTGCCGATCAGGTCGAGCACGGAGTCGGCGATGCCGGACTCGGCTGTCACGAGCGTGGGGATGTTGGCCTCGGGCGTCATGGGCGACGCGACTCGCTCTCTCGAAACACGGAGGCGCGTCGGCCGCGCCGATGATCAGATGGAGTAGTTGGCGACCGCAGCGCGCTCATGTGCGCGCTCGTGTTCCACGAGTTCGGCGATGGTGATTCCTTCGAGTCGCTTGCGCATGTCGTCATAGATGCCCTGCCACACCCACGACTGCCCGCACATCGACTCGCCGCCGCGGTTGGCCTCCGCTACGCACCCGATCGGTGCGAGCGATCCCTCGAGGCATTCGAGCACCGCAAGCAGCGTGATCTCGGCCGGCGCTCGCGTGAGCTCATGCCCACCGCCGGGCCCGCGCGTGCTCCGGATGAAGCCGTCGCGCCGCAGCTGCGCAAGCAGATGATCGAGATAGGACTCCGGCAGTTGCCGGCGACGCGCGATGTCCGACCGCTGCACGGGGCCTTCACCGGCGTGCTTCGCCAGATCGATCAGCGCCCGCACGCCGTAGTCGCCCTTGGTGCTCAGCAGCATGGAGTGATTCCCAGGATTCACGACTAATCTGGTCGACATTGTAACAGAACGCTTCTCGCGCGCCGAAATGCGAGCGATCCCCAGGGCGATCGGCGCGCGGGTCAACCGCCGACGCTCGCCGTGGCTGCCGCAGGAACGGGCGACACTCGCTCGGGGGCGGCCGGCCCGACCAGCCCGACCCGCCTGGCAAGCGCACGGGTCACGTC
>JAQBZW010000271.1 GCA_027622315.1 Chloroflexota bacterium | reverse complement strand
CGGGGGCGGCGGCGGGTTCAGGATGCGCAACGCGAGCTCGAGGTTCGCCTTGGCGTCCGCATCATCCGGCTCGAGGCGGAGCGCGGAGATGTAAGCCGTGCGCGCCTCTTCGAGCACGCCACGGCGGAACGCGTGCGCGCCCGCGGAGTACTGGAGCAGGAACGCCTGGGCGGGATCTTCGACGAGCCGGGCGCCCGTTCCTGTGCTGACGGCAGCCTCCTCGTAGCGGCGCAGCTGGTGGAGCGCGTTGCCCAGGTTGTAGAGCACCGCGGGGTCCTCGGGCGCGAGCTCCGCGGCCTCCTGGTACGCGGCGAGCGCGGCGTCGTAGCGCGCCGCTTCGTACGCCGCGTTCCCACGCGTGACCGCCTGATAGAGCACCGAGCCGCTACAGCCGGCGCCCACGAGCGCGATCAGTATGAGCGCCGGCGCGGCGCCGCTGCGCGTGCGCGGACCACGTCCCCGCCGCGACGGCCGCCGTCCGATGCTGATGCCGAGCGCGCCGTGCGCGAGCAGCAGCACGAGCGCAACGCCGACGAACCACTGGAAGCGCTCGATCGGCGCGGTCTGGGTCTCCTGCGCGAACAGCGACTGACTCATGCGTCTGAACTCAACCGCGAGGCCCGGCATCGCCTGCACCGTGGTCGCCTCCCCGCCGCTTTCGTCCGCGATGCGCTGAAGCACGTTGGGGTCGGCGCGACTCAACTCCGGCGCGGTGGCGGCACGGTCTGTCAGGCGACCGCCGGCCTCCGTCCCGGCGATCGCCGTGTACACGCGCACGTCGCGTTCCCGGGCGCGCTCGAGCGCGGCGTCGATCGCGGGCGTGCCCGCGCCCGCGATCGGCTGCTCGCCGTCCGAGACGAGCACGATCACCTGCGTGTCCGCCGGGTCGTCGATATCGAGCATCGCGAGCGCCGCATCGATCGCTGCGCCGAGGCTGGACCCGGCCTGCACGAGCGGCGCTTCGCCCTGCGCCCCCGCAACGAGCTGCTGGATCGCACCGAGGTCCGTCGTCAGCGGGGCACGGCTCAGCGCCGATCCGGCGAACGTGACCAGCCCCACCCGGTCGTCCGGGAGGTGGGCGAGCAGCGCCGACAGACCGGCAACGGCGCCGGCAGCGCGTGTCGGGGCAACGTCCGACGCCGACATGGAGCGCGAGATGTCGAGCGCGATCGCGACGTCGATGCCGCGACGCTCGAGCGGTACGTCCGACTCGCCCCAGCGGGGGCGCGAGAGCGCCATGGCGGAGAGCACGATCGCACCGATCAGCAGCGCGTCCCGGAGGCGGCGACGCCCCGCGCCCGCGCCCACGCGCAGCTCCGGCGGACCACCGTACGCCGCAGCCGCGGCGCGCTCGCGGCTCGCGGCGATGTGCATCGCGTACAGCACCGGCAGCACCACCAGCAGCGCGAGCAGCGCGATCGGCTGCGCGACGTCGAAGGCGAGCGGTGCCGGCATCAGGGGTACCGCCGCAGCCACGTCGCCCGCAGGCCGTAGTCGAGTGCGAGCAGCGCGAGCGCCGCGGCGATCAACGGCGGCGCGAGCTCGCGGAAGCTCGTGAACCGGCGCTCCCCGACCCGGGAGCGTTCGAGATCGCCGATCTCCGCGTAGGCAGAGGCCAGCTCCTCCTGCGTCGTCGCGTCGAAGTAGCGGCCGCCGGTGGATTGCGCCATCTGGCGCAGGGTGAGCACATCGATCGGCGAGCCGATACGACCGCCGACGAAGCCGATCGTGTACAGGCGCACGCCGAGCGCCGTCGCGAGCTGAGACGCCGTCAGCGGATCGATCTCACCGGCGTTGTTGTCCCCGTCTGTCAGCAGCACGATGACCCGGCTGGGCGCCGGTGAGTCGCGCAGCAGGCTGAGCGCCTCGGCGACGCCGAGGCCGATCGCGGTGCCGTCCTCGAGCAACCCCGGCTGCAACGCCGTGAGACGTCGCAGGATGGCGACGCGGTCGAGCGTGAGCGGCGAAAGCGTGAGCGCGCGTGCCTGGAAGACGACGAGCCCCACGCGATCGCCGCTGAGCGCGGTCACGAACTCGCCGACGACGGCGCGTGCTGCCGAGATACGAGAGGTCCCCGGGCCGATCATCGTCGTCATTGAGCTCGAGACGTCGACCGTGACGACGATGTCGATACCCTCCTCGGGCAGCGTGGTGACGGCGAGTCCCTCACGGGGACGCGCGATCGCGACGATCAGGAGCGCGACGGCGATCCAGCGCAGCACGGTGGGCAGCGCGCGCAGGCGCAGCCGCCAGGTGGGGCGCGCGGCTGCGCGCAGTGGGGACGGATCCGCGAACAGCAGCGCCGAGCCGCGCCGCCTGACGAGCGCGATCACCGCGGTCGCAAGCGCCGCCGCGGGCAACAGCAGCAACAGCTCGGGTGCGGCAAAGCTCATGCGCTCACCGCGACGTCCGCGACCGTGGCATGCGGCCGCGACAGCTCGATGATCTCGTACGCGAGCGTGAGGTCGTGGTCGGCCGAGGCGGGGTCCGGGTAGTCGTGCGCGTAGACCGCTGCGTCGCAGCGATCGAGCAGCCCGCTCACCAGCCGCGCCTGCCAGCGGCCGACGCCGCGGGCGACCATCCTCCGCTCGAGCTCGCTCGTGGTGAGCGCGGTTGCGTTGAAGCCGTAGCGGTCGCGCAGGTATTCGCGCACCGCGAGTGAGAGCGTCCCGTAAAAGTGCTGGTAGTGCGCCGTCGCGTCTCGCGTCGGCGTGATCAACGTGTTGAGCTTCGCGCGCGCGGACTGCTCGGCGCTCGTGTCGGGCGCGACCACGTCCTCGCTACGCGCGCGTGCGCGGCGGCGTCGCCAGGCAAACGTCGCCGTGGTGGCGGCGGCAACCACCGCGAGGGCGATGACCACGGCGAGTGTCGGCCGCTGCCAGCCCGGTGGAGCGCCGCCTACCGGCACCTGCGGCTTCAGCGGGCGGAGCGCATCGTCGCCGGTTGAGCGGATGGGCACGACGGTGAGCGGCGGCGCCGTCACCGGGAGCGAGCCCGTCTCCCCGCTCGCGCGCAGCCAGCCCACGCGCAGGTCGCCGAGGCCGATCGGGCCGAGCGTGAACGGCGCGAGCACGAACACGTAGGTCGTGGTCGCGCCGCTCCCGATCGGATCGAAGCGGCTGGAGCCCGGCTCCGCCGAGACGAAGTCGACCTGCGGCGGGATCGCGTTCGGCCGCTCGACGGTGATGATCAGATCCTGCGCGTGGCGCACGGTCACGAGCAGCCGCACGCGCTGCCCGAGCGTCGGCTCGGGCACGTCGAAGCGCGCGGAGATCTCGAGCGTCGGCGGTTCCTGGGCGGTCGCGACTCGCGATCCGGGCGGTGCGAGCGCGATCAGCGCCGCCGCGAGTGCGAGCACCAGCGCGCCGACGCGGCCGATCCGGCCGGTGCGGCTCACCTGCGGCCT
>JAQBZW010000270.1 GCA_027622315.1 Chloroflexota bacterium | reverse complement strand
CGCCGCCGGCCGTCTTCGCAGCCGGCCGCGGAGGCCACGGCTGCGAAGACGCCGGAGGCGCGCGAAGCAGCGCCCGAGTCCGCCCCCGAACCCGAGCAGCCGGCACCCGCGGCGCCGGCCGCGGTCGTTTCCACTCCCGCGCGTCGCGCACCCGAGCGCGCAACGCGCACCACCGACAACGGCGCGCACGACAACGGTGACCTGCGCGCACTGCTCGACGAGCAGCGCGCCATGCTGCTCGAGTTGAAGCAGGGCTTCAACGCGCTCGAGCGCCGCATCACCGAGGCTGGGCCGCGGCCGCGGCTCGGCATCTTCGTGGATGTGCCGAACCTGCTCTACGGGCAGGACGCGGACGAGAAGCCGATTAACGCCGGGAAGCTCCTGACCATGATCTCGCGCAATCGCGAGGTCGTGCGCGCCACCGCCTACTCGCCGGTCTCGGACGACCCGTCGGAGCCGATCGAGCAGCAGAAGTTCGTGGCGCCCTTCGTGCCGTATGAGTACCGGATCGTGACGAAGCCGCTGAAGCGCTTCGCCGACGGATCGATCAAGGGCAACTTCGATGTCGAGATGGCGATCGACATGATCACGATGGCCGACCGCCTGGACATCATCGCCATCGTCTCCGGAGACGCCGACTTCGCCCGTGCGGTGGAGACGGTGCAGGCGCGCGGCGTACGCGTCGAAGTGGTCTCGTTCGCCCGCAGCACCTCGCTCGAGATGCGTGCGCTGGCGGACCACTTCCTCGAACTCGGCGCGATCGTCGAGCAACTGCGGTAGCGCAGAGCTCTGAGCCCGGCGCAGCACAAGCACCCCGGCTTCGCGGCCGGGGTGTTCCTATGTCGCGTGTTGGCGTTCGCAGTCGGGCCGAGGTGTGGGCGTCCGCAGGCGGCGCGGCGACAGCTGCGCGTGCGAGCTAGGCGTCTGCACCCTCGCTGAGCCAGCCGCGTAAGCGATCGACGAAGCCGTCGGGGTAGATCACGTTCCGCCCGCTCAGCACTTCCTCGAGCGGCATCCAGCGCGCCGCAAAGCGACCGCCACCGGACTCCACGCACTCGAGGTCGTCGAGGCTCTCCGGCTCGTGGCCGGGCGCCCAGCGCACCAGGTACTCGAACACCGCTTCGTGCCCGATCGCGTCGTCGCGTTCGAAGATGTTCTCGGCCGCGCCCTTTGACTCGACGACCTCTACCGCGCGCGCGGTCTCCTCAACGAACTCACGGTGCACGGCGTCCGCGGCCCGTTCCCCAAACCCGACACCCCCGCCAAGCGACCGCCATGCGATCGGGGTGCCCGCCTCCACCACCGGATGGAGCAGCAGGTGATCGCGCCAGAGCAGGTGCCCGAGCGCGACGACACGCTGGGCGCCGCGGCGGGTCTCGCCGTCCGCGAGCGGGCGGCGGATCGGTGTCCGGCGGCGGGGCGGGACCTCCTCGGCGGGGGTGGCGCGTCGATTGAGCCAATCGAACAACGCCGCGGTCAACCCCGCAGGGTGAATCGTCAACCCGCCCGAGTGCAGATCGGCGAGTGGCACCCAGCGTGCCTGGAACCGTTCACCCGTCGATTCGAAGCACTCGATGGGCGCGAGATCGAATGGCTCATAGCCGTCGCGCCACTGCACGACGAACGGGAACGAGAGTTCGTGTCCGGTCTCGCCTCCGTGCGACCGGATGTCCTCGACCACTGGCAGGGCCTCGAGCACTTCGACTCGGCGGCCCATCTCCTCGATGAACACTCGAGTGACGGCGTCTTCCGCGCGCTCACCGAGCTCAATCGAGCCGCCCGGACAGCGCCAGCCCGGGGGATCGCCCGGGATCGTCGACGGCGCGAGCAGCAGGTGGTCCTGCCAGAGCAGAGTGCCGAGGGCCACAAGTCGCGGTGTCGCGCCAAGCATGGCGCCTCGTTCCTGGCTAATCACGGTGGTTCGGGCCTCGTCGAGCATACGGCGGGCGGAATCAGGTCTCGATCAACCGCGCCTGCGCACGGTGGATCGGACGCCCGCGCGCGCGATTGACCGAGCTTCCGATACTGGAGGGGCTCCATTCACGCCCCGGTGCGATACCGACGGAGGATCCCCGTGTCTGACGATCCCGCACTCTGGTCGGCTACGCGGCAGGCCGCTGCGATCCGCAAGGGCGAGCTAAGCAGCCGTGAGCTGCTTGGGCTCCACCGGGAGCGGTTCGAGCGCATCAATCCCGCGCTGAACGCGATCGTCACCGAGGACTTCGAGTCGGCGAGCGCCGCTGCGGACGCCGCGGACGCCGCGCTGAGGCGCGGTGACGCGGTGGGCCCGTTGCACGGACTCTCGATCACGATCAAGGACGCGCTCCAGACCGCGGGCATGCGCTCGACCGGGGGCGCGACGGAGCTGGCCGAACACGTACCACAGCACGATGCTCCGACCGTCGCGGCGCTGAAGGCGGCGGGCGCGATCGTGTTTGGCAAGACGAACCTGCCCCGCTGGTCGGGCGACGTCCAGGCCTTCAACCCGATGTTCGGCACGACCGTGAACCCGTGGAACGCCGATCGGGTGCCGGGAGGGTCGTCGGGTGGCGCGGCGGCGGCGGTGGCTGCCGGACTGACCTCGTTCGAGATCGGGACCGACATCGGCGGTTCGATCCGTATCCCCGCTTCGTTCTGCGGCGTGTTCGGACATAAGCCGAGCTTTGGGCTGGTGCCGAGCACCGGGTACCTCGATCACGTCGCCGGGGGCACGATCGAGGCGGACGTGAACGTGATCGGGCCGCTCGCCCGCTCGGCCGAAGATCTGGAACTGCTCTTGAAGGTGCTGGTGCGACAGGCGCAGCCGTGGGTCGCCGATCTCGCTGCACCACCCGCGGACATCACCTCACTGCGCGTCGCGGCCTGGCTCGACGACGCGTTCTGTCCGGTCGATGGCGAGTTGCTCGCGGTGCTGAGTGACGCGGCGGACGCCCTCGAGGCGTCCGGGGTCGCGGTCGACCGCGCCGCGCGACCGGCACTCGATCCGCGCGAGGCGAGTGCGCTTGGCATGTCGCTCGTGGGAGCGGCCACGAGCCAGTCGAGCGGTAACGACGCCATGAGCCACCGCGAGTGGCTCGACCATCACGCCGCCCGTGAGGGCGTGCGGGCGCGGTGGGCGGAGTTCTTCCAGCGCTACGACGCGGTGTTGATGCCGGTGACGTTTGTCCCGGCGTTCCCACACCAGCAGGACGGCACGTTCCAGACGCGGGCGCTCACGTGTAATGGCGAGAGCCGTCGCTACGCGGAGATCGTGAGTTGGACAATCCTCACCGGGATGGCGTACCTGCCGGCGACGGTGCCGCCGCTGGGACTGACGAAGTCAGGGCTACCGGTGGGGGTGCAGGTGGTCGGGCCCTACGGCGCCGATCTGCGCACGATTCGCCTGGCCGGTCATCTCGCGGCGCTAGGTGGCGGCTACCAGCCGCCGCCTA
>JAQBZW010000269.1 GCA_027622315.1 Chloroflexota bacterium | reverse complement strand
CGGGCGACGGCAGCTGCCCCGCGGCCTCATCGAGCGGCGGCGCGGGACGCGCGAGCGTCCACGGCGCGGGGCTGAGCTTCGCGGGCGCGCCAGAGGCGCGTACGCGCCGGCCCGCGATCTCGGTTTCGACGAAGAAGTCACGCGCCGCAAGCTGCGGATCGGCAAGCAGATCGGCCATGTCCTGCACACACCCCGAGATGCAGCGGAGCGCCGCGAGCGCGTGGAAGAGCGGCCAGCGCGGCATCGTGTGCACGCTGCGCGCGACTCCCGCCACGACCGGTGCCATGTCCTGGCTGTGGCGTCCGCGATCGGGGATCAGGCGCTCGTCACTCCCCAGCTCGCGCAGACCGAAGAGATCCATCCCCTGCGTCCAGTTGTGCCAGTCGCCGAAGCCGAAGTTGATCAGCCCGTCGGCCGCCTCGTAGAGTGGGCCCGGCATGCCCCGGCGGCGTCCCCCGCCGGGTCCGGGCGTCCAGCCGCGAGCCTGGAAGATCGCGGCGATGCCCCACGGGTGGCACGTCAGTGCGAACGCCTCGAGCTCGCTCACGTCCACCAGCCCGCCGCGGCCCGTGCGATCGCGCTCAGAGAGCGCGGCGGCGGCCGCCACGAAGCCCGCGACGCCGCCCACGTATCCACTCTGTCGCGCCGGCATCTGCAGCGGCGGCTCGTCGACGTAGCCGTTGATATACGCCCAGCCCGTGCGCGCGCTCGCCGTGAGGTTGTTGCCGGGGACGGCCGCGAGCGGGCCATCCAGGCCGTGCGCGGTCACCGACAGGTGGACCGCGGTTGCCGGCAGCGCGTCGAGCGCGGCGGCGAGCGGGAGCGTGCTCACGGGCGAACGCGTGGTGATCACGACGTCGGCGTCCGCGAGCAGCGCGCGCAGCGCGGCTTCGTCGGGAACGACGAGCGAGCGCTTGTTCCAGTTGGCATAGGCGTGGAGCACCGAGCGCTCGGGGCCGGGCTCGTCGTCGAGGAATGGCGGCTCATGCCTCAGCGGATGCCCGCCGGGCGGCTCGGCAAGCACGACCTCAGCGCCGAGGTCGCCAAACAGTCGCGCCGCGAACGCCCCCGACAGGCGATCGGAGAGATCGATTACGCGCACACCGGCGAACGGCTGTGGCATCGTCAACGACTCCTCCCGCGCGCGATCATCGGGCCACAGCGCGCGGCAGGTCGGCGTGCCACCGGCCGCGGTCACACGGCCCATCATGCCGGACGGTCGTTGATCACGCCCAAATTCGTTATTATTCAACGGCACGCTGGCCAACCGGCCGTCTTCAACCGCCCGAGCCGACACCCTGCGGCGCCTTCGCGCGTTTGCCGGGGATCTGCCGCGCGAGCGCGGAAGCTCCCATCACTCAGCACGTTGCCCCCTCGCCCACCACACACCGCAAGCGCGACCGGGCGCACGCGAACCTCGTGCTCGCGTCGCTGCCCGATAACGTCCGGCAACGGATTACGGACGCCGCCATTCTGCTCGAGCTCGACCAAGGGGAAGTGCTGCAGCGGCAGGGCACGCCGCTCTCCCACGTCTATTTCCCCACCCGCGGGCTGGTGACCGGCGTGCTGTCCGCCGTCGACGGTACCCAGTTCGCGTACCTGCGTCGCGGGCGCGAAGGCGCCATCTATTCGATTGCCGCCGCGCGACTCGACGACAGCGTCGCCGACTGCACGCTCGTCGTCGACGTGGCGGCGACGATGCTGGCAGTGCCGATGTCGCACTTCCGGCGCGTGATGCGCGAGTCGCCGGAAGTCACCCACGCCGTGCTCATGCACGCCGCGTACAGCATCAAGTGGCTCGAACGCACGTTGAACTGCCCGGCGCACCATCCGATCCAAGCGCGTACCGCCTACTGGCTGCTGGTGCTCAGTGCCTACGGCGCAGGGCGCGTGATGCGCGTCACGCACGGCCGCATCGCCGAGGTCCTCGGGGTCCGCCGCCAATCGATCAGCGAAGCGCTGGGGGAACTCCAGGATCAGGACGCCATTTCGCTCGGGCGCGAGCGGATCGTGATTCGAGATCTCACGAGCCTCCGCCGGCACGCCTGCGAGTGCCGAGCGCAGATCGAAGAGGTGGTGCGGCTGCATCGGGCCGGTCACCTCCCCTCGGCGGCCTGAAGCGCTCAGGCACGACTGGCAGATCCCCGTCCAGCGACGCCGCAAGATATGTGAACCCCGGTTGCGGTGTCGGTCCGCTAGCGGACCGACACCGCCTGGCCGGGCGTCGGCCGTGCGCTCGTCACTGCGGTCCGCGACCGCGACTACGTGATGATGCAGCCGATCACGCTCCTGCTCGTGCTGATCTTCTTGACGGTCAACCTGCTGGTCGATCTGGTCTACGTCGCGCTCGATCCGCGCATCCGGCTCGGTGGATCGGCGGACTCGTAGATGGCGCAGACGCAGTCAGCCAGCCAGACGCCCGTGCTCGCCGCGAGCACCGCGCCGCGCTGGTGGAGCCCGATCCTCGGCGAGATCGTCGGCGTGGCGAAGGAGCCGCGCGGCCTGATCGCGCTGGTCATCCTCGCGGCGCTGCTGCTCTTCGCGTTCGTGCTCCCGGTCTTCGACAGCACCGACCCCAACTTCATCCTGCGCGAGCCGAAGAACCTCTCCCCCACGATCTCGCACCCGATGGGCACGGACCACCTCTCGCGAGATCTGCTCGCGCGCAACTCCGTGGGGCTGCAGCGCACGATCATCAACGGGCTCGGTGCCGTGATCGTGGGTTGGCTCGCGGGGATCGCGATCGGCTACACGGCCGGTTGGCGCGGCGGCGTGACCGACATCGTGATCATGCGTGGGGTGGATACGTTGCTGGCGTTCCCCGGCATCCTCCTCGCCATTGTGCTGATCACGATCATGGGGCCCGGCCTGTTCAGCGTGGGCGTGGCGATCGCGGTCTTCAACATCCCGAGTTCGGCACGGCTCGCCCGCGCAGGCGTGCTGCGTGAACGCGAACGCGAGTACGTGCTCGCGGCGCGCGCCATGGGCGCATCGGGCCGGCGCATCCTCTTTCGTCACGTGGCGATTAACACCTTCGGCGCGTTCACGGTGCAGTTGCCGATTGCGGTCGTCGCCTCCGTGCTGACGATGGCGGCGCTCAATTTCCTTGGGCTCGGCGACAAGCCGCCGAGTCCAAGCCTGGGCCAGTTGTTGCTCGACGGCAGCCGCTTCATGCGCGACGCACCGCATTACGTGCTCGGTCCGGTGGTGTTGCTGGCGCTGATGATGGCCGCGCTGAACTTCCTCAGCGACGTGCTCTCTGAGCGTCTCGACCCCGTCCGCCGCCGCGCCGTCTAGCGTCAGCGCACGCGACCCCGCCCCGCGTCCGCTTCAGGCGCTGCCGGTGAGCAGCGCCTCGATCTCGGCGCGTGAGGGCATCGCCGCCTGCGCGCCGGGCTTCGTCACGCACAGCGCGCCTGCCACGACGCCGGTGCGGGC
>JAQBZW010000268.1 GCA_027622315.1 Chloroflexota bacterium | reverse complement strand
CGCGCCCCGGGCGCACCAGCGGCCACGGCAGCACCGACGGGGGCACGCGCCCCAGCAACCACAGTGCCGTCAGCTCGCGTTCCTCGAGCGGCCGATCCGCGGCGACGAACCGGTCACCGTGCGCACCCACCGAGGGCGCCGGCGCGCCGATGCGGCGGATCACGGCGCCGCACCCGCCGCGGACTCCTGCCCGCCTTCCGCTCCCGCCGCCGGGGCAGGTCCTGCTTCGTAGAATCCGCTCTCTTCCGCGACGAGCCGCAGCAGTCGCCGCGACATGCGCCGGGGACGACTGACACCGGTCTCCCACTCGGAGACGGTCTGCTGACGAGTGCCTAGACGCGCGGCGAGCTCGGTCTGGCTCGCACGCAGGTGCCCGCGCAGCGACCGCACCCCGCCGGCATCCCACGCGTCGCGATCCACGCCGTCAGCCGGATTGGGTGCGTGGCCCTCAGGTGCCTCGCCCGGTTCACGTGTCATGATCCCCACCTACCCGTTTCCGTGTCTCACAGTCTACACGAAAACGGGTAGCCAGACACGCCCCCACCGCCGGCCCGTCACTTTCCCAGCTGGGGCTCAGGTAGGATCCGCACGATCGAGCCAGTTCGGGCCGCGTTCGCCAACAGGTGGGGAGCTGCGATCTAGCACTCTCCTCGGATGAGTGCTAACATCCCGCCCGCTAAACATGAACGAGGAGGCTCGCCGCGAAGTCGCGGGCGAGCCCGGGTAGCGTCAGGGAGGCTGCGTTGGCGACGAAGGTTGTGCCGCTCACAGATCACATCGTGCTGCAGGCCGTCGAGGAGGAAGAGATCACGACCTCCGGGCTCGTGATTCCGGACTCCGCGAAGGAGCGCCCCCAGCACGGGACGGTGGTCTCCGTGGGCCCGGGCAAGATGAACGACGCGGGTGTCGTGGAGACGATCTCGCTGAATTCTGGCGACCGCGTGCTTTACCAGAAGTACACGGGTCAGGAAGTCACGGTCGACAAGCAGGAGTACATCGTCATTCGCTTCCAGGACGTGCTTGCACGGCTCGAAGAGAACGGCGCCACGCCCAAGGCCGCCAAGAAGAAGTAGGCGTTTGGGCTTGCTGCATCCGGAGGGCGCCCGACGGGCGCCCTCGCATCGGCAGCGGCCGGCGGTGCTCCCGCGAGGCGCTGACCTGACACAGACACGAAGGTAGGAACCATGCCCGCGAAGAGGCTCCGCTTCGAAGAGGACGCACGCCGCGAGCTCCGCCACGGCGTAGACATCCTCGCGAACGCCGTGAAGGTGACGCTCGGCCCGCGCGGCCGCAACGTCGTGCTCGACAAGTCCTACGGCCCTGCGGTGATCACCAAGGACGGCGTCACCGTCGCCAAGGAGATCGACCTCAAGGACCGCTTCCACAACATGGGCGCACAGCTCGTGAAGCAGGTGGCGATCCGGACGAATGACATCGCCGGTGACGGCACCACCACCGCCACCGTGCTCGCGCAGGAGCTCTTTCACGAGGGCATGCGCAACATCGCCGCCGGCGCGAACCCGATCTACCTCCGTCGCGGGATGGAGCAGGCCGTGCGCGTCGTGGTCGATGCGCTGCGCGCGCTCGCCGTGCCCGTCGAGGACAAGGCGACGATTCAAGCGGTCGCCTCGATCTCCGCGAACGAGAAGAAGATCGGCGCACTGATCGCCGACATCATGGAGCAGGTCGGCAAGGACGGCGTGATCACGATCGAGGACGGCCGCGGCCTCGACTTCGAGACCGAGGTCGTGGACGGGCTCCAGCTCGACCGCGGCTACCTCTCGCCGTACTTCGTCACGAACAACGACCGCATGGAGGCGTCGCTCGACGACCCCTACATCCTGATCACGGACGCGAAGATCAGCGCGATCGACGAGCTGCTCCCGATCATGGAGAAGGTCCTCCAGGTCTCGAAGAACTTCGTCATCATTTGCGACGAGCTCGACGGCACCGCGCTGCAGACGATCATCGTCAACAAGATGCGCGGGACGCTGAACCCGCTCGCGGTGCGTGCGCCGTCCTTCGGCGATCGCCGCAAGGCGATGCTCGAAGACATCGCGATCCTCACCGGCGCCACCTTCATCACGAAGGACATGGGGCGCTCGCTGGAAGAGGCGCAGATCGCCGACCTCGGCCGGGCGCACCGCATCGTGTCCGACTCGTCGGAGACGACGATCATCGAGGGCACAGGCTCTGATGAGGCGATCCAGGCACGCATCCGCCAGATCCGCGCACAGATCGACGACGCGACCTCCGAGTTCGATCGCGAGAAGCTGCAGGAGCGGCTCGCCAAGCTCGCCGGCGGCGTGGCCGTGATCAAGGTCGGCGGCGCCACCGAAATCGAAGTGCGCGAGAAGAAGTTCCGCGTCGAAGACGCGCTGTCCGCCACCCGTGCCGCGGTCGAAGAGGGCGTGGTCGCCGGCGGCGGCGTCGCCCTGATCCGTGTGATGTCGAGCATCGACCCGTTGCTCGCAACGCTCACCGGCGATGAGCGCACGGGTGCGCTGCTCGTCCAGAAGTGCCTCACCGCCCCGCTCCGCCAGATTGTCGAGAACGCAGGGGCCGAGGGCTCAGTGATCATTGAACTCGTGCAGAACACGAAGAGCCCGCGCCAGGGCTACGACGCCGCAGAGGGCAAGATGGGCGACCTCTTCGACCTGGGCATCATTGACCCGGTCAAGGTCGTACGCGTCGCGCTCGAGAACGCGGTGTCCGTGGCAGCGCTGATGCTCACCACCGAGGTGGCCGTCGCCGAGATCCCGCAGCGGCCCGCACCCGCGGGCGGTGGCAACGGGATGGGGATGGAAGACTACTAGGCGCCGTTCCCGGCTCCTGATCGGCACAGGCCGCCCCTCGGGGCGGCCTGTTTCGTTGTATCGACTTCCAGCGCGGCCTGCGAAGATCAGGGAGGACCCTCATCCGGGGTCTGGAACGCCCCGCGCTCGCCGTCCGTTCCTAGAAGCATCACCGAACCGCCCACCCCGGAGGGGGAGGCCATGTCCGACCAGCCAGCGCTTCAGATCGACCAGCCGGGCGTACTGGCCCACGGCATGCGCGACGGCCTGCTCCAGGACCTGCTCGCGGTCTCGATGCTGATTGAGGGCGCCCGCATCCGAGCGGACGTGAGCGAGAGAGAGCGCTCGCTGCTGCTTGCCGAGGCTGCCGCGGCGCTTCACGGCAACATCGCGAGTGTGCGCGCACTGATCACACGCCTGTGCGGCGAGGCGTCACGCGAGCAGCGCTCGCGGCCGGCGTGCGCTCAGTCGAAGAGCGCGAGCCCGGCGGCGAAGACCAGGCGCTCGACGTCGGACGGGAGCGCAGCGCGCGCCTCCTCCGCCGTCAGCAACGCGTAGCCGTCGAGCAGCGCGTCGGGCGCGAGCTCGCCGCTCACGGTCACGGCGACCGCGCGCAGCCAGCCGACACCCCCCACACCCGTGTGCGGGTGCGGCATGCGCGCCGGTACGCGCTCCACGCCC
>JAQBZW010000267.1 GCA_027622315.1 Chloroflexota bacterium | reverse complement strand
ACGGTGTCAGCGGCGGGGGCGTTCGACTCCGGCACGCTGAACGAGAACCAGGCGTTCAGCCAGCGCTTCAACACGCGGGGCACGTTCGCGTACCTGTGCCAGATCCACCCGTTCATGACGGGCACGGTGGTGGTGCAATAGCGCTCGGGTCGCGGAGCGCCGCTGCTCCCGTACACTCGGCGGCGCACGTCGGAAGGGACTGCGCGCACCGTGCTGCCACGACATCGCCTGCGCATCCAGCCCGCTCACCGCCCCGCCCCCACGCCGGCACTCGGCGTCGATCGCGCGCCTGCGCGGGGCGGATGGCAGACAGCGGTGCAATCCATGCAACGTTCCGCCGGCAACCGGGCCACGGCCCGACTGCTGCTCGGCACACGCGCGCCCGAGCGCTCAGCCGGCGCAAGTGGTTCCGCGCCGACACCTGAGCACGCGCATCCGACGCTCGGAGCGGCACGGGCCGTTCGGCTGAAGCGCTTCGAGTTCGACAGCTACCAACTCGACTCAGATGACCTCGACGGCTTCCAGCGCTGGTGCGAGGGCATGGGTCGGGTGAACCTCACGCGGCTCACTTCGATGATCGCGCATCTCTTCGTCAACGGGCCGGGCATCGACCGCAGCCGGCTGCTCCGGCTGATCGACATCGCCCATGCCGGCACAGGCCACCCGATCCCGGCTGCCGTCGACACGATTGGCGGACCGTACGGCGCGATCCTCACCCGGCTCGAGGAGCTGGGCGAGTGGGTCAATGGGCTCGACCGTGTGCGTCGCACGATCGTCGCGGCCGCCCGGATCGACGCCAACGCCGCGCGCATCGCGGCGTTTCGCGGCCACGCCCGTTATGCAGTGCTCGAAGCCACCGGGGAGCAGCCGAGCACCGGCTTTGACAACGAGAGCGCCGGGTCGATTCAGGAGCGCGCGCGGGTGCTGCTCGCCGCATGGGCCGGCCTCAACGGCACGGACGCGCAGGTCGCGTTCTTCAACACCGGCTTCGGCAACGATCCGTGCATCGCGGCCCGGCTGAACGGGGTCGCCGAGTATCAGGCGAAGGCGCTTGGCATCTCGGAGGAGGCACTGTCCGGCGCGAAGTACGACAGCGTGCTCGGCAACGAGATCCTCGAGATCGCGTACGAGTTCTTCGAGGAGTTCGAGCAGGACCACGAACCTGACTGGGGCGCGTTCCTCGCGCATCTCCGGAAGCACCACACGGATGTCGTCGACCACCCCGCGTTCGACGCCACGTACTCGGTCGCAAAGTCCGCGTACGTCTAGCGTGCACCGGCCCGCGCGCGAGCACGGACGCCCGGCGATCCTCCGCCCGCGCGCTACCGGTAGTTGCCGAACTTCAGCTCGACGCCCCACTCCTCGGCGCGTACGGCCGTGATCACGGTCTGGAGATCGTCGCGGTTTGGGGCCGAGACGCGCACGGCGTCGCCCTGGATCTGCGACTGCACCTTCTTCAGCTTCTGATCGCGAATGAACTTCGAGATCTGGCGCGCGGTGTCGCTGTCGATGCCCTGCACGAGCGTCACGAGCTGGCGGACCGTGTTGCCGCCCGCGCGCTCCGGCTCGCCGCGCTTCATGTTCGCGATCGGCACCTGGCGGGAGACGAAGCGGCCGATGAGCACCTCCCAGATCGCGTCGAGCTTGAAATCGTCGGTCGTGTGGATCTCGAGCGTGCCCTTCGCGCGATCGAACTCGATCTCGGCGAGCACCCCTTTGAAGTCGAAGCGGCCGATGATCTCCTTGCGCGCCTGGTTCACGGCGTTGTCGACCTCCTGGAGGTCTGCGCCGGTCGTGATGTCGAACGATTCGGTCTTGGCCATCTGCGGTCCTTTCCCCGATAGAAGGTAGCGGGCGTCGCCGTGGATCGCGACGCAGCGTCCAGTCCGCGCGTCGCGCGTGTCCATCCCTCGATGCCGTGTTTAATGACGCGGGCTCGCGTTTCCCGCGTGCCTCGAATGGGCGCGTCCGGCTGTGTTGCTAATTTGCTTGCCTGCCAGAGATTCGCAGCTTTCGACCGCGCCCACTACAGATCCCAAAACATCCCGTTCACAGGCATACCCGATAGTGATGGTCGTCACGAAAGAGATCAGGGGGGCGCTCGATGGAATCCTGTGGACTGTGTGGAAGCCGACTGCTGGTGCACGGCGACTGCATCAATTGCATGCCGCTGGGCCGCTCACGCACGCAATCGCCGTCGGCGGTCTCGCAGTTGCGCCCGGTGCTCCCCGCCGTGGTTACGAACGAGCCTTCGCCTGGCATCCTCTGGATCGCGGGCGCGAGCGCCGCGCCGACGCGGGAGTCTGCGACCGCGACCACCTAGGGCATCCCCTCCGGCGGGCGAGCTGAGCGGGCTCGCCCGCCCAGTCCGACCCGCTCTCGCTCGACGCAGCCGCCGAGTCCACACCCCTACTCCCACGGATCCCCGAACCGGCCACGGTGCACCACCTCGCCGATCGGCTTTCGGCGCTTCTTGCCTGTTCCCACGGGCTTCGCCGGGTAGCCGAAGGGGATGATGCCGATGACGTCCACGTCGTCCGGGATGGCAAGCAGCGGCTTAACCGCGTCGAGGCCGTGGAATCCAACGAAGTTCGAACCGACGCCCGCCTCCCATGCCGTGAGCATCATCGACTGGATCGCACGGCTGGTATCTGACTCGCCGAAGATCGAGTCGTGGCGGTAGCCGACGACGACCGCGAACGCCGCCTGCGCCGTGTACGGCCCGCTCCCAGCCAGCTCGCCGAGGTGGCGGAGCATGTCTCGGTCTTCGATCGCGTCGATCTCGTCATTCAGCGCATCGTGGACGCGGTGCAGGCGTTCCCCGGGCTCGTGCTGTTGCTGTTGCTCGTGTCGGTGATGGATCAGCCGAACCTGCCGCTCACCGTCGCCGCGCTCGGGTTCCTCGGCTGGGCCACGTCGACGCGCATCGCGCGCTCGGCGGTGCTCGCGATCACCGCCAGCCCGTTCGTGGAGGCGGCGCGCTCGTACGGCGCGACGGACCGGCGGATCATGGTGCAGCACGTGCTGCTCAACATCCTCGCCCCGATCGTGGTGATCTTCTCCATCAGCATCGGCCCCTACATCCTCGCAGAGGCCTCGCTCTCCTTCCTCGGGCTCGGCCCGGCCGACAAGACGACCTGGGGCAAGATGGTCAACGCGGGGCGCAACTCGCTCGACCAGAACCCGTCGGAGGCGCTCTTCGCGGGCGGCGCGATCACACTCGCCGTGCTCGCCTTCAACCTCGCCGGCGACGCCCTTCGCGACGAGCTCGATCCGCGCCTCCGCGGGCGGTAACGCTCACGCGTCCACGGACGCGCTCACACGCGCCTCGGCGCGCTTGACGTCCCGCGCCGGCGCGCAACGCACCTGAGACGCGTCGCGAGCGTTTCGCTCGTCTCGCTCGTCTCGCTCGTCCCTCCCGTCTCCCCCTCCGTCCCTCCCCTCTCCCCGTCCGTCCCTCCCGTCTCCCCCTCCGTCCCTCCCCTCTCCC
>JAQBZW010000029.1 GCA_027622315.1 Chloroflexota bacterium | reverse complement strand
AAGACCCCTTCCTGTCCACCGCGATTCTCACTCTCGCGGTGGATCTGTTTCAGGGGGTCAGGTCAGGGCGTGAGAGCACAGAGCCCCCGTCCGGCTGACGGGGGCTCTTGCGTGCCACCGATCACCCACGGCGCGCGAGTAGCATCCCCGGCAGCGAGGCCGGCGGCGTGGTGCCCCACACCGGGCCGGCGGCTCACGGTGAGGAGTTCGCCATGGCCGACGCCACGCCCGTGATCATCGAGGCCGCGATCAACGGCGGGACGCCGCGCACCGTCAACCTGCACGTGCCACGCACCCCGGACGAGATCGCCGCGGACGCGCTGCGCTGCCTCGAAGCCGGCGCTGCCGTGATCCACAACCACAACGACGACGCGGTGATCGGCGGGGCGGGACGGCACGCGACGGAGCCCTATGCGACCGCGTGGCGCGCAATCCGGGAGCGCCGGCCAGACGTGATCCTCTATCCCACGATGGCGAGCGGCGGTCCGCACACGAACGTCGAAGAGCGCTACGCACACGTTGTCGATCTGGCGGAGGCGGGGCTGCTCACGCTCGGGCTCGTCGATCCCGGCACGACGAATCTCGGCGGCGCCGACGAGGACGGGCTGCCGCGACCGGTCGACACCGTCTACCTGAACACGTATCGCGACGCCCGCTACATGATCGAGACGTGTGCTCGGCTGCGCGTGGGCATGAGCATCTCGATCTTCGAGCCGGGCTTCCTGCGCGTGGTGCTCGCGTATCACCAGGCGGCGCGGCTGCCGGCCGGATCCTTCGTCAAGCTCTACTTCGGCGCGCGCCCGCTCTCATTCGGGCTGCCGCCCACGCTGCCGAGCCTCGAGGCGTACCTGGCGATGCTTGAGGGCACGGGCCTGCCGTGGCTCGTCTCTGCGATCGGCGGCGACGTCGTCGGCTGCGGGCTCGCGCGGCACGCGCTCGAGCGTGGCGGGCACGTGCAGGTCGGGCTCGAGCCATTCGCCGGGCCGCGCACGCCGACGAACGTCCAGCTGATCGAAGAGGCGAAGGCGGTCGCCGCGGAGGTCGGGCGACCGGTGGCTACGTGTGCCGAGGCGAAGGAGATCCTCGGCGTGCCGAGGCGGTAGCTTCGCTCCGTACAGCCGGGGCTCATAAGCCGGCATCGAGCACGGAGGCAGGCGATGGCGGGACTGCGGGAGTTCGCGGATCGGCTCTGGCGCGGCGAGATCGACACCGTCATCGACGCGCACCCGGTCACCGTGCCGTGGAACGACCGCCAGGCCGAAGAGATCGCGGACGGCGTCCTTTACTACAAGGGCCTCGCCGCCGCGACGACGATCGACGCCGGCGGGGCGCTCGTCATGCTCGACACCGGCGCACAGAACGATGCCGAGCGCCTGCACGCTGCCGTGCGGGCGTGGCGCCCCGCGCCGCGGCTGGCGGCCGCCGTGTTCTCCCACCACCACGTCGACCACGTCTTCGGCGTGGGACCGTTCGAGCGCGAATCCGAGGATCGCCATTCGACACGCCCGCTCGTGTACGGACACGAGCGGATCCCGGAGCACTTCCGTCGCTATCAGCGCACGCGCGGCTGGAACGGGGCGATCAACCGCCGGCAGTTCGCGCGTCCTGGACTCCCGCTCAGCCCGCGATTCGAGTGGCCGTCCGACTACCGCTTCCCGGACGTCACCTACCGCGACCGGCTGCGCGTGCGTGTCGGCGATCTGACGCTCGAGCTGCACCACGCGCGCGGCGAGACCGAGGACGCGACGTGGACGTGGGTGCCCGAGCGGCGGCTGCTCGCCGCCGGCGACCTCTTCATCTGGGCCACGCCGAATGCCGGCAATCCGCAGAAGGCGCAGCGCTGGGTCGGCGAATGGGCGGCGGCGCTGCGCCAGATGTCCGCGCTCGGCGCGGAGCTGCTCGTGCCCGGACACGGACTCCCGATCTTCGGCGCCGAGCGCATTCGCCAGGCGCTCGACGACACCGCCGGGCTGCTCGAATCGATCGAGGGCCAGGTGCTCGCGCTGATGAACGCGGGCGCCTCCCTGGACCGCGTGCTGCACGAAGTCGAGATCCCCGCGGCTGCGCTCGCGAAGCCGTACCTGCGGCCGGTGTACGACCACCCCCAGTTCCTCGTGCGCAATGTGTGGCGCTATTACGGCGGCTGGTGGGACGGCGAGCCGGACCGGCTGCTGCCGGCGCCACGGGACGACGAAGCGCGGGAGTGGGTCGCGCTCGCCGGCGGTCTCGCTGCAGTGCTTGCCCGCGCCAAGGCGCTGCGGGACGAGGGCGATCTCCGGCTCGCCAGCCATCTCGTGGAGGTCGCCGTGCGCGCGGAGCCGTCGTCCCGCGAAGCGCATGATCTCCGGGCTGAGGTGTACGAGACGCGCGCCACGCTCGAGCCTTCGTCGATGGCGCGTGGCATCTTCCAGTACGCGGCCGCTTCGAGTCGCGAGGGCAAACGCGATGGCTTCGACCCGAACTAGGCGGGGTCACCGCCCGAGCCACCCGAGCCGCCCGGGCCGCGCGACCGCGACCGCGACCGCGATCCCGGCGGGCGTCGCCCCGTGAGTGGGCCGAGAGAACGCGGATGACCCGTCTGCGCATTGTCGCGTGGAACATCCGCGCCGGCGGCGGCCGGCGGGCGGACGGCATCGTCGAGCAGATCGCACGCTGGGCACCGGATGCCGTCGCGCTCAGCGAGTTCCGCGGCACGCCGCCGAGCCGCGCGATCGCCGAAGCACTGGCCACGCTCGGGTTGCGCTATCAGCGCACGACCGCCGACGCGCGCGATCCGCGCGTGAACGCGCTGCTCGTGGCGGCACGCTGGCCGCTCCGGCGCGTCGCCGTGCGCCGCGCTCCGGTCGATCGCAGACGCTGGATCATGGCGCGCGTGGGCGCACCGGACGATCTCGGCGGCCCCTTCGCGCTCGGCGCTATGCACGTGCCGAACTTCGTCACCGGCCGCAAGCTGCCGTTCCTCGACGCCGTGTATGCGTCCGTGCGGGCGTGGCGCGGCGGGCCCGCGCTGCTCGTGGGCGACACGAACACCGGTCGCATGGGCGTGGACGAAGAGACGGCGGTGTTCGACCGCCGGCACCACGACTGGATGGACGCGATGCACGGCCGCTGGCCGGATGCGCTCCGCCAGCTCCACGGCGACGAGGCGCGCGCCTACACCTGGTACTCACCGAACGGCGGCAACGGCTTCCGGCTCGACGAGGCATTCGTCGGGCCCGGCCTGCTCCCGCGGCTGCGAGCGGTGCACCACGAATGGGGGGCGCCGATGAGCAACGACGGAGCCGGCAGCGCGCGGCGTGACGTGCTGAGCGATCACGCCGCGCTGATCGTGGACTTTGCGCCCCCACCGTGAGCCGCGACGTAGCCCGGAGCGTTCACGCCGGCGCTACGATGCGCCGGCTGCACGAGGGGGACCCGATGCCGATCGCCGAAGCGCTGCTCCGCCACCTCTACAAATACGACCGCACGCTGCCGCTCCTCGCCACCAGCGAGCCGGAACCGGTGTCGGATCCGCTCACGCTCCAGCCACTCGACGGCCTTCGGCGCGAACGCGTCACCTTCGCCTCGACGCACGACGAGCGCGTCCTCGCGACGCTCACGTACCCCGCGAGCGGCGGGCCGTTCGCCGCCGTGATCCTCCAGCACGGCTCGACCCCGATGGGCCGCCACTCGTGGGCGCAGCGCACGTCCGGCCCGATCCATCAGGAGTGGGCCCAGGCCGGCCTGATGACCGTCGCGGTCGACGCCTACGGCTTCGGCTCGCGCGAAACGCCGGATGACCGCGGGCGGCTGCGCACGCAACGGCCGGACCTGATCTTCCGCACGCGTGACCAGCGCATGCAGGCGATCCAGGACCTCATGCGCACGGTCGACTACCTGCACGACCGCGCCGATGTGCGCCACGACGCGATCGGCTTCCTCGGCATCTCCATGGGCTGCCGCATCGGCCTGCCGTTCTTCGCGCTCGACGCGCGCCTCGGCGCCGGCGCCTTCTTCGTCGGCGGCACCGGCCCGTATTCGCGCTTCGACGTCGCCGGCACGGACTTCGCCGACCTCGCCGCAGACGAACAGCTCGCCTTCGAGATCACGGACCCGATCACGTTTGCGCCGCTGACCGGCGGCCGGCCCGCCTTCATGGCGAACGGCACGCGCGACGTGCTCGTGACGAAGGACGGCGGCGAGCGCCTCCAGTCCGCGCTCGCGGAGCCGAAGACGCTGCGTTGGTTCGACGGCGGTCACGGCGAGTCGCCGCCAGAACTGTTCGACGAGGCTCGCGAGTTCCTGCGCACACGCCTGGGGTCGCGCGCAGGCGCCCCCGCAAGCGCGACGGTCTGACGGAGGACCTGCACATGGCCACGCTGACTTACTGCCCACGTTGTGCCACGAGCCTGACCACGAAGCCGGACGGCGGTCGCGATCGCATCGCCTGTCCCGACAGCGGCTGCGGGTTCATCCACTACGGCGACTTCTCGATCGGCTGTGCCGGCGTCGTCATGCGCGAGAACCGCGCGCTGCTCGTGCAGCGCGGCTGGCAGCCCTTCGCCGGCTCGTGGCAGATTCCCGGCGGATACGTCGAACACGACGAGCCGCTGACCGAAGCCGTGGAGCGCGAGGTGCTCGAGGAATCCGGCATTCGCGCGGAGGTGAGGGACGTGATCGCCTTCCGCCACTCGCTCGGCGGCTCGATCGGTGGGCCGAGCACCAACCTCTACGTGGTCTTCCGCCTCGACCCGATCGAGGGCGAGCCGGCGTTCGACGGGGACGAGATCACCGGCGCCGGCTTCTACACGCTCGACGAGATGGCGCAGATGGAAGCGGTCCAGGGCCTGTCGCGCTGGGCGATCGAGAAGGCGCTCGCGTCATCGCCGGGCGCAGGCCTGTTGCCGGAGAGCACGGGCCCGGGCGCGGGGCGCCCGGGCTGGCAACTCTTCGGCCTCTAGCCGCCCGCCGGCAGCGAGGCCGCAGCTAAGAACCGCGCGCTCGCGCGCGAGCGCTGGCGCACCCGTGGCGATCGCGGTAGCGTCCGGCACCGCCGCACCCTACCGTGAACGTCAACGTTCACGTTCGCAGCACATTCCTGCCCGCCGACCGCGTGCCGACGGCAGGAGCGGAGTTAGCAGTGAGCACACAACAGATCGACGCGACGGATCGTCCGTCGCGTCGAAGCGGTGTCGCGGCCGCTCCACCGCCGGCAGCTGCGGCACCCGGCCCCGACATGGGCTCCGCGAGCGGGCCGCCCGCGCCCGACGGCGGGGGTGGCGGTCGCTTCTCGCTCGGCACGTTCGAGTCGCTGAAGGACTCGGGCTTCCGCTGGTTCTTCCTCGCCATGCTCGGCCAGATGACCTCGATGAACATGCAGATGCTCGTGCGCGGGTATCTCGTGTTCGAACTCACCGGGTCGTACGCGATGCTCGGCACGGTCCAGCTGGCCTCGGCGACACCGATGCTCGCGTTCTCGCTCTTCGGCGGGGTGCTCGCCGACCGCGCCCGCCAGAAGAAGCACGTGGTGCAGGTCGGTCAGCTGTTGAGCGGGCTGAACGCGCTCGCGGTGGCCGTGCTGATCATCGCGGGCACGCTGAACGTCGGCTGGCTGATGGTGGCGGCGATGATCCAGGGCACCGTGCAGGCGCTGATGATGCCCTCACGGCAGTCGATGATCCCCGAGATCGTGGGCATGCGTCGGCTGATGAACGCCGTCGCCCTCAACTCGGCCGGCCAGAATTCGATGCGCCTGTTCGCACCCGCGATCGGCGGGTTCCTGCTGGCCGTGGTCGGCCCGCAGTGGGTCTACTTCGTCATGACCGGCGGGTATCTCTGGGCCGTTGCCTTCCTCACGAAGGTGCCGAGCACACCCGCTCCGGACGCCGCCGTCCGGACCGGCACGGCGCCCCGCCCGCGACGGGACCGCGGCGGCATGCTGGACGGCATCCGCTACATCCTCCATGAGCCCACGCTGCGCGCGGTGCTCGGCATCAACGTGCTGCTGATCCTGATGTCGATGCCATACATGTTCCTGCTCCCGGGGTTCGTGGCGAGCGTGTTGCACGAAGGGCCGGAGAAGCTCGGGCTGCTGATGAGCTTTGCCGGCGCCGGCTCGCTGATCGGAGCGCTGGTGATCGCGTCTCTCCCGCCCCGGCGGCGTGGCCTGCTGTTCCTGATCGCCTCGCTCTTCCAGGGCGTCATGCTGATCGCCTTCTCGGCGTCGACCTGGTTCTGGGTGACGGCGCCGGTCATGCTGCTGATGGGCATCGGCCAGGCCGGCCGTCAGTCGTTCAGCAACGTGCTGGTGCAGACGTACAGCGATGACGAGCATCGCGGTCGTGTGATGAGCGTTTACATGATGCAGTTCGGCCTGACGGCATTCGGCACGTTCCTGGTGGGCGTGCTCGCGGCCATCATCGGCGTGCAGCTCGCGCTCGGCATGACCTCGGCGCTCATGGTCGTGATCGCGCTCGGCGCGATCACGTTCTCACCGCGCCTCCGCAACCTCGCCTGACCGCGACGCCGGGCGGCAACTCCGTCTTGCGTGCTGGCGCCGCCGGTGGGACGCTGCGGGCCATCTCGAAAGAGAGACCGCTGGGGGTGCCGCCTGAATGGCGGCTGAGAGGCCTCGGAGCCAACCCCTGGAACCTGACCAGGTTGATACCTGCGTAGGGATGCGGCCCGCCCCGATCTTCGCACCGATCAGCGAACGATCTCCGGCCGGCGTCCCGGGACGCCGGCCGTTTCGACGGCTCGACCCGTCCCGGTCCAGGCGATCAGCGGTCTCGCAGCTGGAAGGAATCCAGATGCGGATCATCCGCGTGCCCGCTTTGCTCATCGCCCCCCTCTTCGCGCTCGCGCTCGCCGCCTGTGGCGGCGGCGGGACGACCGCGACGCCCACGGCGACCGCTCCGGCCAGCGCCACGCCGATCGTGCAGGGCACGCCGGCGCCGGCGGCCGGCGCACCCACCGAACTCGTGCTGATGACGCACGACTCGTTCGATGCCAAGGAAGAGGTGCTGGCCGAGTTCGAGCGCGCCTACAACGCGAAAATCACGATCGTGAAGGCCGGCGACGCGAACCAGCTCGTCAACCGCGCGGTGCTCAGCGCAGGCAACCCCGAGGCCGACGTGCTCTTCGGCGTCGACAACCTCACCTTCGCCCGTGTGCGCGACGCCGGCGTGTTCGCCGAATACGTCTCGAGCCGGCGTGCCGCGATCCCACAGGACATCCGTGACCAGTTCGGCGACTCCGCGCTCGTCACGCCGATCGACTACGGCTTCGTCGCCCTCAACTTCGACGCCGCCCAGGGCACACCGCCGTCGACGCTCGAGGAACTGACGACGCCCGCGTGGCGCGGCAAGCTCGTGGTCGAAGATCCCGCCACGTCATCGCCCGGGCTGCAATTCCTCGCCACGACGGTCGCCCATTTCGGCGACGGCGGCTGGCAGCAGTTCTGGCGCGACCTGCGCGCGAACGACGTGCTGATCGTCGACGGCTGGGAGACCGCCTACTACACGAGCTTCAGCGTGTACGGCGGCGACCGCCCGCTCGTGGTCTCGTACACGACGAGCCCGGCGGCAGAGGTGTTCTTCGGCGAGCTTGCCGAGCCGCCGACGGTCAACGTCATCCCCGGTGGCACGCTCTTCCGACAGGTGGAGGCCGCGGGCGTGCTCGCCGGATCGAAGCACCCCGAGCTGGCGCAACTGCTGATCGACTTCCTCGTCGGCGAGCAGTTCCAGGGCCAGATTCCCGAGACCATGTTCGTCTACCCGGTGATCGCCGGGCTCCCGCTCCCAGAATGGTGGAAGTGGGCGGACGTGGATGTCACGCCGGCGACGCTCGCGGTCGATGCAGCGGAGATCGATCGCTGGATTGCGGAGTGGACGGAGATCATGCGTCGGTAAGAGACTGCGCCACGTGACTGCGCGCGCGGCTTATCTCCCTCATCGAAGCAGCTGGCGCTGGGGCGTCCCTGTGCTGCTGTTGCTCGTTCCCTTCCTGCTCTGGCCGCTCGCGGCCATGCTGGCGCGGAGCGTGGTCCACGACGGCGTGCTCAGCTCCAGCACGCTGACCGAGGTCGTGCGCCAGCGCTTCTACTGGGAACGACTCGCGTTCACCACGGCGCAGGCCGTCGCGTCGACCACGCTCGCAGTGCTGATTGGCCTGCCCGCGGCGTACGTGTTCGCCACAATTCGCTTCCCCGGGCGCTCGCTGCTGCGCGCGCTGGTGACCGTCCCCTTCGTGCTGCCGACCCTCGTCGTCGCGCTCGCGTTCCAGCAGCTGGTCGGCCCGGGTGGGTGGGTCAACGATGCGCTGGCGACGATCGGCCTCGGGCCGGTGCGAGCGACCGGGACGATCTGGCTCATCCTCGCCGCACACGTCTTCTACAACGTGTCGATCATCGTGCGCCTCGTGTCCGGCGTGTGGGCCAACATCGATCCGCAGACGGAGGAGGCTGCGCGCCTGCTCGGCGCGAACCGACGGCGCACGTTCTTGCTCGTGACGCTACCAGTGCTCGCGCCCGCGATCCTGTCGGCCGCAGCGCTCGTGTTTATGTTCACGTTCACGTCGTTCGGGGTAATACTCGTGCTGGGTGGGCCGGGCCTGGACACGTTGGAGGTCACGATCTATCGGCTTGCCACCCGCCTCGTCGATCTGCCCGCGGCGGCCCTGCTCTCACTCGTCCAGCTCGTCGCGACGCTCGCCGCGCTCATGGTGTACGCCTCGCTCCAGCGGCGGCTGGGCCACCGCGTGGGGTTGCGCGCGGATCGCGCGCGCGCGCTGGGGGCGACCGGCTGGGCGGACCGCACGCTCTTTGCGGCGGTGGTGATCGGGCTCGCAGCGCTCGTACTCGCGCCGATCGGCGCGCTCGTGCACGGCGCGCTCAGCGTCGGCGCGAGCGGCGCCGTCACCGGCGCCAACTTCACCCGGTTGTTCGAGGACACCGGCCGCGTCTCGTTCATCCCGCCGATGCTCGCGGTGCGCTGGAGCGTCACCTTCGCGATCGGGGCCACGGTGGTGGCGATGGTGGTCGGGAGCAGCGCGGCCACTGCCATCGCCCGCTCGAGCGGTTTCGTGGGTGGGCTGATCGACGGCGCGCTCATGCTGCCGCTCGCCGTGCCGGCGGTGGTGCTCGGCTTCGGCTATATCGTCACCTTCAACAGCGGCTGGTATGACCTGCGTGGCTCGCCGTGGCTCGTGTTCGTCGCGCACGCGCTGATCGCGTATCCGTTTGTGCTCCGCTCCGTGCTCGCCGTGCTGCGCGCCGTCGATCCCCAGCTGCCCGACGCCGCACGCGTGCTCGGCGCTCAACCCTGGGCCGTGTGGCGCTACATCGAGCTGCCGATCACCGCGCGCGCAACGCTCGTGGGCGCGGTCTTCGCCTTCGCGGTTTCGCTCGGCGAGTTTGGCGCGACCTCCCTGCTCCGTCGCCGCGAGTTCGCGACCCTGCCGATCGCGATCTTCGACGCCCTCGGCCGGCCCGGCGCGGCCAACCTCGGGCGTGCGCTCGCGCTGTCGACCATCCTGATGGCGGTCACGGTCGTCGCCTTCCTCGTGATCGAGCGCTTCCGCTTCCGCGAAATCGGCGAGTTCTAATGGCCCGCCTCGAAGTGATCGAACTCTCGCGGTCCTATCCGGACGAGGTGGTCGCGCTCCAGGATGCGTCGTTCGTGGTCGAAGATGGACGGGTGGCCGCGCTGCTCGGTCCGTCCGGCTGCGGCAAGACGACGATGCTGCGCCTGATCGCGGGCCTCGACCGCCCGGACGCGGGCGACGTCCTGCTCGACGGGCGGACGATTCGCGATCAGCCACCCGATCAGCGCGGCATCGGCCTGATGTTCCAGGATCTCGCGCTCTTCCCGCACCTCGATGTGCGGGGCAACGTGGCCTTCGGCCTGCGCATGCGTCACTGGCCGCGCGACCGGCGGAACGAGCGTGTCGCCGAGCTGCTCGACGTCGTCGGGCTCGCGGACAAGGGGCGCCGCCGCATCCACGAGCTATCCGGAGGCGAACGCCAGCGCGTCGCGCTGGCACGCGCGCTCGCTCCACAGCCCGCGGTGCTGTTGCTCGACGAACCGCTGGGGGCGCTCGACGAGGTCCGCAAGCAGTCGCTCCGCGCGGAGTTGCGCGAGGTGTTGCAGCGCGTGGAGACGACCGCAGTGGTCGTGAGCCACGATCTTCGCGATGCGATCGCCCTCGCGGACGATCTCGTGGTCATGGATCGTGGCCGCGTGCTGCAGGGCGGTCCGCTGCCGTCGATCCTCGCCGCGCCGGACTCCGTGCGCGTGGCGCTGATGGTCGGCTACGTGACGCTCGCCGTCGGCGAGGTGATCGATCGCGCGGTGATGGAGGACGGCGTCGGTGGGATCCCGCTGCCGCCCGGTTCCCCGCTCCACGGCGACGCGGTCGTGGTCGGCCATCCGTCGTCGCTGCTCGGCGTGCCGGCGGGGCGCGGCTTCGGCCTCGGCATCTCGGGGGTCGTGCGCCGCGCGCGACCCGATGGGCCGATGTTCGTGCTCGACGTCGCCGCGGGTAGACACGAGATCCCGGTGCGCTGGGAGTGGGACCTCACGCCCCCACGCGTGGGCACGCGTGTCGACATCGCGGCACGTCCCGGCACGCTTCGCTTCTTCCCGGCCGAGAACGATCTTGCCCCGGAGGCCGGGCCCGCCGGCCATCCGCTGCACGAGGAGATCTCCGAGCCCGAGCACCCACTGAACGCGCCGCCGCCACCCCGGCCGGCTGCGCGTCAGCCGGCGGAGCGCCCGGCCCTCGAGTCGCCCCCACCGGCCTCCGTGCCCCGGTCCGGTCCGCGACACACCGGGATGCCGGCAATCGACTGACGCCCGCTCACGCGGCCCGGAGGATCGGCCGCCGACCTCGACGCGCGCGGGCGCCGTCGATACGCTGAGCGCAATGCGCCTGCCCTCGATCGGACCGCTGACGCCCCGCGACCCCGAAGCGCGCACATTGCGCGCGCTCGCCGCCGCTGTGGAGCGCCTGCCGCGGCGCCGAACGCCCGATCACTCGCTGCAGCTCGTGGTCGATCTGGCACGCGATCTCACCCGCTCGCGTTACGGCGCGCTCACCGTCACCGATGAACACGACCGCACGCAGGGCTTCGTCGTCTCCGGCATCGAGCCGGATCGGCTCCGCCACCTGCCCACCCCGCCGCTGGGCCACGGACCGCTGGGATCGCTGCGCGAGGACGGACGGCCGGTCCGTTACGAAGACGTCCGCGAGCATGCGCGGGCGTTCGGCTTCCCGCCACAGCACCCGGAGATGCAGCGCATGCTGGGCGTCGCGATCTGGGTACACGGCAGCGTGCGCGGATCGCTGTACGTCACCGACCGACGCGACGATCGATCGTTCGACGATGACGACGAACTGGTGCTGCTCACGCTCGCCCGCCACGCGGGCCGGGTGATCGAGGCGGAGTGGTACTAACCGCGTGGCCGCGCGCGGTCAGGAGGCGACGTACCTGTCGAACCACTCCACGGATCGCAACCATGAATCGATCGCCGCTGCCTCGTTGTAGGACGGCCGCGTGTCGTTGAAGAACGAGTGGCCGGCGCCCGGGTAGATCGTGATGTCGCTCGGGGTGTCCTGCTTCGCGAGGGTGTCGCGCAGCAACTCCACCTGTTCGACCGGAATGCCGGCATCGTCCTCGCCGTAGGAGCCGAGAACGGGCACCCTGATCGTGGCGATCTGCTCCGCCGCAGGCATGCCACCGCCGTAGTAGACGTGCACGGCGTCGGCGTTCGAGCTGGGCCGGATCGCCGTCGCGAGCGAGAGCCCGCCGCCCATGCAGTAGCCCACCACCCCGACCTTGCGCACGCCACGCACGCTCTTCAGCCAGCCGATCGCGCCGTCGATCTCGCGCGCGGCAAGATCCCGCTCCATGGACATCGCGAGTTTTCGAGCCTCGTCCGGCTCGGTTGCGACCTCGCCGTGATACAGGTCCGGGGCGAAGGCGAGGTAGCCCTCTACCGCGTAACGGTCGGCGATCTCCTTGATATCAGGCGTGAGACCCCACCACTCCTGGATCACGATCAATCCACCCTTGGCGGCATCCTCCGGCTCCGATAGGTAGCCAGTGACCGCTAATCCGTCGTGTTCGAAGCTCGTGTCCGGCATCCCGGTCCCCTCTCGTCGGCGTCCACGCGGCAGCGGCGAGTATAGCCACGGCCCCCCGCGCTTAGTCCACGTAGTCGTGCACGTCGAAGTCCGGGCGCATGACGTCGCCCGGCGCAAGGTCGTGCGCGGCGTACCAGCCCGCCGGCGCCTCGACGGCGAACTCGTACGGCATCGCGGGACGGGTGATCTCCAGCGATTCCGCGGTCATCTCGTGAATCTCGCTGATCACGCCCTCGGTCGTCACGAAGGCGATCGCGAGGTCGACGTGGGTGCGGCTCATCCAGAAGCCGGCGTTGTCGGCGCCCCCGGGGTAGTAGAAGACCATCCCGCGGCCCTCGACCGAGTCGCGGCCCGATAGGCCGATCGAGTACTCGTCGCGCGGTGGAACCTCCACAGGGAGAGCGACGGTCGAGCCATCCGCGCGCTCGAAGACGACACGCGGCAGCGCGTCCGTGGGTATCGCGGCGGTGGACGCGACCTGTTCCGTCGGCGCTCCGCCGGCGTCGGGTGCTGAGCCGGCGGTCGCCGTCGTGGTCGCCGCGGCGGAGGGCGTGGTGGCCGTGACCGACCCCGCCGGAGCAGCCGCGTCTCCGCATCCGCTGAAGAGTGCGATCAGCGCGCAGACGGCAAAGAGGGCAAGCCCGGTGTGTCGCACCGACCGATCGTAAGGAGCGCGGGCGGAGCGGTCGATGCGGCGTGCGTTGACACGCGGGGGCGGTGCTGCAACGCTGCAATCGATGTCCGACCGCCCGATCCTCGACCTCGCGCTCCGTCTCTGGCCTGGCGTCCGCGACTCCGGCGCGGTCGAAGATCCCACCGATCTCGACACGCTGCTAGACGCGCAGGGCCGGCCGGGTGCGGTGGGCTACGAGCTCGGGGTACGCGGCACGTTCGCCTGCTTCCCCGTCGACCAGCCGGCCACGCTCACGCTCGCGACCGGCGAGACGGTCGCGAGCGACGCGGAGGCGCGCTTCATCGCGCATCTGCTCGTGACACGCACGCTGCTCGGCGCGGGGATGCATGTCGACGAGCGTGTGACCGCCGCGATCTGCGACGCCTACGCGCTGTCGTGGACCGCGAAGAGCGGCGCGCCCTACTCCCAGACACCGCTCGCGCTGGCCGTCTCGCTCTGGCTGATCGCGCTCGATCCGCTGAGCGACTCGGATCGCCCGTTGCCGATCGACTGGAGCCCGGCCGGCTACCACGATCCTGCGCGCTGGGATCTCGCGTACCGGCTCTTCTCGCACTACGACATCCGCGAGCGCGCCACGGACTGGGCCGCCTACGTGAGCGCGGAACCCGGGCGACACGATGGCTGCTCGACCTTCGCGATCATCGAGCCTCTGCTCCGCATGGCGAGCGACGCTCGCGCACGCATCGCGCTCGCGCAGCTGAGCGAGGCGGACGGTGGCGGCGGCCGCGCACCGGCCGCGGCCATGCTCGAGCGCGGCCGCATTGCGGCGCTCCTGCAGGCCTTCGTGCGTGATGTGGTCCGTGGGACCGCGCGGGGCGCGGACGAACGTCCGCGGCCTCAGTTCTAACGGGACAGCTTCGCGCTACTGCTCGCCGGGCTGCTCGATGTCGCCGAGCGTGACGTTCGCCATCTCGGTGATCGCGTCGAGCACGAGCAGGAGTTCGCGATCGTCGGCGCTCGCCATGTCCGGGATGTGGTAGCCCCCGAAGGCATCGACCACCGTCTTGTGGTCGTCGATCACGAAGTCCGGCACCACCGGCACGCCGAACGTCTTCAGTCGCTCGTGGTGATCCTCGAGCGGCTTGATGAAGTAGTCGGTCACGAACTCGTCGAGGTTGTGCCGCTTCATGTCCCAGCGTCGGATACCAACGCCTGACCAGACGTAGATCGTGTGGCCCGAGTCGATCAACGAGCGGAAGACGTCGTGCGCGTGGTTGCGCAACTTGCCGTTCCACATGATCAACGTGTTGTCGACGTCGAAGAAGACGTTCAGTTTGCGCATCAGCTCCTCGTCCTCGGTATCGCGATTCTAAGCGGGAACCGGGGCTCGCGTTGTGAGGAACGCGCCGACCGTTTCGTTGAACGCGGAGGCGTCCTCGAAGTAGACGGAGTGACCGAGCCCCTGGAACTCGCGGTACTCGGAGACCGGGATGAGCTCGTGCACGCGCTTGATGATCGCGGGGGGCGTGAGCTGATCTTCCGCACCCACGATGAAGAGCGTCGGGACGGTGAGTCGGGACACGGCCTCGTGATTCGGCGCGTCGGTCGGCGTCGCGGCCACGGCCGCCGCTCCACGCGGCGGGTTGAGCGCGGCGATCTGGCGGTAGAGGAAGGTGCGCGCAGTCTCGCGCGCCTGGAACGCCGCACCGAGCGCGCGCTCCGCGAGCGGCGCGTTGCGATCGGCCGCCTGCTCGCGCAGGCGGAGCACCTCGCCCTGGAGCTCCGGCCACTCGAAGAAGCCCCACGTGTCCGCCATCACCAGCGCGGCCACCCGTTGTGGGTGCCGCACGGCGAAGCCGAGGGCGGTGCGCCCGCCCATCGACTGCGCGACGAGCGACACGCGGTCGATCTGCAACTCGTCGAGCAGGTGCTCGAGGTCTTCGACAAACGCCGAGCCGCCGGCATCGTCGGGATCCGTCGAGCGGCCAAAGCCACGGTGATCGATCGTGATGCAGCGGAAGCGGTCGCGGAACGCCGGTACCTGCTGCCACCACGAGAGGTGGTTCCCGGCCGCACCGTGCAGGAACACCAGCGCCGGACCATCTCCGTGACTCTCGTAGTACAGCTCGATGCCGTTGAGCGCGGCGAGGGGCATCGGGGGCTCCTTCTATTCCTGCCCGTCGCCGGCGACGGGCAGGGTCACGCAGGATGTGAAAGTGAATGCGAAGGTCGCCAGTCCGTCCGACTGCGTCTCGAGTGTCAGCGATCGCCGATCGACGTCATCACTGTGGATCAGCTGGTACATCCGAGGCACGTCCACCTTCACCGTGCCGTCCGCCGCGACGTCCTCCCCGGCGAGCGCCCCCGGGGCGTCACCGTTCACCAGCACGCGTACCGACGCCGGCTCTCCGGTCATCGGGGGGTGCATGACGAGGTTGAGGTCCGCGGCCATGTAGTCGAGGTGCATGCGACTCGTGTGCTGTGCGCCGAAGGGGCGCGCCGCGCTCTCGCCCTGGAGCAGCCAGTCGCCCTCGAGGTAGAGCGTGCCCTCCATGTGCTTCCCCGGATCCGCGAACGTCATCGGCCGGTCCGGCGTGAGCGTGCCCACGTTGCCAATGAGGCCGCGCGCGTAGCCGCAGTACAGCTCGGGCGTGACGCGATAGCAGACGGCGCCCGGCTCGTCCTCGTCGCGAATCGGTTCCATGATCGGCGGGAGCGCCGCGGCGAAGCCGGGCTGCTCCGCGATCAGGTGCTGAATCAACTGCTCGCACTCGCCGTACGCGCCCTCGCCGAAGTGCCGCGCCTTGATCTTGCCGTCGATGCCCACGAAGTACTTCGCAGGCCAGTACTTGTTCGCGTACGCCTGCCAGATCTTGAACTCCGCGTCGAGCACCACGGGGTAGTCGATCGCCTGGGCGGCGACCGCGCGGCGCACGTGCTCGGGGTTCTTCCCGAACGAGAACTCAGGCGTGTGCACGCCCACGATCACGAGCCCGTGTTCGGCATAACGACGGTGCCACTCCGTGAGGTACGGCAGCGTGCGAATGCAGTTGACGCAGGTGTAATCCCAGAAGTCGACGAGGATCGGCCAGCCGCTGCCGCGCACGGGCAAGGGGCCGCCCTGAATCCACTCGCCGCCGGCGAACTCCGGCGCGTTCACCGGTCCGAGCTCTTCCTGGGTCATCGCTCATTCTCCTGAAGCAGCATCGCGAGGAGTGTAATCGACGGGATCGTCCACCTCCCACGCCGGCGGCGGTAGCCCGCGCGCACCGCAGCGCGGAGCGGGTCGCGCCACGTCAGGGCTTTGCGCGGCGCTCGATTTGCGCCTCGACCGCGGCGAGCCGATCGCGCAGCTTCTGGTTGTCCTGGCGCACCTCTTCGAGCTGCGTCCCGAGCGTGCGCACATCGTCCGCGCGGTCCGAGCGCTCGCGCAGCGCCGCCATGGCGACACGCGCGTTGCGCTGCAGCCGCCCTTCGAGGGCACGTGCCTCGAGCCGCGCGAGCGCCGGAATCGCGTCGGCGTCGCGGACCGTCTTCAGCGCTTCGATCGCAGCGAACTGCACGCGGTACCAGCGGTCCTCGAGCAGCGTTTCAAGCTGCTCCCGCACCTGCAGGCGCGGGCCGGCTTCGAGGTGGGGGGCGAGCTCACCGAGCGCGGCCGTCGCGGCCCGTCGCGCGTTCTGGGGCACGCCCCAGCGCACGTGCTCCAGCAGCAGCGGCAGCGCTTTCGCGTCGCGCAAACGGCCCAGGCCGGTGAGCGCACCGGCCATGATCACGGCGTTGTGCGACGGTCGCCCCAGCGCCGTTGTCAGCCGCCGCAACGCCGATCGCTGACGGGTCTTCCCGAGCGCCGCCGCAGCCGCGGCCTGCACGTAATACGACGGATCGCCACGGCCCCGGAGCAGCCCCGCCAGTGCCGCCGCCGCGACCTCGTCGGTGAAGTCCCCCAGCGCCTTGGCCACGGCGCGCCGCACGCGCGGGGGCTCCGTCGCGATCGCGTCGACGAGCGCGTCGCGCGCGCTCTCGCTCTTCGCGCCGCCGAGCGCCTCCGCGATCTCGGCACGGACGAACCAGAGCTCGCGGTCGTTCAGCAGCGCGCCCCGAAGGGCGTCGATCGCGCGCAGCGTGCCAAGCTTCGCGAGTCCCTTCGCCGCCTCGATGCGCCCGATCACCTCGGGCTCCCCGGCGAGACGCTCCATCAACTGGTGCTCGCCCGGGGCGAAGTCCAGGGTGCGCAGCACCTTCCCCGCGGGGTCGATCGACACGAAGAGAGGCTCCGCGTCGAACGGGAACACGAACGTGTGCGCGGCGTCCACCACCTCCCGCTCGTAGCGCTGATAGCCGTGCTCGGTCATGAAGCCGATCTCGATCGGTGTGCGATAGATCGACGTCAGATCGTCCGCCTGCTGCGTCTGGTTGAGCGAGACCGACGCGAGCCGCCGCGCGGCGTCCCATGCGTACGTGGCTTTGAATTCCGGATGTCCGCCCTTCCATACCCACTGTGCGAAGAACCAGTCCATGTTGCGGCCGGTCGCCCCTTCAATCGCGCGCTGGAAGTCGTGCGTGAGCACGTCGCGCTCGCGGTGGCGGACCACGTAGTGGTGAATCGCCCGCCACCAGAGGTCGTCGCCCAGGTTGCTGCGCAACATGTCGAGCACCACCGAGCCGCGCTCGTAGAGGTGCGAGTCGAAGACGTCGATCGGCGCGCGATAGACGTTCTCGACGAGCGGACGGCGGTACGCGTCGCGGTCTTCGTCGAAGTAGCTCTTCGTATTCGCGTAGACGTTGTATCGGAAGGCATCGTGACCGCGGTGATGCTCCACGAACAGGCCGTCGAAGTACGTGGCGAAACTCTCGTTCAGCCACCCGTGCGACCACTCCCGGCACGTCACGAGATCGCCGAACCACTGGTGCGCCAGCTCGTGCGCTGCGAGCGAGTCGCACTCCTCGTCGAGGTCGGGGGCCGTGCGCTCGTCATGCAGATAGGTGTCGACCATGATCGTGGCCGACGTGTTCTCCATGCCGCCGAAGATGAAGTCCGCGATCGAGAGCGTGGCGTACTTCGCCCACGGATAGGGCACGCCGATGCGATCGGCGAAGAAGCTCACCATCTCGGGCGTGCGTCCCCACGCCCGGCGCATCGCCTCCGCCGAGCCCTTCGCGCCGTAGTACTGAACGCGCACGCTGTCCGCGCGATCCTCGACCACGTCGAATTCACCGGCGGCCACCATGATCAGATACGCCGGGTGCGGGATCTCCTGCGTCCAGTGGAACGTCGCGCGGCGGCGTCGCGTGTCCTCGTCCACCGCCTGGAGGCGTCCGTTGGAGACCACCGTCCAGCCGCGCGGCACGGTGGCGATCACTTCGCTGGTGAACTTCTCGCCGGGGAAGTCGAGGCACGGGAAGTAGTACGCGCTGTCCTCGGCCTGCCCTTGCGTCCAGATCTGCGTCGGGCGGTCCGGATAGCCGGGATCGGGCGCGTTGAAGTACAGCCCCCGGCGTGGTCGACAGCGGTAGCGCACGACCACGGTGATCGCCTCGCCCGCGGAGCGTTCGTCGCCGAGCTGCACGCGCAGCTCGCGCTCGCGAGTCGTGTACGCGAACGGCTGGCCGTCCTCGCCGCTCACCGACTCGATGTCGAGCTCGATCGCATCGAACACGGCCTCGGTCAGCCCGTCGCGACGGGGGTGGAAGCGGGTGGTGGCGACCCCGCGGACCTCGCGGCGCCGCAGATCGAATTCGAAGCGGAGTTGGAGGTGCTCGACCTTGAACGGTCGGTCACGGCCCCACACCGGGCGGTCGCCCGGGAGCGCGAAACGTCGGTGCGGCACGGATGTGCTCGTGGGCTGAAGCCCGTGGCACTGCTCAAGCTCGCTCATCCCCGCCCCCCGTCAGCCCGGTCGATCTCTGCTGAGCGAATCGTCGCCCGCTCGTCGGCGCCGTACGCCCCGTACGCCTCGCTCCCGCGCGTGAGCCCCGCGGTCATGCCGCGGGAAACCCTGCCGTCGCGCGGATGCGCGCGATCTGTTGCGTGTGATCCCCATCGTGCACGCGCTGAAACAGGAACCACGCCCGGCAGTTCAGTTCGCCAAAGCGGGCGTGCGCTGCCGTCAGTGTCTCGTTCGCTGTTGCCGGTAGTCGCCCTGGCAGGGCGGCGAAGTGCACCGCGTGGGCGAGGAATTCATGACGGAGCACATCGAAGCTCTCCGGCGCCTCCTCGGGCAGCTCACCCGGGCGCGTCCGACGGGCGGCGGGATGGCCGGCCGCCAGTGCCTCGATCACGCGCAGGACGTCACGAGACGAGTTCTGTGCATGACGAATCACCTGCTCGATGCTCCACTCGGCGTCGTGCGAGCGCCATGCGGCCTGCGTCCTGCTCAGTGTGGCGATCGCGTCGAGCAGGTCGGCGCGAGCGCGGACCACGCGCGGCCATGCCGAGAGCCAGTCGAGCTGTACCGACTCGGCCGCCATCCGCGCGCCGATCGCGCGGTCGCGTTCCGAGGGCGCATGCGCGCCGCCGTCCGCCGTCACGCTCCGCTCCCGCGCCCGGTGATGCGCTGCGTCGCGCTGGCGAAGCGTGTGCGGTGATCGGCCCCCCCGCGCAACGCGAGATCCGCCTGTGCCTCGAGCGCGACCGCGTTGCCGCTCGTCGCCGCGTTGATCACGCGCTTCGCCCACATCGCCGCCAGCGGCGAGCTCGCCGCGATCTGCGCAGTGAGCTCGTCGATCGTGGCCGCCAGCGCGTCGTTCGCGACGACGCGGTTCGCAAGCCCGATGCGCACGGCCTCCTCCGCGTCGACGACGCGTGAGGTGAAGATCAGCTCCTTCGCCAGCGCGTTGCCCACGAGCGTCGCCAGCCCGGCCGCGCCGACGACGAGTCCGTACTCGGAGCCAGGGAAGCGGAAGCGCGAGCGTGCGGTGGCGACGCGGATGTCACAAGCGCACGCGAGCAGCGCACCGGCCCCGTACACAGGCCCGTCGATCGCCGCGATCGTGGGCTTCGGCGACGCCCCCACGCGCGCTGCCGCATCCGACGACGGATTGAAGCGCCGCTCGCCGGCCTCGTACGAGGCGTTCGACTCCGCCATGTCGGCGCCGGCGCTGAACGCCCCGTCCGTGCCCTCGACGACGATCACCCGCACGTCGTCGTCGTCGTCGAGCGCCTCCATCGCCTCGTGCATCAGCGCTGCCATGGCAGCGCTGATCGCGTTTCGCTTGTCGGCGCGGTTGAGCCGCATGCGACCCACGCCGTCCGCCACGCTGACGACGACCAGTGGTTCGGGCATCGGGTTCCTCTCGATCGCGGGCCGTCGGCTAGCGAATGATCCCGTTCGCACGGAGCGCGGAGATCTCGTCCGCCGAGTATCCGACACCGCCGAGGATGGCGTCAGTGTCGCGGCCCAGCGGCGGAGCCGCCGACTGGGCTGCGGGCGGCGTCTCGCTCATCTTCCACGGCGGGGCGAGCATCGTCTGCGGCCCCGTGAGGTCGTGCTCGAGCTCCACCAGGTAAGCGTTCGCGAGCACCTGCGGGTGCGTCTCCAGCTCCTGGGCGAAGTAGACGGGACTGACCGGCACGCCGCCGCGCTCGAAGCGCTCCTCCCAGTACGCCGTGCTCTCGGCACTCAGCATCGCCTCCACCCGGGCCGTGAGCGCGAGATCGATGCGCTGCTGCTCCGCGTCCGCCGCGTCGTAGCCGGGGTCGTCGCGGTTGTGCTCCACCGCGAGCACGGCGCGCACCTTCGCGCGCAAGGAAGCCGAGAGCGCGCCGATCGCGACCGCGCCGTCCTTCGTGAGGTACGAGCGGTAGTAGATGTTCCCCGCCGCGCCCGCGCGCAGGATCCCGTCCCGCTGCTTGAGGAAGTCGGCGTACGACGTCCCCGTCTCACGAGCCGACGTCAGCGCCGACATGAACGCCGCCTGCTGTGCCGCATCGGCTGCCGGCAGCGACATCACCTGGTTCTGCTGGAGGTTGAGCGCGTTGATCAGCAGCGACGTTTCGACCTTCTGGCCCTGCCCGGTGAGCGCGCGGTGGTACAGCGCGGCACACGTCCCGATCGTGATCGAGTACGCCGTCGTGAAGTCCGCGAACGCGGGAGGGACAACCGGCGTCCCCTTCTCGTCGACCTTGCCCACGGACGACATCAGACCCGACGCCGCCTGCACGACGATGTCGTAGCCCGGGCGGTTCGCCCACGGCCCCGCTCGCCCGAACGCGGTGTTATCGACGTAGATGAGGTCGGGCTTGAGCGGCCGCAGCGTCTCGTAGTCGACGCGCAGGCGCTTCGCGACGTCGGGCCGGTAGTTGATCACGACGACATCGGTCTCGCGCACGAGGCGATGGATCGCCTCCTGCGCCTGCGCGTGCGAGACATCGATCGCCAGCGACCGCTTCCCGCGGTTGAGCGCCTGGAACACCTTCGACTCGAGCGGGATGAACTGGCCCTGCAGCCGCCACGGCTCGCCCCCCGGAGGTTCGACTTTAATCACGTCGGCGCCGAGGTCGGAGAGCATCTGACAGCTCATCGGCCCCGCGATGATCTGCGTGAACTCGAGGACCTTCACGCCGTTCAGCGGACCAGAAGCCATCGCGCTGCCTTCCCCGTGCGCCGGTTATACGGTGGGCTCCCGACCGCGGCACGCTAGCACCGCGCCGCACGCACGCGGTAGACACGCGCGCAGGACAGCGTGGAACAGGCTCCGAACCCCGCGTTCGCGCGCGATGCGGCCTGAGCCCGGCCTCGCGGCCCGCGCGTGACAGGCTCGGAAGCCAGTCCCACCGACCACATCACGCGATGACGCCGCGCTCCCGCAGTGAGGCGATCGCGGCATCGTCATAGCCGGCACGCCGGACGTATTCATCGCTGTCGCGGCCGAGCGGCGGCGACGCGCCCTGCGCCGCGAGCGGTGTCTTCGCGAACCCGAGGATCGGGCCGACCTGGCGCTGCGGGCCGCTGAGGTCGTGATCGAGCTCGACGATCATGCCGTTCGCCTGCACCTGTGGGTCGTCGAGCATGTCTTCGCCGAAGTTCACGGGGCCTGCGGGGACGCCCTCCCGGTCGAAGATCTCCATCCACTCGGCGGTGGTCTTCCCGCCCATGGTCGCTTCGACCGCTGCGACGGCGGTGGCAGCGCCGGCCCGCCACTCGGCGTCCATCGGGTTGAAGGCCGGGTCAGCGAGGCCGAGGAATTCGGTGCCGACCGCCTTGCGCACTTTGCCCCAGAGCGCGGGCGAGAGCGCTCCGATCGCAATCGCGCCATCGTTCGTCGCGTACGGCCGGTAGTAGATGTTGCCCGCAAGCAGCACGCGGGTGGGGTCATAGGCATCGAGGATCTGCGCGTACGGCGCGCCTTCGGACTGGAGCTGGTGCACCCGCTCCATGCGCGGGGCGACGGCCGCATCCGCCGCGGGCAGATCGAAGATCAACGCGCCCTGGAACGCGAGCGCGGTGTTGAGCAGGGTCGAAGAGATCAGTTCGCCCTGTCCGGTGCGCTCGCGCTTGAACAGTGCGGCGCAGACTCCCCAGGCGATCGCCAGGCCGGTGCCATAGTCCGCGATCGCGGTGGACCGGATCATCGCCGGTGC
>JAQBZW010000266.1 GCA_027622315.1 Chloroflexota bacterium | reverse complement strand
AGCCTCGCGAGCGCCGTCGCGTCGCTGGCGACCACGACCCCAACGGCGGCGCTGGGCGCCGTCGCCACGGCCACCGCGCCCGGCGCGAGCACGCCCGCGAGTGCCGGGGACCCCGCGTCGCTTGTCGGCGAATGGCAGATCGTGGCCGGCGGGGATTCGTTCGTCGGCTATCGGGTGGTCGAGGAGCTCGCCAACTTCGGCACGAACACCGCCGTCGGGCGCACGTCGAACGTCACCGGAACACTCAGCTACGACGGATCCACGATCACCGTCGTGCAGATCGAGGCGGACCTGTCGACGCTCAGGAGCGACGATTCGCGACGCGACAACGCGCTCGGGCGACAATCCCTCGAGACGCGCACGTTCCGAACGGCGACCTTCACATTGACGCAGCCGATCACGCTCGACAGCGAACCGATCGCGGACACGCCGAACGAAGCGACGGCGCAGGGACAGCTCACGCTCCACGGCGTCACCCGCGACGTCACGCTCTCGCTCAGCGGCACGCTGACGGCGGGGCGAGTGGTCGTCGTCGGCTCGCTCGACATCGTCTTCGCCGACTACGCGATCGCCCCTCCAAGCGCGCGGCTCATCCTCTCCGTGGAGGACCACGGGGTGCTGGAGTTCCAGCTGGTGTTCGAGCGGGCGTCGTAGCGGCCCGGCGTTGGCCGAGGCGCGGCGCCCGGATCTATTCCAGCGGCAAGCCCCGGCCGACAAGCCGGGGTGCAAGGATCGCCGCCCCGGGGGCGCACGTCTTGGCCGCTCAGCCGGCACCGCCGCCCGGGGTGACCCACTCCGATAGCCAGCCCCGGCTGATAAGCCGGGGAGCAAGGATCGCCGCCCCGGGGGCGATGTCGTGGCCGCTCAGCCGGCACCGCCGCCCGGGGTGACCCGTTCCGACGGCAAGCCCCGGCTGATAAGCCGGGGTGCAAGGATCGCCGCCCCGGGCGCGCACGTCGTGGCCGCTCAGCCGGCAGCGCCGCCCGGGCGCCCCACTCCTACGGCAAGCCCCGGCTGATAAGCCGGGGTGCAGGGATCGCCGCCCCCGGGCGCACGTCGTGGCCGCTCAGCCGGCACCGCCACCCGGCGCACGCGACGCAGTCGGCGTCGCGCTGGGACGCGATCGCGCGGCGCGGGTTGACATCACGGTCGCCCGGCCCTCCCGGCCGGGGGTCGCCGTCCGAGTGCGCTCGGCCGCCACTCAGGGATGACCGGCCACGCGCGGGTACGCGGCGCCAACCGCGCCGCGTAGCCGGGGTACCGGATGAGCGCTCGCGACGTGGTACCCGCCGTGGCGATCCCTGCACCCCGGCTTACCAGCCGAGGCTTGCCTCCGGATCCGCGCGCGAACGAGGCGCATGCGCGGCGCGTAGACCGGTAGTCACTCGCGTGGCCGGACGAACGGTCCTGCCGATCGGGCGGGCCATCCGTATCATCGATCCGGATGCTGAGAGGAGCGTGACAGATGGAATTGATAGTGCCGACTGTCGTGATCGCGGTGATCGCGATGGTCGTGTTCGCGATCGTGGCGATCTACAACGGCCTCGTGCGGGCACGATTGCGCGTTGACGAGGCGTGGTCGCAGATCGACGTCCAGCTGAAACGCCGCCACGACCTCGTCCCCAACCTGGTGAACGCCGTGCGCGGCTACATGGACTTCGAGCAGGAGACGTTGACCGCAGTCACGAATGCACGCGCAGCCGCGGTGTCGGCCGGCGCACAGGGTCCGACTCAGGCCGCAGCTGCCGAGAACATGCTGACCAGCACGCTGCGATCGCTCTTCGCCGTCGTCGAAAACTATCCGGAGCTCAAGGCGAACGAGAACGTGCTCGCGCTCCAGGAAGAGCTGACGACGACCGAGAACCGCATCTCGTTCGCCCGCCAGCACTACAACGCGACCACGCGTGACTACAACACGTCGATCGCGACGTTCCCGAGCGTGCTGATCGCGCGGCAGTTCGGTTTCGACGGTCGGGACTTCTTCGACGCCGAGCCCGGCGCCGAGGTCGTGCCCGAGGTGCAGCTGCGCTAGCCGCCCATGCGTGATCCTCGTCCCACGCCCACGCAGACGTTCTTCGCACAGCAAGCGGCGAACCGCCGGCTCTCCTGGCTCCTGATGGTGAGCGTCGTGCTGCTGCTCGCGCTGCTCGGCAGCGCGATCGGCTTCGGTCTCACCGGCGACCCCATCGGGTCGCTCGCCGTCACCGTCGGGGCCGTCGTGCTCGGCACGCTGCTGGCGCTCGGCTCGTATTACGGCGGGGACCAGCTAGTGCTGCGGGCGTCACGGGCGCGGCTGGTGACTGCCGCGGACGCGCCGCAGCTCTTCAACGTCGTCGAGGAGCTCACGCTCGCGGCCGGCATCCCGGCTCCGAGCGTCTACCTCATCGACGACACGGCGCTCAATGCGTTCGCCACGGGCCGCGATCCGGCGCACGCGTCGATCGCGGTCACGACGGGCCTGCTCCACCAGCTCGACCGCGAAGAGCTGTCCGGCGTGATTGCTCACGAGCTGTCGCACGTGCGCAACTTCGACATCCGATTCGCCCTGCTCGTCGGCGTGCTCGTCGGATCGATCGCGCTGCTCGCGGACATGTTTCTGCGCTACTCGTTCTTCTTCGGCGGCGGCCGGCGGAGCCGCGACAATCGCGGTGGTGGCGGCGGCGCGCAGGCGATCGTGGCTGTGCTCGCGGTCGTGCTCGCGCTCCTCGCGCCGTTCGTGGCGCGCATCGTGCAGCTCTCGATCAGCCGCCAGCGCGAGTACCTGGCCGACGCGAGCGGTGTCGAGTTGACGCGCAATCCGGTCGGCCTCGAGCGCGCGCTCGCGAAGATCGCGACCGACGCGGAAGTGCTCGAGGTGGCAAACCGCGCGACGAACCATCTCTACATCGTGAACCCGGTCAAGAAGTTCGAAGCACGCTCACGCGGACTGTTCTCCACGCACCCGCCGATCGTCGATCGCGTCAACCGCCTGCGTGCGCTGCGCGGCGCGCCGCCGATCGCAGGCGACACCGCCGGGGCGCTGATGGAACTCGGCTAGCGGCCCCGCGGGGCGGCGGCAACGGCAGGTTGGTCGAAACACGGCCGTCATGAACGTTTAACCGCGAGGAAACGAGCGCGTCACCCTCCGGACATGCGGCACGCCGATGATTCCCCCATCAACTGATGGCGCCGGAGTCGAGGAGCACCGCAATGACGCAACTGTGTGAGACCTGCCTGACGAGCGTGGCCTTCGGCTGGAACGAAGTTGCGTGTGGGGACTGCGCCCCACATTCCCTGAGCGCGGTAGCGATGACGTCCCTGGACACCGAGTGTGTGCGATTGATCGCCTTTGGTTGGGAAGCAGCGGCGTGCTCGAGCTGCCGCGGTGATGCGTTCGAGGCCGAAGGCCTGGCGCTCGCCGCGTAGCGAAGCCCGTCAGTTCTCGAACGGCGTCGACCTCTCGACCGGCGCCGCCGGGGCTCCCTTCCGTTTACAGCGCGCCTACCAGCTCCCGGCTTCGGCCGGGCGCTGTTTGTGTCCGC
>JAQBZW010000265.1 GCA_027622315.1 Chloroflexota bacterium | reverse complement strand
CGTGACCAATCGTCCCGATGTTCGCGTGCGGCTTCGTCCGCTCGAACTTCCCCTTGGCCATCTCTCGTCTCCTCCAGCCGCCGCTATGCCCGCGCCGCCGCGGTGCCCGAGCCGCGCTTCGCGATCTCCTCCGCCACGTTGGACGGAACCTGTTCGTAGTGATCGAACTGCATGGAATACGTCGCCCGGCCCTGGGTCGCCGACCGCAGATCGGTGGCGTAGCCGAACGTCTCGGCGAGCGGGACGGTCCCGCTGATCACCTGGGTATTGGCGCGTGACTCCGACCCGAGAATCGTGCCGCGGCGGCTGTTGATGTCGCCGAGCACCTCGCCAAAGTAATCCTCCGGCGTCACGACTTCGAGCTTCATGATCGGCTCGAGCAGGATCGAACCGGCCTTCGCCAGTCCTTCCTTCATGCCGATGGAACCCGCCGTCTCGAACGACATCTCGGACGAGTCCACCTCGTGGTAGGAGCCGTCAATCACGGCCACCGCCACGTCCACGACGGGGTAGCCCGCGCGCACACCGCTCACGAGTGCGCCCTCTACGCCGCGGCGCACCGCGGAGATGTACTCGCGGGGGATCGAGCCACCGACGGTGCGGTCCTCGAAGTGGAAGCCCTCGCCCGGCAGACGCGGCGCCAGCTCGAGCACACAGTGTCCGTACTGGCCGCGACCGCCGGTCTGGCGGATGAAGCGGCCCTCGGCGCGGATTTCCTTCGTGATCGTCTCGCGATAGGACACCTGCGGACGGCCGACGTTCGCCTCGACGCGGAACTCGCGTCGCATGCGGTCGACGATCACCTCGAGGTGCAGCTCTCCCATGCCGGAGATCACCGTCTGGCCGGTCTCCTGATCGAAGCGCACGCGGAAGGTCGGGTCCTCTTCCTGCAGCTTCTGGAGCGCCTCGCCCATCTTGCTCTGGTCGTCGCGCGTCTTCGGCTCGACCGAGATCGAGATCACGGGCTCCGGGAAGGTGATCGACTCGAGCATGATCGGGTGCTCGCGGGCGCAGAGCGTGTCGCCCGTGAATGTGTCCTTCAGACCGATCGCGGCGGCGATGTCGCCGGCCCACACCTCTTCCACGTCTTCGCGGTGGTTGGCGTGCATCTTCATGATGCGGCCGAAGCGCTCGCGCTGATTGCGGGTGGAGTTCAAGGTCTGGTCGCCCGTGCGGACCACGCCGGAGTAGACACGGAAGAACACGAGGCGTCCCACGAATGGGTCGGTCACGACCTTGAACGCGAGCGCCGCAAGCGGCTCGTCGTCCGAGGTCGGGCGTTCCATCTTCTTCTCGAGATCGTTCGGGTCGGTGCCGATCATCGGTGGGACATCGAGCGGCGACGGCAGGTACGTCACGACCGCGTCGAGCAGCGCTTGCACGCCCTTGTCCTTGAGCGCCGAACCGCAGAGCACCGGCGCGATCGCATTTGCGATGGTCGCGCGCCGGATCGCCTTCTGCAGCTCGACCACGTCGATGTCGTGCCCCTCGAGGAACGAGACCATGAGCTGGTCGTCGTTCTCCGCGACCCGCTCCACCATCTCTTCGCGCGCGGCCTGCGCCGCCTCGCGCAGCTCCGCCGGAATCTCGACCTCGACCACTTCGGTGCCGCGGTCGCCTTCGAAGTGGAGCGCCTTCATGCGCACCAGATCGATCACACCGCCGAACTGATCCTCGGCGCCGATCGGGATCTGGATCGGCACCGGGACGGAGCCGAGGCGGTCGCGGATCATCTGCACGCAGCGCTCGAAGTTCGCGCCCATGCGGTCCATCTTGTTGACGAAGCACATGCGCGGCACGCGGTACTTGTCCGCCTGACGCCACACCGTCTCGGATTGCGGCTCGACGCCGGCGACGCCGTCGAAGACGACCACGCCGCCATCGAGCACGCGCAGCGAACGCTCGACTTCGACCGTGAAGTCCACGTGACCCGGGGTGTCGATGATGTTGACGACGTGCGACTTCCACTGCGCGGTGGTCGCGGCGGAGGTGATCGTGATGCCGCGCTCGCGCTCCTGCTCCATCCAGTCCATGACGGCGGTGCCCTCGTGGACCTCGCCGATCTTGTACGTGCGGCCGGTGTAGAAGAGGACGCGTTCGGTCACGGTGGTCTTACCCGCATCGATGTGGGCAATGATTCCGATATTGCGCACGCGTTCGAGCGGCGTCGTACGGGCCATCGTCTTGGTTACCTGTTCTGCTGGGAGCGCCCGGCATGACACACCCCGCGGGACGCGGGGGTGCCTGGAGCGCGCGGTTACCAGCGGTAGTGCACAAACGCGCGGTTGGCCTCGGCCATCCGGTGCGTCTCTTCCTTCCGACGTACGGCGTTTCCGGCGTTGTTCGCCGCATCCATCAGTTCACCGGCGAGCTTCTCGGCCATCGAGCGCCCGGAGCGACTGCGCGAGGCGTTCAGCAGCCAGCGCAGCGCCAGCGCCTGTCGGCGCTCGCTGCGAATGTCGACGGGCACCTGGTAGGTCGCCCCACCGACGCGCCGCGGCTTCACCTCGATGATCGGGGTGACGTTGCGGACCGCCTGTTCGAAGACGTCGATGCCACGGCGGCCCGACTGCTCCTCGATGCGCTCGAACGCGTCATACACGATGCGTTCCGCAGTGCTCTTCTTGCCGCTGCGCATGAGCTTGTTCATGAACTTGGTCACGATCCGCGACTGGTTACGCGGGTCGGGCTCGATCGGGCGAATGGTGGCTCGATTACGACGCATATCAGGACTTCCGTGTGCCGTACTTGGAACGACCGCGCTTGCGGCCGTTCACGCCCTGCGCGTCGAGCGCGCCTCGAATGATGTGGTAGCGCACACCGGGCAGGTCCTTCACACGACCGCCGCGGATCAGCACCACCGAGTGCTCCTGGAGGGTGTGTCCCTCGCCAGGGATGTACGCCGTGACCTCGATGCCGTTCGACAGCCGCACGCGCGCGACCTTGCGCAGCGCCGAGTTGGGCTTCTTTGGCGTGACGGTGCGCACCTGCGTGCACACACCGCGCTTCTGCGGCGAGCCCTTGGGTGACCGCGTCATGCGATTACGCAGCGTGTTGAGCCGGAATCGCAGTGCCGGCGCCTTCGTCTTGCGGCGCACTGGCTTGCGCGAGCTGCGTACGAGCTGATTGATCGTAGGCACGCCGAACCCTGCTTCCTCATACTGCGAATCGGGATCTCACCGATTCGCGCGTCACCTCGAAAAAGGCAACATGAACGGCCGAATGGCGTGGCGATGAGCCAGGTCCGCGACGTGCACGCCGTGGCGTGCCTGTAATGTCGCCGGTCCTCACCGCGATCCGGCCAACCGACCGTGTCGTGATGCAGTCAGCGCTTCAAGAGCGCGAATTACGATTCTGGCCCTGCGTGCGCGCTGTGTCAACGCGAGAGGTGAGAAGCGGGAACGCGAGTAGCACTCGGGCCTTCGCTCGGATCGCGACTCGGTGACGCCGTTCAGTGAGTCCTGCGGGCCCGATCAGCGGCGCAATAGCACCTTGCGGAACGACTCTCGGAGCGCGGGCTC
>JAQBZW010000028.1 GCA_027622315.1 Chloroflexota bacterium | reverse complement strand
GGCGCGCTCGCGCTTTGCGACGGCTTCGCGCTCGGCTTGAGCGACGCGCTTGCGTGCGCGCTCACCCGTGCCCGCCATGAGCTGCGCTGCGTGAGGATGCTCGGGCCCGGCGTAGACCTTCAGGTGGCGGAAGAGCTCCCGGCCGAGCGAGTTGTGCGGGAGCATGCCGCGCACGGCGCGCTCGAGCACGCGCCTCGGGTCCCGCTCCATCTGCACCTCGAAGCTGCGCGTGCGCAGCCCACCGGGGTAACCGCTGTGCCGGTAGTAGACCTTCTGCTCGGACTTGTTGCCGGTGAGCGCGACCTTCGAGGCGTTCACGATGATCACGTGATCGCCCATCGCGAGGTGCGGCTCGTACGTCGGCTTGTGCTTGCCGAGCAGCATGCGCGCGGCTTCGCTGGCGACGCGGCCGAGTGGCCGCTCGGAGGCGTCGACCACCTGCCAGGCGCGGTCGATGTCGGCGGCTCGCAGCCGATATGTCTTCGTCGTCATCGTTCGGTTCCCGTTCCCCACTCGACGGTGCCGGGCGCATAGCGCACGGCCACCAGCGTCAGTCCCTGCGACGGCGCGGTGGGCCCGGCCGATGCCGGCGGTCCATCCACGAGCGCCACGAGCCCCTGCGGGCTCATCCGACCGCGTCCCACCCGCTCGAGCGCGCCGACCGTCCGGCGCACCTGATGCGGAAGGAACCCGCCCGCCTCCATCTCCACGTTGATCGCCTCGCCGTCGCGCCGCACGAGGCAGCACATCAGCGCGCGCACCGTGGAATATCCCTCCGGCACCGGCCCGCTGAACGCGGACCAATCCCGCGCCATCCGCGGCAGCATTGCCGCCGCTTCCGCCATCGCGGGCACATCCAGGGGATGTGCCCGTTGCCAGGCCGATCGCCGCGTGAGCGGCCACCGACCGTGCGCATCCTCGATGCGGTAGCGGTACCGCCTCGACGTCGCGTCACGACGCGGGTCGAAGCGATCACCGACCGCCGTCACCGCACTCACCACCACATCCTCAGGGAGGAAGTGGTTGAGCGCATCGCGCCAGGTCGCCAGGTCGTGCGTCGACGCGGTGTCGAGCGCGACCACCTGCCCCATGGCGTGCACTCCGGCGTCGGTACGACCGGCAAACGCCAGCCGCCGCCGCTCGCCCGTGAACTCCGCGACCGCCGCCTCGACGGTGTCCTGCACCGTGCGCTGCGTCGGCTGGGACTGCGAGCCCGCGAAGTCCGTCCCGTCGTACCCGATTCGAAGCGCCAGCCGCCGCACGTCCGCCTCGCAGTTCGGCGGCAGGTGCCGCCAGACGCGTCGCTAGACGAGTTCCAGCCGCGCCGCCGGCGCCGCGTCTCCGTGGCGCGCGCCCAGCTTCACCACGCGCGTGTACCCACCCGGTCGACCCGCGTAGCGCGGCGCGATCTCGTCGAACAACTGCTCCACGACCGCCGGGTCGTAGATGTAGGCCAACGCCTGCCGCCGCGCGTGCAGCGTCCCGCGCTTGCCGAGCGTGATCATGCGCTCCACGAACCGGCGCGCCTCTTTGGCGCGCGGCTCGGTGGTCTCCACCCCGCCGTGCGCCAGCACCGCCGTCGCGATGTTCCGGAACATCGCGATGCGCTGCGGCGTGTTCATATCGAAGCGGCGCCCCGCCTTGCGATGTCGCATCTCGCTTGCTCTCCTCTGGCCGGTCTAGTCGGCCCGGTCGCCGCGGCCGGCTTCCTTGAGCGCTTCCATCAGCGCTGCGCCGAGGGCACCCACCTCTTCGTCATCGCCATCCGCCTCGGGCTCCGCGTCGTCGCCGTCGTCATCGGCGACCGCGACCGCGTGCAGTCCGCGGGGCTCGGCTACGGCACCCGAGGACGGGGCTCGCCGCGTGTCCACACGCGGAGACGGGAATCCGTGCTCCACGAGCTTGTCGCGCAATTCCAGATAGGACTTCTCGCCGAAGTTGCGGAGGGCGAGTAGCTCCTCCTCAGACTTCTCGAGCACGGCGCCCACGGTCATCAGACCGGAGCGCTTCAGGCAGTTGTACGCGCGCATAGAGAGATCGAGCTGCTCGATCGGCGTGTCGTAGCCCTCAAAGGGGGCCTCGTCACGGAGCATCGTCGGCTCGTCCGCAGCCTCGGCGCGGCCGATCAGCTGGAAGCCGAGCGCCTGCTCGCGCAGGATCTCGGCGGCCAGCGACACCGCCTGATCCCCACCGACCGTGCCGTCGGTCCAGATCTCCATCTCGAGGCGGTCGAAGTTCGTGTCCTGGCCGACCCGCGTGTTCGAGACCTTGTAGTTCACGCGCCGTACCGGCGTGAACAGTGCGTCGACCGGGATCACGCCGATCGGCATGCCCTCGCCCATCGTCGCCGGGAGGTATCCGCGCCCCGTCTCGACATTGATGTCGACCACGAGCGACGCGTCCTTCCCGCTCAGCCACGCGAGGTGGAGCTCAGGATTCACAATCTCGTAGTCGGCGGTCGTCTGAATCTGGCCGGCGGTCACTTCACCTTCGCCGGAAGCCTCGAGGAAGAGGCGCGCCGGACGGTCCGAGAAGGCGCGCAGCCGCACTTCCTTCAGGTTGAGGAGGAACTCGGTGATGTCTTCCTTCACCCCCTCGACCGTCGAGAACTCGTGCTCGACGCCCTCAACGCGGACGGACGTGATCGCCCCACCGGAGAGTGAAGACAGCAGGATGCGACGCAGGCTGTTGCCAAGCGTGGTGCCAAATCCGGGCTCGAGCGGCTCGGCGACGAGGCGTGCGTAATCAGCCTCCTCCGACTCGACGCGAATCTCTGGTTTCATCAGATCAGCCAAGAGACACCTCTCACGCGCTTCGCGGGGAAGAGCGGCGAATTTCGAACATTATCGCGAGTAGTACTCGACGATCGCGGCCGGGTTGAATTGAGGATCCCAATCGCCGTGGGCCGGCGCGGCGGCAACGCGACCCTTGAGGCCATCGCGATCGACTTCAATCCAGCCCGGGACCTCCCGGTTCTTGATCTCTTCCTTGAGGATCTTCGCGTACTCCGAGCGCTGGCCGCGGGCCGTGAGTGCGACCTCCTGGCCGACCTTCACGCGCGCGCTCGCGACGTCCAGCTTGCGCCCATCGATCGCGATGTGGCCGTGCGTGACGAGCTGGCGTGCCTGGTTGCGCGACGAAGCGAAGCCCATCCGGAACACGACGTTGTCGAGCCGCGTCTCGAGCGACTGCATCAGCGTGTCGGTGGTGACGCCCGTGTGCTTCGCGGCGTCTTCGTAGTAGCGGCGGAACTGAGCCTCCATCAGGCCGTAGGCGAAGCGGACCTTCTGCTTTTCGATCAACTGGAGGCCGCGGTCGGAAATCTTTCGCCGACGCAGCGGCCGCGGGCCGGGCGGGCTCTGCCGGCGCGTGAGCGCACAGCGAGTCTTCCCGCACAGCGAGATGCCGTAACGGCGACATTTCCGACACTTCGGGCCAGTATATCGAGCCATCGAGCGCGCTTCCTCCTACGTCCGGGGCCGGCGCCGGGGTCGGCAGCCGTTGTGCGGGATGGGCGTGACATCGCGGATCGCGGTGACGCGAACGCCAACCGACGAGAGCGCGCGAATGGCCGCCTCGCGGCCGGGACCCGGACCCTTCACGAACACTTCGAGCTCACGCAGGCCGTGCTCCATGGCACGCTGGGCGGCACCCTCGGCGGCGATCTGGGCGGCGTACGGGGTGCTCTTGCGCGAACCGGTAAATCCGGCCGCGCCGCCGCTCCCCCACGAGAGCACGTTCCCATTCGGGTCAGTGATCGTAACAATCGTGTTGTTGAACGTGGACTTCACGTAGGCGCGACCGCGCGGCACATTCTTCCGCTCGCGACGTCGCCCGCGCGTATTGGCTCGTGATCGACCCATCTTCGCCTCGCCTCGTCCTGGCTACTTGCGGGCGGCCCGGCGCTTGCCGGCCACCGTGCGACGCGCCCCACGGCGGGTACGCGCGTTCGTCTTCGTGCGCTGCCCGCGCACGGGCAGTCCGCGGCGGTGCCGCTGCCCGCGGTAGCAGTTGATCTCCACCAGGCGCTGGATGTTCTGGCGAATCTCGCGGCGAAGGTCACCCTCCACCACGTGCTCGCCTTCCACCACCGCCCGCAGACGCAGCACCTCGTCGTCCGTCAGGTCGCGCACCATCGTGTTCGCCGCGATGTTGGTCTGCTCGAGCACCTTCGTCGCCTGCGCACGCCCGATGCCGTAGATGTACGGCAGCGAGAAGAGCACCTGCTTGTCCCGCGGGATGTCGACGCCGGCAATACGAGCCACTGCGTTCCCCCTAGCCCTGGCGCTGCTTGTGGCGCTTGTTCGAACAAATGACGCGCAGCGTGCCGTGCCGTCGAATGATCTGGCACTTATCGCAGCGCTTCTTGATGGACGCCGAAACCTTCATCGCGTTTCCTGCCCGCCTACCGGAAGCGGTAGGTGATCCGTCCTCGGCTCAGGTCATAGGGGCTGAGTTCCACCAGCACCCGGTCTCCCAGAAGGATGCGAATGTAATTCATTCGCATCCGACCCGAGATCCCCGCCAGCACGTGATGCCCGTTTGCGAGCTCCACGTCGAACATGGCGTTCGGTCGGGCCTCCTTGATGATGGCCTCAACCTCGATGACCTCTTTTTTCTTGTCACGCTTCTCGCGCGGCCCACGCTGTCTGCCCATTGTGTACTCCTCCCGCCCTATTGGATGCGGGTGAGGACCTCCGGGCCGGCTTCCGTGATCGCGACAGTTTCCTCAAAGTGAGCAGAGAGGCTCCTATCGCGCATCCGGACAGTCCAGCGGTCCGCTTCTTCCATGGTTGCCGGGTGGCCGATGGCGAACATCGGCTCCAGCGCCAGCACCATGCCGGTCTTCAACTTGTGGCCCGTGCCCGGCCGGCCCTTGTTCGGGATATGCGGCTCTTCGTGCATCCGGCGACCGACGCCATGTCCGCCGTACTCGGCGATGATGCCGTAGCTACCCGCGTGCCGCCCGATAGCGTACGACAGGTCCCCGATGTGATTGCCAATCCGCGCGGCGTCGATGCCGAGCTCGAGCGCCTCCTCGGTCACGCGCATAAGCGCGCACGCCTCCTCGGACACATCGCCGACGGCCGCGGTGAACGCAGCGTCCGAGACGTAGCCGCGGTACGTCACCCCGAGGTCGATGCTGACGATATCGCCCTCCCGGAGCTTGTATTCCGTCGGAATGCCGTGCACGAGCTGCTCGTTCACTGAAAAGCAGATCGCGCCCGGGTATGGCGGCCTCCCGCCCGGCGCATAGCCGATGAACGTGGGCTCGGCGTCCCGCTCCGCGATGGCCTCTCTGGCCAGCCGATCGAGATCGAGCCCGCTGACACCCGGTCGCACCGCGGCGCGCAGCAATGCACGCACCTCGGCGTTGATCCGGCCAGCTTGCCGCATCACATCGAGTTCAGACTCAGATTTGATGACGACGGACATGTCAGTGTACGCCCTTCCCGGCTTCGGGGAGCGCCGCCTCGAGGCGCGCCGTTACCTCGGATGGCTCGCCGGTGCCGTCGATCTCACGCAGCTTCGCCTGCGCGCCGTAGTAGCGCGCGAGCGCTTCGGTCCACTCGCGGTTGGTGTTGAGCCGCGCCTGGACGGTGTCCGGCCGATCGTCCTCGCGCTGGGTGAGTTCGCCACCGCACTCATCGCAGACACCCGTCTGCGCGGGCGAGTTCGTCAGCTCGTGATAGATGGCGCCGCACTTCGAGCAACTCCAGCGGCCCGTCAGGCGGCTCATCAGCAGCTGCTCGGGGACCTGGATGTAGAGCACGCCGTCGATCTGCTCGCCACGATCGGCGAGCGCTCGGTCCAGCGCCTCGGCCTGAGGGATGGTGCGCGGAAAGCCGTCGAGCATGATCCCGGCCGCGGCGTCCGGCCGCGCGACGCGCTCGAGCAGCATGCCGATCGTCACTTCGTCCGGCACGAGCTCGCCGCGCGACATGAAGCCCTGCGCGCGCAGCCCGAGCTCCGTGCCCTCGGCCGCGGCCTGGCGAAACATGTCGCCGGTGGAGATGTGGAGCAGGCCATGGCGGTCCGCAAGCACCTTCGCCTGCGTCCCTTTTCCGGCGCCCGGCAGCCCGAGGAGGATGAGCCTCATCAGCTAATGAACCCCTCGTAGTTGCGCATCATCATCTGCGCCTCGATCTGACGCATCGTGTCGATCACGACGCCGACGACGATCAGCAAGCCGGCGGCGCTGATGCTCAACGCCTGCACGCCCGTGAGCGTGGTCGCGAAGTACGGGATCACCGCCACGATGCCGAGGAAGATCGCCCCGCCCCAGGTGATACGCACGAGTACACGCGTGATGTACTCCTGCGTCGGACGCCCGGGTCGAATGCCCGGGATGAATCCACCCTGGCGCTGCAGGTTCTCGGCGAGGTTCTGCTGCGAGAACACGACCATCGTGTAGAAGAACGTGAAGATCATGACCAGCACGAACGTGCCGATCCAGTAGATCGCGCCCGCGGGCGACAGCGCCGTCTCGAAGAAGCCGGCGAGGTTCGCGATCCAGCCCACGTCGACGGTCGCCGCAACGAACTGCGCAACCACCGGTGGGAAGATCATGATCGAGGTCGCGAAGATCAGCGGGATCATGCCGGCGCTGTTCACGCGCAAAGGCAAGTGCGATTGGCCCTGCTGACGGTACATCCGCCCGCCCCGGAATGTGGACCGCGCGTACTGCACCGGGAGGCGCCGCTGCGCCTCCTGGAAGAGCACGATGAACATCACCACGATCACGGTCACCGCTGACAGCAGCACCAGTCCGGTGATCGCGGTTCCCGTCCCCGTGATCACGCCCCGACCGATGATCTGCGGCAGACCAGCGACGATGCCACCGAGAATCAGCAACGAGATTCCGTTTCCGATGCCGCGCTCGGAGATCAGCTCACCCAACCAGACGAGGAACATCGTCCCGGCGACGAGCGAGAACATGGTCGCGATCGTCGGCAGGGCGTTTCCCCCGGTGAACCCGACGTTCGAGATGCCGCCCAGTTGCTGGATCAGCAACAGCTGCGCGTACCCCTGAAACGCGGCAAGCGGGACGGTCACCCACGTGGTGTACAGGTTGATGCGGTTGCGCCCGGACTCGCCCTCCTGGGACAGCGCCTGCAGACGCGGGATCAGCGGCGTCGCGAGTTGCATCACGATCTGGGCCGTGATGTACGGGTACACACCAAGCGCCGCGACCGACAGGTTCTGCAGCGCGCCGCCGGAGAAGATGTTCAGGAAGCCGAGGATGGCGTTGTTGTCGAACGTGCGCTGAAGCGCCTCGCGCTCGACGCCGGGCACCGGCACGTGTGCGACGAAGCGGAACACAATCAGCATGGCGAGCGTGAACAGCACCTTGTTGCGCACGTCCGGCTGCGAGAACGCGTCGATACCGGCCTGCAGCAGCTGCGGGCGGTTCCTCGTCGGGGCGGTGCGCTGTCCGGCCATCGTTCGTTTGCCTCGTTACGCTTCCGCGTCCGCGGGAGCTGCGGGAGCGGCTGCCGCAGCGGCGGCGGTCGGCGCTGCGGTCGGAACGGCTGCCGAAGTTCGGCGGTGAATGCGATTGCGCGGCGTGCGATCCGCCGGCGCCAGCTCCTCGAAGGATCCGCCGGCCGCCGTGATCGCCTGCTTCGCGCTCTCCGAGAGCCGCGGCGCGCGCACGGTCAGCGCCTTCGACAGCTCGCCGCGTCCGAGCACCTTGAACGGCGCGTTCGCGCCGTCGATGAGCCGCGCAGCGGCGAGCGACTCGGCGTCAACCGTGGCGCCGGACTCGAACCGGAGCTCGAGGTCGGAGACGTTCACCGCTTCGAACTCGATGCGGGTCGGGTTCTTGAAGCCGCGCAGGCGCGGCAGGCGCCGCACCATCGGGATTTGTCCGCCCTCGAAGCCGGGGCGCACCTTGCCGCGCGACTTCTGGCCTTTGAGGCCGCGGCCGGAGTACGTGCCCGTGCCGGAGCCTGAGCCACGACCGATGCGCTTCGGTGGTCGTTTCGCGCCCTTCGGCGGGCGCAGTGTGTGCTGGTCCACGCTAGGAGACCTCCTCGACGGCCACTAGATGCGCAACCTTGTGGGTCATCCCACGAATCGGCCGCGTGTCGGGGTGCTCCACTGTCTGGTTGAGCTTGCGCAGGCCCAGTGCCCGCAGCGTCGCTTTCTGATCGCGCGCGTAGCCGATTCCGGACTTAACCCACGTGATGCGCAGTCGTGCAGCCATGATCACGCACCCGCCGCCGCGGCAGCCGCGATCGCGAGCCGCATCCGTCGCACCTCAGCGGGGTGTCGGAGCGCCTTCAGGCCGTCGATCGTCGCTCGTGCCACGTTCACGGGATTGTTGGATCCGAGCGACTTCGTCAGCACGTCGGTGATGCCGGCCGCCTCCATCACCGCACGCACAGCGCCACCGGCGATCAGGCCGGTACCGGGCGATGCCGGCCGCATGATCACGCGGGACGCCTTGAAGCGCGCCTCGAAGTCATGAACGATCGTGCCGTCACGCATCGGCACACGGAACATCGTGCGGCGCGCGATCACGCCACCCTTGCGAATCGCCTCGGGCACCTCGTTCGCGCGGCCCATGCCGAAGCCAACGCGGCCCTGGCCGTCGCCGACCACGACGATCGCGGTGAAGGAGAAGCGACGTCCGCCCTTCACCACCTTCGCCACGCGGTTGATGTACACGACCTTTTCGATCAGCTCGGGGGCGCCGTCATCGTCGCCGCGCCGGCGATCACGACGGGACTCGCGGCCTCGCTGGCCAGCTTGCACCATCAGAACACCAGACCTTCCTCGCGCGCGGCGTCGGCGAGCGCCTTCACGCGACCAGCGAAGCGGAAGCCGCCGCGGTCGAAGACCACCGCGTCGACCCCGGCCTGCCGCGAGCGCTCGGCGAGCCGTTTGCCCACCGCCTGCGCGCGCTGAACCTTTGTGCCTCCGCCGTCACGCATGTCGGCCTCGGCGTCCGAGGCCGCGACGATGGTGCGGCCCGCAGCATCATCGATGACCTGCGCGTAGATGTGCTGGTTGGAGCGGAAGACCGCGAGCCGCGGGCGATTCGGCGTACCGGCGACCTTGCGACGCACGCGATGGTGCCGCCGGAGGCGTGCGACGTGAGTGGTGTGTTTCGCCATCGCTACGCCCTCGACTTCCCGGCCTTGAGCCTGATCTGCTCACCGCGGTAGCGGATGCCCTTGCCGTGATACGGCTCGGGCGGTCGCACGCGTCGTACGAGCGCTGCTTGCTGACCGACGACTTGCTTGTCGACGCCGCTGATGTGCAGCAGCGTCGGCGTCTCGACTTCGAACGTCGCTCCGTCGATCGGCTTCATCTCCACAGGGTGGGAGAAGCCGACGTTCAGCAGCAGGCTGCTGCCCTGGAGCTGCGCTCGATAACCGGTGCCCTGGAGCTCAAGTGACTTACGGAACCCGTCCGTCACACCGATCACCATGTTCTGGATGAGGGCACGTGTGAGTCCGTGTAGCGCGCGGTGCTCCGGCTGATCGGACGCGCGCGTGACTACCACTTCGCCACCGTCCACGCTCACGCGGACGTCGTTGTGGATTTCCTGCGTGAGCTGACCCTTCGGGCCCTTCACGCGGCACTCGCTGCCGTCCACCGCGACTTCAACGCCGGGCGGGACCACGATCGGCTTACGACCTACTCGCGACATCGTCGTGCCCTACCAGACGTAGCAGAGCACTTCGCCGCCGACCTGGCGACGCCAGGCCTCGCGGCCCGACATCACGCCGGACGAGGTGCTCATGATCGCGATCCCGAGGCCACCGAAGACCCGCGGGATCTCGCCCTTGTTGACGTACACGCGGAGCCCCGGACGCGAGACACGGCGGATGCCAGACAGCACCGCGCGGCGGTCGTTCCCGTAGCTGATCTTCAGCTCGAGATACGCCCGCGTCCCGTCCTTGACCTCGCCGATGTTGGTGATGAAGCCCTCTTGCTTCAGCACCTCGGCGATCGACCGCTTCACTTTCGACATCGGCACTCGCACGGTGTCATGCCGCGCCGACGCCGCGTTGCGGACACGCGTGAACATGTCTGCGAGGGGGTCGGACATCGTCATCCGGTTCGCCTGCCTTCCTTCATGGGTTCCGACGCGCGCTCGTGTCGCTCGGCTACCACGAAGACTTCTTGACCCCTGGGAGCTTGCCCTCGTTTGCCAGCCGCCGGAAGCAGATCCGGCACATCCCGAAGCGCCGCATGAACCCGCGCGGGCGTCCGCACGGGCGGTCCCCCCACATCACGGGACAGCGGTTCTTCGCGCGGCTCGGGTACTTCGGCTTTCGCGCGGCCTTCGCGATCTGACTCTTTTTCGCCATCTCGCGCTTACCTCCGGACGAACGGCATGCCGAGCAACTCGAGCAGCCGTTTCCCCTCTTCATCGTTGCGTGCGGATGTCACGATGTTGACCTGCAGTCCGCGCACGCGGTCCACGGTGTCGAACGAAACCTCCGGGAACAGCAGCTGCTCCGACAGGCCCAGGGAGTAGTTCCCGTGACCGTCGAACGACTCGTCGGGCACGCCCCGGAAGTCACGCACGCGCGGCAGCGAGGCGTTGACCAGCCGGTCGTAGAACTCCCACATGCGGTGGCCGCGCAGCGTCAACGCGACGCCGATCGGCATGCCCTCGCGCAGCTTGAAGTTCGAAATCGCCCGCGTGGAGCGGCGAATAAACGGTCGCTGCCCCGTGATCGCGAGCAGGTCCTTGGTCGCGCTGTCGACCGCATTGCCGTTCTCGATTGCTTCACCGAGGCCGATGTTGATCGACATCTTCCGCAGCGCCGGGATCTGCATCACGTTCGCATAGCCAAAGTCACGCTGCAGCTGCGGCGCCACCTCATCGCGGTAGCGGGCCAGCATGCGCGGGACATACGTCTCGGTCACCATTACGCCACCACCATCAGTCGATCGTCTCGTTGCAGTGCTTGCAGACGCGCACCTTGCTGCCGTCCTCGAGCACCTTGAAGCCCACGCGCACCGCGCGATCACACGCCCGACACACCACGGCGAGGTTCGCGATCTGGATCGGCGCCTCGCTCTGGATGATGCCGCCCGGCTCCTGCGGGGAGCGCGCGCGCTGGTGCTTCTTCATCATGTTCACGCCGGTCACGATCGCCCGCCCATCGCGCGGCAGTACCTGCCGCACGTCGCCGCGACGACCACGGTCCTTGCCGGCCATCACCTGCACGGTGTCGTTGCGCTTGATCTTCGCCGCCACTACAGAACCTCCGGCGCCAGCGAGATGATGCGCATGTAGCGCCGGTCGCGCAGTTCGCGGGCGACCGGGCCGAAGATGCGCGTACCCCGCGGGTTTCCTTCCGCGTCGGCAACCAGAACAGCGGCGTTCTCGTCGAAGCGAATCGTGGAACCGTCCGCGCGCTGCACCGGCTGTGCCGTGCGCACGATCACGGCGCGTACGACATCGCCCTTCTTTACCGCGCTGTTGGGCTGCGCCTCCTTCACGGAGGCGACGATCAGGTCGCCCACCCGCGCGTAGCGACGACGCGTGCCGCCAAGCACCCGGATGCACAGGATCTCCCGTGCGCCCGAGTTGTCCGCGACTTTGACCCGACTCTCCTGCTGGATCATCTACTCGGCCTTTTCCGCAGCGTCGTCCGGTGCGGTTGCGGCGTCTGCGGCCGGTGCCTCTGCGGCCGGTGCCGCTGCAGCCGGTGCCTCGGCAGCCGGTGCTTCGGCGGCAGGCGCATCGCCAGCTGCGGTCTCCGCTTCGACCTCGGCGTCGGACTCTGCTCGCACGCCCGAGCGCTGGAGCTCGTCCACGAGGCCCTCGTCGAGCGCTTCGGGAGCGATGCCGGCGACCTGGCGCTCAGTGAGCACTTCCGTCAGCTGCCAGCGCTTCGTCTTGCTGATCGGGCGGCACTCTTCGATGCGCACGATGTCGCCCACGGTCGCCCGGTTCTCCGGGTCGTGCACGTGGTAGCGCTTCGTCCGGCGGATCACCTTGCGGTAGAGCCGGTGCGGCGCCTGGCGCACGATCTCGACGATGATCGTCTTGTCGTTCACGTCAGACACCACGGTGCCGGTGCGGCTCTTCCGGTTCACCTGCCGCTCGGTCTCTGCGACCATCCCTATGCCTCGTTCTCAGTTGCGGCCCCGGCGGCCGCGTCGGCAATCGCCAGGATCTCCCGCTCGCGCAGGAGCGTCTTGATGCGTGCGATGCGGCGGCGCGCATTGCGAACCTGCGCCACGTCCGCCAGCTGTCCGGTCGCCGCCTGAAAGCGCAGGTTGAACAGCGCCTGGTGCGATTCGTCCAGCTCGCCCGCGAGGTCTTCGTCGGTGCGGGCTCGCAGCTCCGCGGTATCGCGCGCCATCAGATCGCTTCCTCGCGACTAATCACCTTCGTCTTCACGGGCAGCTTGTGGTGCGCCTTACGGAACGCCTCCCGTGCGGCGTCCTCGGGCACGCCGGCGACCTCGAACATGATGCGGCCGCGCTTCACGACGGCCACCCAGCGGTCCGTCGCGCCCTTGCCCTTGCCCATGCGGACCTCGACCGGCTTCTTGGACACCGGCTTGTCCGGGAACACACGAATCCACACCTTGCCGCCGCGCTTGAGCGATCCCGTGATCGCGCGTCGCGCCGACTCGATCTGGCGGGAGTCGATCCACGCCGTGGTCTGCGCCTGCAGCCCGAACTCGCCGAAGGCGACGGTCGAGCCGTTGTGCGCCGCCCCGCGGCGGCGGCCGCGGAATGACTTGCGATACTTGGTGCGCCGCGGCATCAGCATCGCGCTACTCCGTCTCCACCATCGCGGAGGCGACGAGCGGGTTGTTCTCGCGGGTGATCTCGCCCTTGTAGATCCAGCACTTCACGCCGATCACACCGAACGTGGTGTGCGCCTCCGCGAGGCCGAAGTCGATGTCCGCCCGCAGCGTGTGCAGGGGAACCTGCCCCTGCATCTCCTGCTCCGAGCGGGACATCTCGCTGCCGCCGAGGCGGCCGCCGATGCGCACGCGACAGCCGAGCGCGCCGCGGCCCATCGTGCGCTGCACGGACTGCTTCATCGCGCGCCGGAACGCCACCCGGCGTTCGAGCTGATCTGCGACCGAGCGCGCCACCAGGTAGGCGTCCAGCTCCGGCACGCGGATCTCTTCGATGTTCAAGCGCACGCGCTTGTCGGTCGCGTTCTGCAGCAGTGTGCGCAGCATCTCTGCGTTCTGCCCGCCGCGCCCGATCACGATGCCGGGTTTCGCGGTCTTCACGGTCAGGGTGATCTGGTTCGCGTTGCGATCCACCAGGATCTGCGAGACCCCGGCGTCCGGCAGGGTGTTCATGATCAGCTTGCGCAGACGCAGGTCTTCATGCACGAGTTCCGCGTAATTGCGCTCGGCGAACCACTTTGACAGCCAGTCTTTCGTGACGCCGACGCGGAAGCCGTACGGGTGTACTTTCCGACCCATTAGAAGCCCTCGTCCCCTTCGACCACGATCTCGATGTGGCTGAAGCGCTTGACGCGCGGCGCCACCCGCCCGCGTGAGCGCGCCTTGAAGCGGCTCAGCTTGCGAGCGTCACCCGCAAATGCTCGCTTCACCACGAGCCCATCGGGGTTGAGATCGAAGTTGTTCTCCGCATTCGCCGCGGCCGACTTCACGACCTGCAACACGATCCGCGCGGAGGGTTGCGGCATGTGCGCGAGCAGCGTCAGCGCTTCCGCCACGGGGCGTCCGCGAATGACGTCGAGCAGCAGCCTCACCTTGCGCGGCGTAATCGGTTGGTCGGCGGCCAGGGCGCGTACTTCCATTAACCGGCCCTCGAAGTCGTCTCTGAACGTCCGCGGTGTCCGCGGAACGTGCGCGTGAACGAGAACTCGCCGAGCTTGTGACCGACCATGTTCTCGGTGCAGAAGACCGGCACGTGCCGACGCCCGTCGTGCACGGCGATGGTCAGACCGACCATCTCCGGCATGATCGTGGACGCCCGCGACCAGGTCTTGATCACTTCCTTGCGGTCCGACCGCGAGGCCACCAGCACTTTCTTCATCAGAGAGTCCTGGACGTATGGCCCCTTCTTCGTGGATCGAGACATCGCTTACCTCCGGCCCTTGCCGCGCCGCCGGACGATGTACTTGTCGGTGCGCTTGTTGTTGCGGGTGCGATAGCCGAGTGCCGGCTTCCCCCATGGCGTCTTGGGACCGGGCATGCCGATGGGGGCCTTGCCCTCACCGCCGCCGTGCGGGTGATCGACGGGGTTCATCGCCGAGCCGCGTACCGTCGGGCGGCGTCCGCGGTGTCGGTTGCGGCCCGCCTTGCCGAGCTTGATCTGCCCGTGCTCCGAGTTCCCCACCGCACCGATCGTGGCGCGGCACGACTCGAGTACCTGGCGCATCTCGCCGGACGGCATGCGCAACAGGGCGTAGCCCTGGTCGCGCGCCATCAGTTGAATGCTGGCCCCGGCTGAGCGCCCGAGCTGGCCGCCCTTGCCCGGCTGCAGCTCAACGTTGTGCACCGACGTCCCCGTGGGGATCGCCGAGAGCGGCAGCGTGTTGCCCAGCGCCACCGGCGCGTTGGCCGCCGAGAGCACCGTGTCGTCCACCTTCAGGCCGTCCGGCGCGACGATGTAACGCTTGTCCCCATCGCGGTAGAAGACGAGCGCGATGCGCGCGCTGCGTCCGGGGTCGTACTCGATGCCGGCGATGCGACCGGGCACCCCGAGCTTGTCTCGCTTGAAGTCGACCACCCGGATCATCCGCTTGTGGCCACCGCCGCGGTGACGCACGGAGATCTTGCCTGCGCTGCGGCCGGCCTTCTGCTTCTTGCTGACCAGCAGCCGCTTCTCGGAGCGCTTCCGCGTGATCTCGTCGAAGCCGTGCCCGGAGGCGTTGCGGCGCCCGGGTGATGTCGGTCGGTAAGTTTTGATCGGCATCGCTACACGCCCTCGAACAACTGGATCTCGTCGCCGGCCCGGAGGGTCACGATCGCCTTCTTCCAGGACGGTGGCGTGCCGGCGCGGCGGCCGGCGCGGTTCCGCTTCCGACGTCCGCGCACGATCGTGGTGTTGACGGCAGTGACGGTGACGTTGAACGCCCGCTGCACTGCCTCCTGGATTTGCGGCTTGTTCGCGTGCTTCGCCACTTCGAACACGTACTTGCCCTGGCCGGCCAGCATCGTGCTCTTCTCAGTGACGATCGGTCGGCGCAGCACTTCGTATGGATGGATCGCCTTCGGCATCGCGCTTACCCCTCCGCGCCGGTGGCTGCGGCCGCGGGCACGTTGCGGCCGGCGACGCGCTCGCCACCCCACAGCGCTTCGGCCCTGCGCACGGCGTCCACGGTCATCACGAGCGTCTGGTGCGCCAGCATGTCGGCCACGTTCAGCGTGTCCGCCGGCAGTGCGCGCGTCCCGGCGAGGTTGCGCGCCGAGAGCATCGCCGCACGATCGGCCGTGCCGAGCACGAGCAGCGCAGTGCGCTCCACGCCCAGTACCGCGAGCAGCGTGCGCAATCCCTTGGTCGACGGCCGGTCGAGACCGAGGCCGTTAATCACGATCAGTCGTTCGTCCTGCGCCCGCGACGAAAGCACGGAGCGGATCGCCAGCCGGCGCATGCGCTTCGGAAGCTTCTGTCGGTACGAGCGCGGACGCGGGCCGAAGACGATGCCGCCACCGCGGTGCTGCGGAGCGCGAATCCCGCCCTGGCGCGACATGCCGAGGCCCTTCTGGCGTCGGATCTTGCGCGTGGAACCCCGGACCTCCCCACGCGTCTTCGTGCGTGCCGTCCCGGCGCGCCGCGCCGCGAGCTGCGCCACGAGCGTCTGGTGGACGACCGCCGTGTTCGGCTCGATACCGAACACGCTGTCGTCCACGTCGATCGTCTCGACCGGCTGGCCGGAAGCGTCGAGTACCTGCAGCTTCATGCCCCGGCCTCGTCCTTCTGTGCTTCGGCGTCCGCGGCCGGAGCGTCGTCCACGACGCTCGCCTCGGCAGCCGGCGCCTCGCTCTCGATGGGCGCAGCCTCGGTTGCCTCGCCCTCGCTCGACTGTTCGGCGGCGGGCGCCGCTTCCTCGGCGACGGCCTCATCGACCGCGATCACCTCGACGGCGTCGCCGGTCGACGGCAGCACCGGAGGCGTGTAATCAGCGAGCGCTGGGCGCCGGCCGTCCTGGACGAAGACGATGCCGCCCGCGGGCCCGGGCACCGAGCCCTCGACGAAGATCAGATTGCGAGCGGCGTCCGTCAGCACGACGAGCAGGTTGAGCACCGACGTGTTGCGAGCGCCCATGTGCCCGGCCATCTTCTGGCCCTTGAAGACGCGACCCGGAGTCGTGCCTGCACCCACCGAGCCCGGCGCCCGGTGGCGGTCGGACTGTCCGTGGGTCTTCGGGCCGCCGTGGAAATTCCAGCGCTTGACGCTGCCGGCGAAACCTCGGCCCTTCGATGTTCCCGCGACATGCACGTACTGGCCCGGCTCAAACTGCGCAACGGTGAACGACTGGCCCAGCTCGTACTCGTCCACGGAGTCGATGCGGAATTCACGCAGTTCGTCGATCGCCAGCGTCTCCACGCCCGCGCGCCGCAGGTGGCCGCGTTCGGGACGGTTCACGCGCTTGCGGTTGCCGTCGAAGCCCATCTGCACCGCGGCGTAGCCATCGCGCTCCGGCGTCCGGAGCTGCGTGACAACATTGGGACCGAGTTCGATCACGGTGACACCACGCGCACGGCCCCCGCCGTCGTAGATGCGCATCATGCCGACCTTGCGTCCGATCATGCCGATCGCCATCACACGGCCCCTAGAGCTTGATTTCGATGTCGACGCCAGATGGAAGCTGCAACCGCATCAGTGTGTCCACCGTGCGGGAGGTCGGCTCCATGATGTCGATCAGGCGTTTGTGGGTTCGCGTCTCGAACTGGTCTCGCGAGTCCTTGTCGATGAACGGCGAGCGAATCACCGTGTACTTGCGGATACGCGTCGGCAGCGGCACCGGACCGGCAACGACCGCACCCGTGCGCTCGGCAGACTCGACGATTTGCTTCGCCGAGGCGTCGAGGACGCGATGGTCGAACGCTTTCAGCTTGATCCGGATACGTTGCTGCGGCACTGCGGTCCCCTGCCCTCGATGGTCGGGTCGTTCTGCTATTCGCTATTCGATAATGCTGGTGACGACGCCGGCGCCGACGGTGCGACCGCCTTCGCGGATGGCGAAGCGGAGGCCCTGTTCGACGGCGATGGGCGTGATCAACTCGATGTCGAGGTTGGTGTTGTCGCCCGGCATCACCATCTCGGTGCCCTCGGGCAGGTTGACGACGCCGGTGACGTCGGTGGTGCGCACGTAGAACTGCGGGCGGTAGCCGTTGAAGAACGGCGTGTGCCGGCCGCCCTCTTCCTTCGACAGCACGTAGACCTCGCCCTTGAACTTGCGGTGCGGCGTGATGCTGCCCGGCGCGGCCAGCACCTGGCCGCGGATCACGTCGTCGCGCTCCACGCCGCGCAGCAGGCAGCCCACGTTGTCGCCCGCCACGCCCTCGTCGAGCAGCTTCTTGAACATCTCCACGCCCGTGACCGTGGTCGTGCGCGTCTCGCGGATGCCCACGATCTCGATCGACTCGCCCACCTTCACCTTGCCGCGCTCGATGCGCCCGGTGACCACCGTGCCGCGACCCTTGATCGCGAACACGTCCTCCACCGGCATCAGGAACGGCTGGTCCACCGGCCGCGACGGCTGCGGGATCGACTCGTCCACGGCCTTCATCAGCGCGTGGATGCACTCGTACTCGGGCGCGTTCGTGTCCGTCGAGGTGGACTCCAGCGCCTTCAGCGCCGAGCCGCGCACAATCGGCACGTCGTCGCCGGGGTAGCCCTGCGCGGTCAGCAGCTCGCGCAGCTCCAGCTCCACGAGCTCGAGCAGCTCCTCGTCCTCCATCATGTCCACCTTGTTCAGGAAGACCACCATCGCAGGCACTTCCACCTGGCGCGCGAGCAGCAGGTGCTCACGCGTCTGCGGCATCGGCCCGTCCGGCGCCGCGACCACGAGGATCGCGCCGTCCATCTGCGCGGCGCCGGTGATCATGTTCTTGATGTAGTCCGCGTGCCCCGGGCAGTCGACGTGCGCGTAGTGGCGCGCGGCCGTCTGGTACTCCACGTGCTGGATCGCGATCGTGATCCCGCGCGCACGCTCTTCCGGCGCGTTGTCGATCGAGTCGAAGGGACGGAAATCTGCTCCGCCGGTCAGCGCGAGCACCTTCGTGATCGCCGCCGTCAGCGTCGTCTTGCCGTGGTCCACGTGACCAATCGTCCCGATGTTCGCGTGCGGCTTCGTCCGCTCGAACTTCCCCTTGGCCATCTCTCGTCTCCTCCAGCCGGTCTCTCGTCGCCGGCCGCATGGCCGGATCTCTGCGTCGTATATGCCCGTGTGTTCCGCGCGTTCGCGGCAATCAACGGGCTGAAATGGAGCCCACAATGAGATTCGAACTCATGACCTCGTTCTTACCAAGAACGCGCTCTGCCAACTGAGCTATGTGGGCTCCGAACCCCCGACCCCGGCCACGCATCATCGCACGCGAGACCTGGTGACGGTGGTCTGGGTGTGGTGCAGGGGGCAGGATTCGAACCTGCGTAGCCGTTAGGCGGCGGATTTACAGTCCGCTGGAATTAGCCACTCTCCCACCCCTGCGCGATTCTCTCGAGCGCCGGCCCTTCAGCATGCTGGTTCGATGTGCCGGCGGGTCCTGCGTGGGACACCCCTCGCACCCCTTGGTGCGGGTGGAGCCCGAGAGGGGATTCGAACCCACTAACCTACCGATTACAAATCGGTTGCGCTGCCATTGCGCCACTCGGGCACGCGCCGGACCGACGCCAGAGACAACAAACGCACTTCGACCACCGGCCGAAGCGCGACCATCGAACAGTATAGGAATCGAGATTTCTTGGCGCTAGCGGTCACCCCCGCGGTTCGCGGGAGGATGCCGAACTGCCTGCGCCAGCCCGGGCCGGCGCAGGCAGTCGCCGCGGCGAGCGAGAGGCCGCCTGGCGCCTTCGCTCAATCCCGCCGCATCGACCAGCGCGCACCGCCGGGAGTGTCTTCGATCGCGACGCCGAGCGCGGATAGCTCGTCGCGGATCGTGTCGGCGAGCGCGAAGTCACGCGCGGTACGCGCGGCGTGCCGCCGTGCGAGTAGCGCGTTCATCGTGGTTTCCACGTCCGTGCCGCCGCACACGATGTCGAGTCGCGCGGCGAGCTTCGAGAGCGTGACTGCGTCGATCACGACTTCGGCGCCGGCGCGATTGCGCGCGCTCTGGACGTGACGCTATCGGATCGGGCGCTCCTGAGGTTCTCCTCTGCTGGCACGGCGGAACCTGATCTTGAATTCCGTCCGTCGCGCAGAGTCAGCAAGCTCAATCCCCAAACCTAACAGCCGCGAGCGAATCAGATCTGCTGTCGCGTAGTTCTTGTTCAAACGAGCTTCGTCACGAGCCTCGATCAAGACGACTATCACCTTATGGATATCCTCGAGGTCGACGGATCTCCCTCCTCCGAGGATGAAAGTGCCTCGCCCCCGATCCACCGGTTGCATCGCGCGCGGCCAAGCGCGGGGGGACTCAGGATCAGGGGGGAGAGCTGATATCAGGTCAGGGCGCTCCTCTCGGAGGTCCTCAATCAGGCTCAGGATCCCCACCATCAGTTCTGCGACATCGGCTGGATCTAGCTCGGGGGTTCCGCCAAGCCTCAGGCCCAGCACTGCGGCCAGTTCGCGAAGCTCCGCCTGCATCGTGCGGATGTTGTCGACGTTCTGTTCAGCATCGATCGAATGATTGATCGCGCTTGCGAGACTGAAGAGAACCGCGAGAGCCCGCGGAGTCGACAGGTCATCTTCCATCGCGTCAACAAAGTCCGATCGGCGCATCCCCTTGCCAGGTATTGCTCGGACGTCGGCGTGTGCATCACCGATAATCGCCCGATGAGCGGCCTCCGTAAGCCGCTCGACCGCGCGTGTGGCTGCGCCCATCGCGTCGTCGGTGAGGTTGTTCGGGCTGCGGTACTGGCTGTTCAGCACGTAGAGCCGGATCGCGTCGGGCGTCCAGCGCTCGAGCGCCTCGGAGACCGTGACCACGTTGCCGAGCGACTTCGACATCTTCTCGCCGTCGCGCTGGACCATGCCGTTGTGCATCCAGATGCGCGCGAACGGCTCGTCGCTCGCGGCCTCGGCCTGCGCGATCTCGTTCTCGTGATGCGGGAAGATCAGGTCCACGCCGCCGCCGTGAATGTCGAAGGTGGTGCCCAGGTAACGCTGCGCCATCGTGGTGCACTCGATGTGCCAGCCGGGCCGGCCCTTGCCCCACGGCGAGTCCCACGATGGCTCGCCCGGTTTCGCCGCCTTCCACAGCGCGAAGTCGAGCGCGAACTCCTTGCCCTCCCCGGGTTCGAAGCGCGTGCCGGAGCGCAGGTCGTCGATGTTGCGGTGCGAGAGCTTGCCGTAATCCGGCTTCGCACGCACTCGGAAGTAGACGTCGCCCGCCGCGGTCGCGTACGCGAGGTCGTGGCGGACGATCGCCTCGATCGTGGCGATGATCGCAGGGATCTCCCGGGTCACCCGCGGTCGCACGTCCGGTTCGAGCAGGCCGAGCGCGCGCTGCTCGTGCTCCCACGCCTCGATATTGGCGTGCGCGAGTTCGATCGGGTCACGCTCCAGGGCCGCCCCGCGCTCGATCAGCTTGTCGTCCACGTCGGTGTAGTTCGAGACGTATGTCACGCGCAGTCCGCCGCGGGGGTTGCCCGACCAGCGGAGGTAGCGCACGAGCACGTCGTAAACGATCAGCGACATCGCGTGGCCGACATGGGCCACGTCGTACGGCGTCACGCCACAGACGTAGATGCCGACGTGACCGTCGGCGTCATCGACCAGATCGAGGTGACCGCTGAGCGTGTTCGTGAGCCGCATCAGTCCGTGCCTCCGTCACGCTCCCCGCTGGCGCTCGACGCGGTGGTCCCGGTGGCAGCCGTCGACGGGGTGGCTGCTCCGTTGGCGGGCGGTACGACCGTGGCGGAGACGCGTTCGCCGAGCAGCGACGCCTCGATGCGGGCGATGCGGCGCTCGAGCTCCTCGAGGCGATCCCACTCGGGGTCGGGCAGCCGCTCCACGGTTTCGTTCGACCGATTCGTGTAGGCGACGACGTGACCGGGCACGCCGACGACGGTGGCGTGCGGCGGGACGCTCGAGACCACGACCGCGCCCGCGCCGATGCGCGAACCTTCGCCAATCGTGACGGCGCCGATGATCTTCGCTCCGGCGCCGACGACCACGTTGTCCTCGAGCGTCGGGTGCCGCTTCTCCCGCCGGGTCGACGTCCCGCCGAGCGTGACGCCCTGGAAGATGTGGCAGTCGTCGCCGATCACAGTGGTCTCGCCGATCACGACGCCCATGCCGTGGTCGATGAAAAAGCGGTGGCCGATCGTGGCGCCGGGGTGGATCTCGATGCCGGTCAAAAAGCGCCCGAGGTGCGAGATGAGCCGTGGGACGAGCGGGATGTCGGCCTGCCACAACGGGTGAGTCGCGCGATGGATCAGCAGCGCGTGCACGCCGGGATAGGCGAGCAATACCTCGGCCGCCGAGCGTGCGGCGGGGTCGCGGTCGCGGGCCGCCTGGACGTCCTCGCGGATACGTGCGAGCCAGTTCATAGGGGAGTCCTCGTGATGCGCGTCTATCGGATGGCGCGGTCGGCGGAGGTCGGGCTGGCGAATCGGGACGGGGGCGGGCGGCGCTTAGCGCGCAGCGCGTCCCCATGGACACGCGCACGAACCCGGGCCGTCGTGCGACGGGCTCAGCGGGAGCGAGCCGTATGGAGCGTGAGCCTGAAGCCGGTACGTGAGCATCACGCGGCTATGGTACCTCGTCCTCGATCAGCGCAACGGCCATCACGGCGATTGCGCCGCCCGCCCCTACTGCGTCCAGGCCTTCGTTCGTCGTGGCCTTCACGTTGACCTGCCGCGGCTCGATGCCGAGGGCGGACGCGATCGCTTCGCGCATCGCCGGGAGGTGCTCCGCCAGCCGTGGGCGCTCGGCGATGACGGTCGCGTCCACGTTCATCACGCGGCAGCCCTGTGCGAGGATCAGCCGTGTCACACGCCGCAGCAGTTCGCCGCTGTCGATGTCGCGGTACTCCGGGTCGCCGGGCGGAAAGTGCCGCCCGATGTCGCCTTCGCCCGCGGCGCCCAGCACGGCGTCGATCACGGCGTGGATCAGCGCATCACCGTCCGAGTAGCCGTCGAGGCGCGGTGTTCCGGGCACCGCGATCCCACCGAGCCGGAGCGGTCCGTCATCGTCCACGCGGAAGCGATGAACGTCGTATCCGTGGCCGATGCGCATCAGCGGATCCCCGCACCGGACGCAGGGGTCGCGTCCGCAGCACCCGCGTCGATGCGCACGCGCATCAGTGCGCGCGCGAGCTCGAGATCCGCGGGCGTCGTGACCTTGATGTTCGTCGGATCGCCCGCGACGACGAACACGGGCAGGCCCAGCCGTTCGACCATGCCGGCGTCATCTGTGACGTCGTCGTGAATCTCACGGTGCCCGCGGCGGAGCACGTCGCCCGCGAACGCCTGTGGCGTTTGCACGGCGCGCAGCGGTGCACGATCGAGCGTCTCGAGCACGCGGCCCTCGCCGTCGACACGCTTGATCGTGTCGCTCACCGCGACGGCCGGGACGGCGGCCACGCCGGACGCACGTGCGCTGGCGAGCACCGCCTCGGCCAGCGCCCGCGTAACGAGCGGGCGCGCGGCGTCGTGCACGACATACCAGTCGGCATCGGGCGCCGCCGCGATCCCGGCCGCGACCGAGTCCTGGCGGCGTGCGCCACCTTCGATGCAGCGGATCTCCAGCGGCGGCCCCGTGCGAGCGCCGAACTCCGCG
>JAQBZW010000264.1 GCA_027622315.1 Chloroflexota bacterium | reverse complement strand
GAACGCACGCCGGGCAGTCACTGTGAGGGACCTGACGAGATGAAGCTGCTGGTCGCGAACCGGGGAGAGATCGCCATCCGCATCATGCGTGCGGCGGCGGAGCTGGGCATCCCCACGGTGGCGGTGGCGCCCGCCGACGATGCCGGCTCGCTCCACACAGGCAAGGCGGACGAGGCCGTGACGCTCGCGGGGGCGGGGACGGCGGCGTACCTGGACATCGAGCAGCTGATCGCGGTGGCCCGCGAGAGCGGCTGCGACGCGGTGCACCCGGGGTACGGCTTTCTCGCGGAGAACGCGCAGTTCGCGCGGCGGTGCGCGGAGGCGGGGCTGACGTTCGTGGGTCCGCGCGTGGAGACGTTGGAGCTGTTCGGCGACAAGGCGCGCGCCCGCGTGGCGGCGGTGGCGGTGGACGTGCCGGTGATCCGCGGCGTCGACCACGCGGTGTCGGCGGCGGAGGCGGCCGCGTTCTTCGCGTCGCTCGGCGACGGGCGCGCGATGATCATCAAGGCCGTGGGTGGCGGGGGCGGCCGCGGGGCGCGGGTGGTGCAGCGCGCCGATGAGGTCGCAGCGGCCTACGAACGCTGTCGTGCGGAGGCGCAGGCGGCGTTCGGGAACGGCGAGCTGTACGTCGAGCAGTTCATGCCGCGGGCGCGGCACGTGGAGGTCCAGATCCTGGGGGACGTGCACGGCGGGATCGCGCACCTGGGCGAGCGCGAGTGCAGCATGCAGCGCTCGTTCCAGAAGATCGTGGAGGTGGCGCCGGCGCCCGGGCTGGCGGCCGAGCTGCGCGGTCGGATCATCGAGGCGGCGGTGCGCCTGGCGCGGAGCGCGGGCTACAGCAACGCCGGCACGTTCGAGTTCCTGGTCGACGTGTCTGGTGGCGAGGGCGGGACGGACTTCGCGTTCATCGAGACGAACGCGCGGTTGCAGGTGGAGCACACCGTGACGGAGGAGGTCACGGGTGTGGACATCGTGCGGGCGCAGCTGCGGCTGGCGGAGGGGGCGACGCTCGCGGAGCTGGGGCTGGACGGGCCGGACGTGGGCGTGCCGCGGGGCTACGCGATCCAGGCGCGGGTGAACATGGAGTCGCTGCGGGAGGACGGCTCGATCCGTCCGGCGAGCGGGACGCTGACGGCGTACGAGCCGCCGAGCGGGCCCGGGGTGCGGACGGACGGGTTCGGGTACGCGGGGTACGAGACGAGCCTGCGGTTCGACGCGCTGCTCGCGAAGGTGATCGGGCACTCGCCGTCGACGGACTTCGGCGACGCGATCGCACGCACCGTGCGCGCGTTGAGCGAGTTCCGCATCGAGGGGGTGGAGACGAACATCGGGCTGCTGCAGGACATCCTGTCGCACCCAGACTTCGCGGCCGGGCGGGTGCACACGCGCTTCGTCGACGAGCAGCTGCCGCGGCTGGCGGCCACCGGCGGCGCACATCGCCGCTTCGTCGCCCCTGCCGGTGGTCTGGCCGCGCGCGAGCCGGCTCCAACCGGCGACGGCTACGCCGGGGCACGGGTCGCGGACAGCTCGGACCCGCTGGCGCTGTTCGCCCATGACCGACAGGTGAAGTCCCAGGCGGTCGAGCGGGAGGAGCGCGCCGGACCCAGGGGCCCGGTCGAACTCCCGGCACCGGTCCGCGGCACCGTGGTCTCGGTGAACGTCGCTCCGGGGGACCGAGTCGTCGCCGGACGGGCGGTCGCCGTGATCGAGCTGTTCGAGTTGCGCCACGTGGTTCGCGCCGATCGCGGCGGCGTGGTGGACAGCGTCCTGGTCGGCGTCGGCGACGCGGTTCGCGAGGGCGACCCGGTCGCCTTCATCACCGCGGCGGACGTGGAAGCAGCGCCGCTCGCGACGCCCGCCACGGTCGACCCCGACCACGTGCGCCGCGACCTGGCCTTGCTGCAGGAGCGTCGGTCCTTCGCGGAGGACGACTTCCGGGCGGAGCGGATCGACCGCCGCCACGCGAACCAGCAGCGCGGTCCGCGCGAGAACATCGAGCACCTCTTCGACGGCACCTTCCGTGAGTACGGACCGCTGGTCACAGCCGCCAGCTGGCAGAAGCAGCAGTGGCTGCGGGAGACGACGCAGGCCGACGGCCTCGTCATGGGCATCGGCCACGTCAACGGCGACCTGTTCGAGCCGGAGCGCTCCCGCGCCGTCGTCGTCCACTACGACTACATGGTCGTCGCCGGTACCCAGGGTGGCCGCGGGCACTACAAGCAGGACCGCATGTACGAGCTGGCGGAGCGCTACCGGCTGCCGGTGGTGCTGTTTGCCGAAGGCGGGGGCGGCCGGCCCGGGATCAGCGGCGGAGAGCCCGAGGCCCGAAGCGCAGACGCTCCGGCGGCCGACTCAGCGGCCGCAGTCGACATCGCCGGCCGCGGCGGGGGCGGCGTGCCGATCGACTCCTACACGTTCACCAAGCTGTCGCAGCTCAGTGGCCTCGTGCCCCTGGTCGGCGTGAACTCCGGGCGCTGCTTCGCCGGCAACACGGTCATGCTGGCGTCGTGCGACGTCATCATCGCAGCGGAGAACTCGACCATCGGCCTGGGTGGACCGGCGATGATCGAGGGCGGCGGCCTCGGGATCTACACGCCGGAAGAGGTCGGCCCCATGTCCTTCCAGGTGCCCAACGGGGTGGTCGACATCCTGGTGAAGGACGACGAAGAGGCGATCGAGACCGCGAAGAAGTACCTGTCGTATTTCCAGGGGCCGATCGACCGCTGGGAGGCGAACGACCAGGGCAGCCTGCGCGACGTGGTTCCCGAGTGCCGTTCAGAGCCGTACAACATGCAGGACGTGATCGAGACGATCGCAGACCGCGGGTCGATCCTCGAGATTCGCAAGGCCTTCGGCACGGGGATCATCACCGCATTCATCCGCGTCGAAGGCCGGCCGATGGGGCTGATCGCCAGCAATCCGCATCACCTCTCCGGCGCGATCGACAGCGACGCGGCGGACAAGGCCGCGCGCTTCCTCCAGCTGTGCGACACCTTCGATCTGCCGGTGCTCTCGCTGATCGACTGTCCGGGGATCATGATGGGGCCGGATCACGAGCGCACCGCGCTCCTCCGGCACTCCGCGCGAATGCTGGTCACCGGCGCCAACCTGACGACGCCGATGTTCGCCGTGGTGGTGCGCAAAGCCTATGGCATGGGGGCGCGCGCCATGTCCGGCGGCAGCTCACTGGAGCCTTTCTTCACCGTCGCCTGGCCGACCGCCGAGTTCGCCGACATGAGCATCGATGGTCGCGTCAGGCTGACCTTCGGCGACGAGCTGCGCGGCATCGACGATCCGGCAGAGCGGGAGGCGCGCTATGCGCAGCGGGTGGCCGAGTCCGTCGATCTCGCCCGCGCGGTCAATTCCGGCGGCACACACTATGGAATCGACGACGTGATCGACCCCGTGAATACGCGCGCATGGATCGCCCAGGGGCTCCGGAGCCTGCCGCCGCCACTGCCTCGCGCCGAGAAGAAGCGGCCGAACGTCGATACCTGGTAGCGGGCGCTCCGAGCGAGGAACGCACGCCGGGCAGTCACTGTGAGGGACCTGACGAGATGAAGCTGCTGGTCGCGAACCGGGGAGAGATCGCCATCCGCATCATGCGTGCGGCGGCG
>JAQBZW010000027.1 GCA_027622315.1 Chloroflexota bacterium | reverse complement strand
GAAGTGGCATAGTCACCAACACAGGGACCGTCACCAAAGTTCCACGCTCAGCGGGACATCCCCCATTGGATCGCAGAGGCGAGATCGCGAAGGAGCGCGCGGGGGTCACCATCTTGACGATCGAGGGAGAGCCATGCGGCGGGGAGCGTGACATCTTCGAGCCAGTCAACGAGTAGCGTCGACTTCCCGTATCCGGCGGGCGCGCTCACGACGATCACGTCGTATTCGAGCGCGTCGTTGAGCTGCAGGTGGAGACGCTCCCGACGAATCGTGTCCGACCGACGGCGCGGCGGTGTCAGCTTGGGGCTGTACGGCGTCAAAGTCGACTCCCGGCTCGGCGTCAGGGATGTAAGTCTACGCGGAGAAGGTCTTCACGGAGGCTTCTATGTCACGCTGCCAAAGTCGAGGACTTTGACTAGCCGTCCGGATACCATCCGAGGACGTTGAGGGGTGGGCACCGTCTCGACGCGACCTGAGTCAGCGAAGTCATAGTCGGCTACATACGCCCCTCCCCCCGGCGCCCCGCAACGCCCAGTGGGGCCGCGTGATCGCCTTGCGCACGAAAGACGTCCGCTTCCAGTCGGATCGCCTCAGGGTCGTCTGCGGACTCCAGTCTGATCCTTGCAGCGATATCGACGGCCTCCGCAACGTCGCCGCGGGCGAGCGCCAAGCGACCGAGTTCCGCCATGACCGCGAGATACTGTCGTGACAGGTCGGCGCGCACGTCATGCGCCCACTCGGAATCCAAGCCGTCGGCGAAAGGTCCCCCGTAGAGCCCTGCGGCCTCGTTGAGCAACCGCCGCCGGGCAACTGCATTCGATGTTGACGACCTAGCGCGTCTTATCAGGGCGCGAAAGTCGTTCACGTCGTACGCGAAGGCTGACGAATCAAGAAGTGCATACCCGCGAGGTCCATGCGTGACCAGTTCGGTCCCTATCGCCCCTCGCAGGCGATACAGCGTCGAATGGAACGCACTGTTCAGGCGCTCTGGCTCTATGTCGGGCCAGATTGCAACCCCGATCTGTTCCTTCCGCGCTGGCCGATCGTGGTGCAGTAGGAAGAAGAGCATCTCTTTGCTGCGGTCACTCCGCCACTGGATCTCTTGACCATTGATCGTTCGAAGGACCTGGAGTGGACCCAGACCATTCGCCGTGAACGCAGGCCTGCGATCCTTATCGGTCGAAGCCGTCTCAGCTGCCGGCTTTCGCTCCCCCAATCGCAAGAAGAGATCGCCCAGACCCCGAGACGCCCCAAAACTAACGGCGTCTGCCGCGAGCCGAGCGTCGGCCCAAAGGAAGGTCTCGCGGCCCGTCTTATCGACGATGGCACGGACCTCCGCGAGGGCGTTCTCGCAGGCGTCGGCGCGTCCGAGGCGCAGCAAGGCGGATGCGCGTCGCAATTGCACCCGCGCTTCCTCACGAGCTGCCCGAATACTCCGCCCGGTGCGAAGGGCCGCATCGAGCAGTTCGAGCGCTTCGCTCTCGCGGTGCTGTGCGATCCGCACGGCGCCTAGCGCCGCCTCAAAGCGGCAGATGACTACCGTCTGGCCGGCGTCAGCGATCGTGGCACGTGCGGCGCTGCATGCAGCGTCGGCCTCTTCGACGCGCCCCTGTTCCAGACGCAGCATCGTAAGCAGGTAGAGGTAATGAGCGTGCATGAGGTGATCGGTGAACTCGCTGGCCATCGTGCCGGCACACGAGAGAAGCTGATCGCACCGCTGGAGATTGCCAAGGTCGAGTTCCAGTTCAGCGAGATTCGTCATTGCATAACGTGCCACCCGGTCGATGGAGTGCTTCCGAGAATGTGCTAGGGCAAGCTCAAGCGTAGAACGGGCGACGGAGAGTGCGCCGATCTCACGCTGGACGTCGCCCGCGCAGACAATGGCGCGTGCCTCTAACTCCTTATCCCCCAAGATGCTGGCCGTGGAAGCGGCTCTGCGGAAACTCATCAGAGCCTCCGAGGTGCGAGCCAGATCCCTGTAAACGAGCCCGAGTGCCGCTGTGGCCTCCCCGATTCCACGCGAATCGCCGAGGCTCTCAAAGGTGTGTAACGCCGCCTGAAGTCGCTCGTGAGAGGCGCTGGAGTGACCTGCGATTCCCAGGGCGACGCCGGCCTCGTACTGCAAGTCGGCTATGACACGCGCACTCAGCGGACCGATTGACAGCGCTTGCTCGCACGCGTCGACCGCAGATTGAGTGTGGCCGAGCTGGCGCAACGAGACTGACATATGCATGAGCCGCTGGGCCTGCTGGTCAACGCTGAGACCGGCGGACGGGATGCGCTCTAGCTGGAGCAACCCCGAGCGTGCATCCCCGAGTTTGATCGCCACGCGCGCCTTCGCCAGCGCCAGGTCCGGGTTCGACTGCAGCACTGGGTCCGGTAGGCGGCCGAGCCACGAGGCCAGCGTCGGCCACTCGCCGCCCGAGAAGAGTTCGTCGCGGAGGCGGGCAAGCAGCCGGGCCGCCTCCGCCCAGTCGCAGACGTCCAGTGCGATGGCGACGGCGCGTCGGAAGTTGCCACGACGCTCGTAGGCGGCTCGCGCCGCTCCACGCAGGGCGCGCAGTCGGTTCGGGGCGTCGCGTGTGAGGCGCGCGACGAGGTGTTCGGCGAGCAGGCCGTGGATGCGATAGGTCGTTGCGTCATCGGCGCGGACGATGAGCTGCGTGTGCAGCTCGAGTTTGCGGAGCGTCGCCGCACCGCGACGACTGCCGTCGAGCTCGTGCAGGACATCGGCCTCGAAGAGTTCGAGCACAGCACAGATCTCGAGCATCGCGAGCTGCGCGGGCGTGAGCCGGGCGAGCACCTCGCGGTCGAGGAAGTCGGACAGCACGAAGGCGCCCGTGGCGTCCGGGTCGCCGGCGGGCGCGGTCTTGTGGTGTTCAGCGAGCAGGGCCAGAGCGGCGGGCCAGCCGTCCGCGCGTCGGGTGAGGGCGCGGATGGTGTCGCGATCGCGCAGGCGAGAGCGTCGCAGCAGCCGCGCCGCCTCCGCGTCGTCGAAGGCGAGGTCCGCTTCGAGCAGTGCGACGGCGGCGCCGGTGGCAACCAGCCGTGCAAGCTCGGGCAGGACGTCCCACGCGCGCGTGAGCAGCACGAGGCGGACGTTCGGCGGCGGGTGGTGCACGAGGGCGTCAAGCGCATCGATGGCCGGCGAGCCGGCAAGCGCGTGCACATCGTCGATCACGAATACGAACAGGCCTTCCACGTCCGCTTCGACCGCGGATGAAAACTCGCGCACGAGCAGCCGGGCGTCGGTTTCACCTCGGGCCGTCTCCAGACGCCGGGCGAACTTCCGCATCGCGTGCGGAAACTCCGCGCGCACCGCGCCGGCCAGATCGCGGAGAAGCACGCGGGGATCGCGGTGAGAGCGGTCGAGCGAGAGCCACGTGTGGGGCAACTCGAGTTGTTCGGGCCAGTCCGCGGCGAGCGTGGACTTCCCGTAGCCCGCGGGACCGCTCACGACGGTGAACGTGCCTTCGAGCGCGTCGTCCAGACGACGGTTCAGGCGAGGGCGGCGCAGGGCCGTCCGACGCAGGCGTGGGGGGCTGAACACGGCCGCCCGCGCGGTGGCAGGCGCAACGGTAGGAGGCGTCGTCACGGACCCCTGCTCCTCACCCCGGCCCCGAGAAATCGGTCAATACCACGTTCACGATCAAACCAGCAAGGACGCGGGCCAGCGCGATCACCCGGCCGACCCCACTCCGCTATCTGCGTACAGACTCGAGCGAGGAGTTCGGCCGGGAGCTTTGCGGGGGCGCTTCGAGGCCGCTGCGAGGCCGCCGACGGTGCAATCGGCCGAGCTCACGGGTCTGCCGACTTGAATCCACGCGACTCGTCCACGGATGATGGAGGCGTGATGCACGTACATCTGAGCCGTGGATTCAGGGCCTCTGTCGCCCGCTATCCCAGCGCGGCGCGCGCCTGATGCCCGGCGCGGAGCCCGGCGATCGGCTGATCGACCTCTGCGGCGTGCCGGAAGAGGGTTTCGAACAGCGAGCGGACGCGATCATCCAGGTGGTGGTGCGCGGACAGAGCGTGACGTTGCTCACTGATAGCGATGCGATTGTGCGATACCTCTTACCTGCGGCGGTGGCGCGGGGCGCCCAGTGCCGTTTCGCGCCTCCGCAGGACGGCGTGTGGCGCGTGGACCTCGCCCCCGGTGCGCCGGGGCGTGCCGCCCCATCGCCCGAGGGATAGGCGTCGACCATGCGTGAAACTCTCCGACACCGTCTGCTGCGCTACGCCATCGTGCTTGCGATCGTGGCTGTGGTGGGCGGTATCTTCGTGCGCCGCGAGTACCTGGCGGACGGGGGCGCGTCGGCGGAGACCACTCCGATCGAGGTCGGCCGGGCGGCACCGGACTTTGAGCTGGAGACGCGCGACGGCAACGTGCGCCTCTCCGATTTTCGCGGCCGCGCCGTGATCGTCAACTTCTGGGCGACGTGGTGTGCGCCGTGTCGCCGTGAGATGCCCGACCTGCAGGCCGCGTACGAAGGGCATGCCGCCGCCGGCGACCTCGTCGTGCTGGCTGTGAACGTGACGAGCGCCGACTCACGCAGCGCGGCCGAGGCGTTTGTCGACGAGTTCGGGCTCACGTTTCCGATCGCCTTCGACGTCTCCGGGGAAGTGACGCAGCGCTACGGCGTGCTCGGGCTGCCCGCGAGCTTCTTCGTCGATGGCGACGGCATCCTGCGCGCCCGCACGTACGGACCGCTGTCAGCCGAGCTGCTCACTGACGGCCTCGCCGCCGCGGGCCTGCGCTGAAGGCTAGGACGGCGTCCATCGGATCGCGGGGATGCGTTGCCGTTCGAGGCGCTCATCCAGCGAGACCTCGATCAGCTCGATCTTCGACCCCGTCTCGACGGTGCCGCCCTCAATCACCTTCGCGTACACACGCGCCTGTCCCGGGTGTGCGCCAGCGCTGAGCCGGTTGAAGTCGCCGTCGGTGAACCACTGCGACTGCTTCCAGCAGGGCGTCGTGTATTCGGTGATCTCGATCAGCACCTCCGCACCGAGCCGCAAGCGCACGCCGGGCAGCACGAGATCCCAGTCCAGCCCGCGCGTGGTGATGTTCTCGCCGAAGTGGCCGGGCGCGACGTCATGGCCTTCCGCCGCGAGCGCTTCGATCAGTTCGAGCGGGTAGAGGCAGACCGCCCGCCGGGGCCCGCCGTGCGCCCGGCGATCGGCCTGGCGGTCGCCCTCGACGCCGCCGCTGCTGATCACAGAGCTGGCGATCGGACGCTTCGGTACCCCGCCGTTCGAAACGTTGATCTGGTGGACGGTGCCGATGCGCGACGGGCGACGTTTTCGAGGGATGGGGTGCTCCTTTCGGCCGTCCGCGGCTGCCAGGTGCCGCGCAGATCGGCCGCTCAGTCCTCGAATCCACGGAAGCTGACGACGGCGGGCGCCCGCTCCGGCAACCGCAGCTTCGCGTCCTCCAGCGGGTAGCCGACGTACACGTAGGCGACGATGCGGTCATCGGGCGCGAGTGCGAAGTATTCACGTGCGGCGACCATCGTCGCCATCGCCCCGGTGCTCCACTTCGCGGCCAGCCCTTCCGCGTGCGCGGCCAGCAGCAGGTTTTGCGTGGCGCAGCAGCAGGCGGCGTAGTCCTCGAGCGTGCGCTCGGGATCGGCATCGTCGCCGCGCTGGATCACGACGACGAGCACGGGAGAGCGCAGCAGCTTGGTGCGCGTGGACTCCGCCAGGCGAGGTGCGCGCTCGGAGGCGTCGGCGTCCTGCACGATCGCCGCGGCGAGATGCTCACCGAAGCGCGCGCGTTCCTCGCCGGCCAATACCTCGAACCGCCACGGCTGAGTGAGGTGGTGGTTGGGCGCCCACGTGGCCGCTTCGATCAGTCGCGCGATCTCTTCGCGCGGCGGGCAGCCGCTCGCAAACGCGCTCGCGGAGCGCCGTGTAGCCAGGCCCTCGATCAAGTCCATGCACTGCTCCTCCCGGCGCCGGCCCGCACGCGTTCGTCGGCGGCCGCTGTGCGCCCGGTCAGTATCGCCGAGCGCGGATCAGCCGTCGCCCCCGGGACGCCAGTACGCCGAACCGTCGGTGCGTCGCTCGAGCAGGCCGGTATCGATCAGCTGGCGCCGAAGGAGGGGCGGGTCGCGGAACGTGTGCAGCGAGGCGAGCAGGTCCGTGACCTGGCGCTCGTTGAACACCTCGCCGCGGGGGACGAATTCGATCAGGTAGTCGAGGATCATCTGGCGCTCGGTGCGCCGCTTCGGCCATCGCGTCACACGCCCCGAGCCGTCGAGCAGCCGGTCGAGCACGTGGGCGCGGCGCCGCAGTGCGCGGACCGGGTCGTCCGGGGCGTCGCTCGGTCGCGGGGCGCGCATGCACAGCTTCCTTCCGCGACTCGTGGGTGGGCCATGTGGAGCGTAGGCGGTGCTCCGTATCGCGTCGTGTGTAGCGTGCGCGATCGGGTACCGTCAGCCGCAGAATCGAGGATGACCAATGCCCGACACTGATCCGATCCGTCCGCGGCTCCCGCTGCTGAGCGACGAAGAACTCGCGGCACGGGGATTCGCACCGACCGCCGGCGAGTTCGTGCGCGTCTTCGGACACGCACCGGACACGTTCCGTCGCTGGAGCGCGTGGTACAGCCCCACGATCGCGGACGGCGCGGTGGAGAGCCGGCTCAAGGAGATCTGCCGAATGCGGGTGGCGCAGCTCAACGACTGCGCCGTCTGACAGGCTGCCCGCATCCCCCTGTCAGGGGGAACTCGCCTCGAAGAAGAAACGGTCGCGCAGATCGCGCGTTGGTCAGACGGTGACTTCTCGGATCGCGAGAAGGCCGCGCTCGGCTACACGGAGCGCCTCTACATCGACCATCAGCACATCGACCAGGAGCTGTTCGACGACCTCGCACGGCACTTCACGCCCGAGCAAATCGTGGAGTTGAGCTGGGCGGTCGTGTCGTACATGGGCTACGGCCGCCTGATCCACTCGTTCGGGCTGACGCCGGGCGACCACCTCTAAGCTAAGACTCCGGCAGCACAGCGGGCGCGCTTTGGCGCGACTCTCCGTGAGACTCGCAGACACCACGTCAGCGCGACGCTCGGCGGGCGATCCGCCGACTGCGCTGGGGCTGGCAGGAGGGCCGGTGAAGAGCCGGCGAGATCCGGGAGCCCGGGCCCTCACGACGATCCCTGGCACGCGTGCTCCGCGGAAGAAGTGTTCGCTGCGCTCGTTTCCTGCGACGCGGTCGGGCTCCCAGGCGTCGCCTCCGGCACGGTGTCGCCCGCGAGGCGATGACCTTCCGCAGCGAGACCGTGCCACTCCACCGTGTCGGGCTCGGCGGGAACCTGCTGCTGCTCGCAACCGTGATTCGGTACGCTCGCGCTCGCGCTCGCGCTCGCGTGGCGGCGCTCTGCGTCGCCCCGCTCCGCGATGCCCTCGGCGGGCGGGCGTTCGCCGCGCCGGAGCTGCTGATCATGATCGCGCTCGCGTTGCCCTCGCGGCTCGTGCCTGGACTCCTGAAGACGGTGCGCCCGGATGCGCTGTCCACGGACGGCTGGCGCGGCGCCCCGGCGTGTCGCAGGCTGACCCGACGGCGACGCTAGATGTTCACGCCCACCCTGCCGATCTGCTCGAGGATGTCGAGCCGGTCGACCAGCCGCCAGCCCTCCGTGATCTTGCCGTCGGCGAAGTGGTGAATCGCGATCGCCGTGAACACGACGGGCTTCCCGGTCGGCTCGAGGCCGTGGAAGGGACCGCCCTGCGTGGCGCGCGCGGTGTAGCGCGAGACGACGGTGTCACCGTCGCTGAGCTGTTCGTCGATGGTGACGCGCAGGTCCGGGAACGACTGGAGGTTCTCGAGGATCGAATCCTTCAGCGCACCGATCCCGGTAATGCCCGCGGTGCGTCCCACGAATCCGGAGGCTACGACCTCGTCGACGACGTCGAGATTGCGCTCATTCTGAGTTTCCTCCAGGAAGCGACGGGCGATCGCTTCGTTCTGAGCGGTCATGTGGCTACTCCTCCCCCACGGGCGTGGCGTTTCTCTTTGAAGTCGATCAGGCCACCGCTCGGCGACCCCGGCGAGTGCGCAACGTCATGTAAGCGCGGTGACGATCGGGCAGCGCGGCGGCGAAGGCGGCAGCCGGATCGGGGTGGCGGTGGGGGGTTACTCCTCCGGCCGCGTCGCACGGCCGGCGGCACCGTGCACCCGCAGCGCCTCCGCCGGGATCGTCCCGAGCCGGCCGGCGCGGAAGTCCGCGAACGCCTGCTGGAGTTCACGCTCGCTGTTCATCACGAACGGTCCGTACCAGGCGACCGGCTCGCGAATCGGCTGTCCGCCGAGGATGAGCAGATCGAGGTTCGGGCTGCGGCTCTCCTGCCGCTCGTCCGCCGTCGCGGTGATCACGTCGCCCGGGCCGAAGAGCACGAGCTGACCCATCTGCGCACGGCGTCGTTCGGGGCCGAACGTGCCTGCGCCGTTGAGCACATACGCGAGCGCGTTGAAGTCCGGTCGCCATGGCAGCTAGGCGCGCGCCCCGGGCTGCACGGTCGCGTGGATCATCGTGATCGGCGTGTGCGTGACGCCCGGTCCGGCGTGCCCGTCGATCTCGCCGGCGATCAGCCGCAGCAGTGCCCCGCCGTCCGACGAGGTCAGCAACGTCACGTTGCGGCCGCGTACGTCCTGGTAGCGGGGCGCCATCATCTTGTCCCGCGCCGGGAGGTTCACCCACAGCTGGAAGCCGTGAAAGAGGCCGCCGGACACGACGAGCGCCTCGGGCGGCTTCTCGATGTGGAGGATGCCGCCGCCGGCGGTCATCCACTGCGTATCGCCGTTCGTGATCACCCCGCCGCCGCCGTTCGAGTCCTGGTGCTCGAACGTCCCGTCGATCATGTAGGTGACGGTCTCGAAGCCGCGATGCGGGTGCCACGGCGTGCCCTTCGGCTCGCCCGGCGCGTACTCGACCTCGCCCATCTGATCGAGGTGGATGAACGGGTCGAGCTCGGCGAGGTCGACGCCGGCGAACGCGCGGCGCACGGGGAAGCCCTCCCCTTCGAAGCCCTGGGGCGCGGTGGTCACCGAGCGCACGGGCCGCTCGACGGCGTCCGCCGGCGGCTCCGCGACCCGGGGAAGCGCGAGCAGATCTTCGACGGTCACGGCGGGCATATGCGGCTCCTCGATGGGCGGCGGGATCTGCGATCCACGATACCCGTGCCGGGCGCACGCAATAGCGGGCCCGCGCGCCCGCGCACTGCGAGCGCACGTCAGCGAATCGCGCCCGCAGTGCGCAGGCGCGCGATCTCATCGTCGGCGATGCCGGCCTCGCGCAGCACCTCGTCGCTGTGCGCGCCAAGGACTGGCGAAGCGCGCTCCGGCCGCGGCGGCGAGACCGACATCTGAAGCACTGGCGCGACCATCGTCTGCGGCCCGGTCAGCTCGTGGTCGAGCTCGATCAGGTAATCGTTCGCACGGATCTGCTCGTGGCGATCGAGCTCCTCCGTGAAGAGGATCTCGCCGACGGGGACACCCGCCGCCTCGAGGTGTGCGACGCACTCAGCGCTCGTGCGCTCGCGGAACATCGCCTCTACGCGCTCGATCAACGCCTCGCCCCACGCAATCGTCTCCGGGTTCGTCGGGTCGTACTCGGGATCGTCGTCGCGCGGGTCGCCCTCGATGCCGAACGCCGTGCGCATCTTCGCTCGCAGTGATGCCGACAGGCAGCCGACCGCGACCGCGCCGTCCTTCGTCAGGTAGTTGCGGTAGTAGATGTTCCCCGACATCCGCCCCTGCTGGAGCGCGCGGCGATAGTCCACGATCTCGGTGTAGCCGGCCCCGCGCTCGCGCGCTTCGTCCAGGTGCTGGAGGAAAGGCGTGCGCATACCGCCGTCCGCAGGCGGGAGCGACATGAAGGAGCCGCCCTGGCTCGCCAGTGAGTTCGCGAGCAGCGAGGTCTGCACCAGCTGGCCCTTGCCCGTCTGCGACCGGTAGAAGAGCGCGGCGCACACACCCATCGCGATCGCGTAGCCGGTCGTGATGTCCGCCGTCGGCACGCCGATCGAGGGCAGCATCGGCACGCCACGCTCGTCGAAGCGTGCGCCACTGGCCGTCAGTCCCGAGACGCCCTGCGCGACGATGTCGTAGCCGGGCTTGTTCGCCCACGGGCCACGCCGGCCGAACGCGGTGCTGTCGACGTACACGAGGTCCGGCTTGATCCCGGCGAGCGTGTCGTAATCGATGTGCAGCCGCTGCGCGACGTCCGGCCGGTAGTTGATCACGACGACGTCCATGCGCTCGACCATGCGGTGGATCACGGCCTGCGCTTCGGGGGTGGAGAGATCGATCGCAAGCGAGCGCTTCCCACGGTTGAGCGACTGGTAGGTCTTCGACTCGAGCGGGACGAACTGCGCATACAGGCGCCACGGCTCGCCGCCCGGCGGCTCGACCTTGACCACGTCGGCGCCCATGTCGGCGAGGTGCTGGCAGCCAAACGGCCCCGCGATGATCTGAGTGAACTCGAGCACCCGGACGCCTTCGAGCGGTCCGCTCACATGGCCCTCCTCGCCGTACCAGTTGCCAGACATGCCGTGCGCGCGCACTGCCCCGTGCGCACGATAGAAGATGCGCTTACACGGTCTCGACCGTATCCGAGCCGGTGACCGTCTCGCCCCGGCCGTGTACGCGCTGCGCGACGCTTCGCAGTTCGGCCATGTGCTCCTGCATCGCGATCTGCATGAAGCGGCTGTCTGTGCTGTGCATGACGAGACGGGCACCGAGCTCGATCGCGGTGGTCGAGGTATCGATCGTCTGCTGATGGATCATCACCGGCACGCCGTGCGCCTCGGACTGTGCGATCACGCCCTTGATCACCTCGAGGTAGCGGGGGTGGGTGACCTCGTCCGGGATGCCGAGCGACGTCGTCATGTCGTTCGGACCGATAAAGATGCCGTCGATGTCGCCGACCTCGAGGATCGTTTCCAGCCGCTCGTAGGCCGGCTCGCTCTCGATGCCGACAATGATGATGCTCTCGGCGTGTCGCGCCGCGAGGTACTCGCGCGATCGCTCGCTCGGGAAGATGCCCTCCGTCACGGCGCGCATGAGGTACTCGCCCTTGAGCGGGTGCCACTTCGCGGTGGCGACGCACGCCTGCACCTCCTCCACCGTCTCGCAGTACGGCACGAGCACGCCGGCCGCGCCGGCATCGAGCGCCATCGCCACCCACTCCGCCTTCGGTACCGGCACGCGCACGATCGGCGTGATGTCGGCGTCGCGGAGCATGCGGCAGAGCTCCTGGATCTCCTTGCGGTCGCGGGAGCCGTGCTCGCTGTCGATCACCACGAAGTCGAGCGTGGCCCCGGCGAGCGCGCTGCGGAAGCGCGTCGTACCCATCGCCGAGAGCATGCATCCGAAGACGAGCCCGCCGTCCTTGAGCGTGCGCTTGAGCGCGATGCCGTCCATCTCGACCCCCATCCGTCGTGTACCTGGTGACGCGAGGCACGGTAGCGGTTCGGAGGCGGTCCCTCACCCCCCGGCCCCGGAACCCTCACCCCCCAACCTCGCTCCCTCTGGGGCGGGTGCCGCGCGGAACCTCCGTACAGGGCGAGACGGAGCGGGGAGCCGGAACGCGCCCGGCGGACCGCACGGCGCGGACCCTCAGTCCCAGCGCCGTTCCCTCTGGGGCGGGTGCCACGCGGAACCTCCGTACCGGGCGCGAGAGAGCGGGGAGCCTGCCGGACTGCGGCGACAGCCGCGGGCTCCCCGCTCCCTCGCGCGAACATCCGAACGGTGCGGGATGCTGCCGGCGTCAGAGGGAGAGGGGTTGGGGGTGAGGGTTCCGGGGCCGGGGCGTCCTACCGCTGCGGCGGCCCAACCCCGGGTGGCCTGCGCCGCGGCGGATCGCCAAGCGCGGCGACAACGGCACTCTCGATCGTCCCAAGGGGATCGACTTCGACCGCGCGGGCGACAAGGCGGATGAATCGGAGGCCGCCGGCGTTCGGGTGTTCGAGCAGGGATTGCCGCTCGCGGTCCGCCGCTTGATCGACCACGTTGTGGTGCGCACCTCCGTCGATCTCGATCGCGAGCTGGAGCTCGCGGCAGTAGAAGTCGAGCACGAAGGGGCCGATCGGGTGCTGTCGGCGGAACTTCAGCCCACGGAAGCGACGGTTCCGCAGGACCGACCACGCTGCCTGCTCTGCCGGCGTCATTGACTTGCGCAGCGCTCGCGCGGCGGGGACGTTATTGCGGTGCAGTCGCCGTCTCGCCATGGCGCCGAAACTAGGCGTACGCGGTGCGCCGGTGCAGTGCGTCAGCGAATGTTGCGGGACCCTCACCCCCAGCCCCGCTCCCTCTGGGGCGGGTGCCACGCGGAACGTTCGTACAGGGCGCGAGGGAGCGGGGAGCCGGAACGCGCCCGGCGGACCGCACGGCGCGGACCCTCAGTCCCAGCGCCGGTCCCCTGGGGGCGGGTGTCCAGCGGAACATTCGTGCACGGCGAGGGAGCGGGTAGTCGGAACGCGCCCGGCGGACCGCACGGCGCGGACCCTCAGTCCCAGCGCCGGTCCCCTGGGGGCGGGTGTCCAGCGGAACATTCGTGCACGGCGAGGGAGCGGGTAGTCGGAACGCGTACGTCGGATCGCCCGGCGGACTGCGCACGGCGCCGACTGCGGCGACAGCCGCGAGCTCCCCGCTCCCTCGCGCGAACATCCGAACGGTGCGGGATGCTGCCGGCGTCAGAGGGAGAGGGGCTGGGGGGTGAGGGTCCGGCGCGACGGTGCGCGGGCTTGGGGGTGCGGTCCAAACCCGCTAGCGTGGCGCCGTCGTAAGCAGCACATATGGAGGCAGTCAATGTTCAAGGGTGTGGACCACGTCGTGATCGCGGTGAAGGATCTCGACGCGTCGGTCGGCCAGTACGAATCGATCTACGGCACGACGGTCAGCGATCGCAGCGAGGCCGCTGCCGCCGGCATGAAGATGGCGTTCTTCCGCTTCGGCGATTCGTACCTCGAGCTCGTGTCGAACATCGGCGACGAAGGGCCGATCGCGCGCCGGCTGTCGAACCAGGGCGAGGGCGTGCACCTCGTGGCCATGAAGGTCGACAACCTCGAGGCGACGCTCGCCGACTTGCGCGGCAAGGGCGTGCGACTGGTCGGCGATTCTGGCGAGGGCAACCCCGTGACCGGGCAGGTCTTCATCCACCCGTCGGTCACCGGCGGCGTGCTCACGCAGCTCGTCGAGCGCTAGCCCGTCGCCGGGCGGCTGACCCCGCCCGCGCGCCTCGCCCAGAAAGAAGCCCGCCGGCTGGCGGGCTTCTCCGTGTCTCGGTGCGCGCCGTCTATACGCGCTAGACGAGCCCGACCGCGTCGGCCTCCAGGCCGAGCGCGGCGATCGTCTCGGCGGTCGGGCGGCCCGTCTGCGGATCCCAGCCCTGCTCGACGTAGTAGTCCGTCACGATCCCTTCGAGCTCTTCGTCGGTCAGGCCCTTGTGCTTCGGCAGGTCGTCGTAGAAGCGCTTCGGCAGGTGGTCGTCGGCGCGGGTCTTGCCCTCGCGCATGTTGAACAGCCGCGCCAGCGTGAGGCCGCGGTGCGCGGTCTCGATCATCTCGGCCTCGTCCACGCCCCAGCCCGTGACCGCGTTGATGATCGTCGCGGTCTGTGCCTCGTCGTAGGCGAGGAAATGACACATGCCGATCTGGTTGCGCAGGCCGTTCTGGTTCCCGGTCTGGCGCATGTGATCGCCGCCCGTCGGCGCCAGCAGGTAGCTCGTGCGCATCGGCGGCATGTGGCGCGGGTCGTGCATCGCCATCTCGACGCCCTTGACCGTCGTCAGGAACTCATCGGAGTCCCGACCGAGCGCCTTCGCGGCCCGCTCGGAGCCCTCGGCAAGCAGGTCACCGATGCCCTCGCGGTTCGCGATCATCTCGAGCACCTTGATCACCGCGTCGCCGTCGTGGAACTGGAGCTTCACGCCGTCCGTGTCTTCGACGGTGAGGATGCCCTTCTCGTACGCCTCCATCGCCCAGGCGATCGTGGAGCCGGCCGAGATCGTGTCCATCCCGAGGTAGTTGCACACCTCGTTCGACTTGCACAGCGCGACGATGTCGTCCACGCCGAGGTTCGTGCCGAGCGCGGCGAGCGACTCGTACTCGGGCCCGCCGTACTTCGGGTCGACGCGGTAGCGGCCCTGCGGGTCGACCGCGATCTTCACGCCCTTGCGGGTCACGCCGGCGTCTTCTTCGCGCGCCTCGATCTGCACGACCTTCTTGCAGCGCACAGAGCAGGCGAAGCAGGCACCCATGTCGATGCGCACCTCCTCCTTCACCGCGACCGCATCCACCTTGTCGGTCTCGTCGAAGGTGCCGAGGCGGTAGTTGAGCGTGGGGATGCCGCCCGCAAGGCTCTTGCCCTGCATGGCGCCGCCGGTGCCGTACTCGTGGAAGCCGCGGTGCACTTCGTCGACCGTATTCGCGACCCACTTGGAGACCCCGAGCAGCGTCGGCTGGTCGGCGAGCTTCACGGCAGTCTTGCCGCGCACGGCGATCGCCTTGAGCTTCTTCGAACCCATGACGGCACCGAGCCCGGTGCGGCCGGCGAACTCGTTGAGGTCGTTCGTGACGTTCGCGAAGCGCACGAGGTTCTCGCCCGCCGGGCCGATCTGCGTGACGCGGATGCGCGGGTCGCCGAGCTCCTCGTGGATCGCCTCCTCGACGTCGCCCGTGATCTTGCCCCAGAGGTGAGACGCGTCGCGGATCTCGACGTCGCTCTCGTTGATCCAGAGGTAGACGGGCGTCTGTGACACGCCGTGAACGATGATCGCGTCCCACCCGGCTCGCTTCAGCTCGGCGCCCCAGAAGCCGCCGGCCTCCGCCTCGCCGAAGCCGTCGTTCAGCGGGGACTTTGCGCCCACGCTGTGGCGCCCGGCGCCCGGTACCGGCGCGCCGGTGAGCACGCCGGGCGCGAACACGAGCACGTTGTGCGGGCCGAGCGGCTCGGCGCCGGCGGGGACGTGCTTGAGCAGGTAGTGGCCGATGAAGCCGCGCCCGCCGCCGTACATGCGGAAGAAGCGGTCGCCCGGCTCCTCGATCGTTGTGGTCCCGGCCGTGAGGTCGACGTGCAGGATCTTGTTCCAGTAGCCGAAGCGTTCCATGTCTCTCCCGAATTCGTGCGTGTGACTGGATCGATCCGGCCCGCTGATGGCGGGCCGGCGAGTGTACCGGCGGCTAGCCGCCTTCCATCGGGCTGAAGAGGACGACCTCGTCGCCGTCCTTCAGCGTGGCGTCGAGCTGTGCCTCGTCGCCGTTGAGCCCAATCGTGATCTCGTCTTCCTCGGGCACGCCCGCCACGGCCATCAGGGCAGAAACCGTAGTGCCGGGCGCGAGCGAGAAGATCAGCGGGCCGTGATGGCCCTTCGGCAGAAAGCGCTTCAGGTCGGCGAAGAGCACGAGCCGGACGGCAATCGTTGGTGCGGCCTGCGTGTCGGTCCCGGTGTCGGCCATCGCGTGCGGCTCCTCTCGTCGGTCACGGAAGGATAGCGGAACGATCCGGCCCGCTCTCGCGGCGCGCGGTCTTACGGCAAGCCTCGGCCGATAGGCCGGAGTGCGAACAACGAGGGTGGCCTGTCGTCAGTCGAACGCGCCGGAGGCGAGGAGCTCGATGAACTCCTCGTCGTCCATGCCGACCACGGTCTTGTAGAGATACTCCGTGTCGGCGCCGAGCACGGGCGCCGCCTTCGAGAGGCGGCCCGGCGTCTTCGACAGGCGGAACGACGGACCGTCGTACGCCGTGACGCCCATCACTGGATGCTCGAGCATCCAGTAGTGCCCGCGGTGTGTGAGCTGCGGGTCGGCGCGCAGGTCTTCGCAGTTCTGCACCACGCCCGCGGGGACCCCGGCGGCCTGGAGCGCAGTCATGAGCTGCTCGGCCACGTGTGCACGGGTGAGCGCGGCGACCTCCGCCTCGAGCGCGTCCTCGTGCGCCTTGCGGTCGGCGAGTGTGCGGAAGCGCGCGTCGTCGGCGAGGGCGGGCGCGCCGAGCGTGGCGCACGCCGCGCGCCACGCGTCGTCGTCGAAGCAGGCGATGGCGATCCAGCGCTCGTCGTCATCGCCGCGGGGGGCGCAGCGGAACGCGCCGTGCGGCGCGGCCATGGGGTGGCGGTTGCCGTCGCGGCGCTGCTCGCGGCCGTTCACGGTGTAGTCGAGCGCCATCGTTTCGGTCGCGTAGAGCGCCGCCTCCATCTGGCCGAAGTCGATGTGCTGGCCTTGACCCGTGCGCTCACGGTGATCGAGCGCGGCGATCAGCGCCACCGCGGCGAGGTGCGGCACGAAGAAGTCGGTGTATGCGTAGCCGGTGCCGATCGGCTCACCGTCGGCGTAGCCGGTCATGTGGTTGATTCCGGCCGCCGCCTGGAGCACGTGGCCGAAGCCCTGGTACATCGACCACGGGCCGGTGCCGCCGTAGAGCGGCATGGAGATGGTGATGATGTCCGGCCGCACCTCGCGCAGGTCGTCGTAGGTCAGCCCCCAGGCGCGCATCGCCTTCGGCGTGAACGAATCGGTGACGATGTCGCACGTGGCGATGATGCGCTTCGCGATCTCGATCCCGCGCGGGTGCGTCATGTTCAGCCCGGCGCCCAGCTTCGACGAGTTGAAGTTCGCGAAGTACCCGGAGCGCTCCTGGCCCGGCTCGCCGTTCGCGAACGGCGGCGCGCGGCGGAGGCCTTCCGGCCGCACGCTGCTCTCGAGCCGGATCACCTCGGCACCATGGTCCGCGAGGTACTTCGACGTCAGGGGGCCCACCCCCACCCACGCGAAGTCGGCCACGCGGATGCCGTCGAAGACGCCGGCCGGCGGTGTCGTCGTCATGGTCGAACTCCTAGATCACGCCTGCCGCGGCGAGCTCGGCGCAGCGCGCCGCGCTCAGACCGAGCATGCCCGCGTACACGTCGTGGTTGTGTTCGCCGACGCGCGGTGCGCGGTGACGGACCGAGAGCGGCGTGGCGCTCAGCTTCGCCCACGGCCCGGGGTAGTCGAAGGAGGTACCGAGCTCCGGGTGCGCGATCGGTGTCCAGTAGTCGCGCGCGCGCAGGTGTTCGTGTTCCGCCAGCTCGCGTGGTGTGTGCACGGGCGCCCACCCGTTGCGGATCGCTTGTGCCTCGCGCATGAGCTGCGCGCGCGGGAAGCGCCGGCAGAATGCTTCGAGCACTGCCACCACATGGTCGACCTCGGCGGACGTCAGCGGTGTGCGCACCCCGCGGCTCGCGTCGAGCTTCTCCTGCCACTCTTCGCTGCCGAGGTCGTCCGCGGCGTCGTGCGAGTCGAGCCAGGCGACCGCCTGCTTTGCGTTCAGGCCGAAGATGCCGCCGTACGAGAGCGCGGCCATGTAACCGTCGGCCGCCTCGAAGACGTACTTGCCCGAGAGACGCCCGCTGGTCCCGCGACCGTTGCCGGGCCGCGAGAGGTTCACGTGCATGAGGTCCCAGAAGGGTGCGGCGTTGTCCAGCAGCGTTGCGGCCGCCTCCTGCAGCGAGGCATCCACGTGCTGGCCCACGCCGGTGCGCGTGCGGTGGAAGTGCGCGGTCATGGTCCCCACGGCCGCCTGCACGGAGACCTGCGCGTATGCCTGCGAGACGGTCGGTCGCAGCGGCTCCCGCGCGGGGTCGCCGTTGAGGTACATCTCGCCGCCCATGGCCGCGCCGATGAGATCGGTCGCGCGCCACTGGGCATACGGCCCGTCCTGCCCGAACGGCGTGATCGAGGTCATCACGATCGATGGCTTCGCGGCGGCGAGGTCGGCGTATCCGAGCCCGAGCGCAGCCATCGTGCCGGGCGGCGAGGTCTCGATCACGAAGTCCGCCTGGCGGACGAGATCGAGGAAGAGCGCCCGCCCGTCGTCCTGCGTGAGGTCGAGCGTGACGCCCCGCTTGTTCGCGTTGAACATCCACCAGTGCAACGAGCCTTCGACGTGCGGTTCGTCGCGGTAGAACGGCGCGATCCAGCGGCTCGGATCGCCGCCGGGCGGCTCGAGCTTGATCACGTCGGCACCCATGTCGCCGAGCATCTTGCCCGTGAGCTGCCCGAGCTCGTTCGCGAGATCGAGCACGCGAAACGGTGCCAGCGGCCCCCGTGCGCGCGCCGTCTTCTGTGCGTCCGCGACCATGCGCCGGCTCCTCTCGTTGCGATCGGCGGTAGTCATACCACGCGCGCCGCCGTTCCCCGCGGCATGCCTGCACCCTCGCGTCACGCGCCGGCAAGCGCGTGGCGAATGCCCTCCCGAATCGAGGCGGGGCGTGGGAACGAGGAGGGGGAGGTGCGCCGGACGGGCGCCCTCGCGATGCGCGGAGCGGGCGAGAGAGAGGGGACGGAGCGTGCGCTCGCGCGTGCGCGGGGCGGTCGCGCTAGCATCGCCGCCGGGCCCCGGTGGCACACAGGCGAACAGCCGAGAGGACAGTCTGAAATGCACACCGTGCGCGAACTCGCCCGCATCGCCCTGGGCGTGATTCGACTGGTGAATGGGGCGATCGCGCTCGTGGCGCGGCAGGTCATCACAGGCCGCTTCGAGCAGCCGCCGCCACCGGTCGCGGTCTACGGACTGCGCATGTTTGGCATGCGCACCGTGCCGATCGCGCTCGATCTGCTCCGCCACGACGGCCACAGCGCCGCCATGCGGTCCGTGCCGCGCCCCTGATCCACGCGAGCGACACGCTCGCCGCGGTGCTCGTCGCGCGCTCCCGCGGGGTGCCGCGACAGACGGGGATGATGATCGTCGCCATCTCGGCGCTGAGCACGACGCTCGCGCTGCTCATGCAGCCGCGGCGGTAAGCGCCCGGGTGCCCACCACCCGCCGCTCGCAGGAAGCATCGAGGCCGGGCGCACTGCCCGGCCTCGGTGTCTATCGCGTGTCTATCGCGTGTCTATCGCGGGAAGGTCCGCCGGCTACGCGTCCAGCCAGTACTCGATGAGCACTTCGGTCGGGCCACCGTAGCCACGGGTGCTCCGCAGCCCACGGACCGTCGGGCCGTACGCCGTCCAACCGGTACCGCCGGCGCCGGGCGTCGGCACGTAGTACATCGCCGAGTCGCTGATGCGCTGGATTTCGTAGAAGTACTCGGCACGCTGTTTTGGATCGAGCTCAATGCGCTGCTTGGCGTTCAGGTCGTCGATCTTGGGGTCGTGCACCCGGCTGTTGTTCGCCGGGTCGTCTCCGAACATGCGGTTGACCCAGTTGCCCGGCTCGGGGAACGGGGTCTGGTAGCCGGTCGTGAGCCCGTTGAAGTTCCCACGGAACGTTTGCGTGATGTACTTCGAGCTGTAGTCCTGGACCTCGGTCTGGGGCTTGAGCCCGACCTCCGAGATCCAGTTGCTGATCGCCTCGGCGTAGGTCGTGAACTGCCCGCCGTACTGGCTGGTGTACTGGTACGTGAACGGCTGATCGGCGTTGCCGACGGCTGCGAGCAGCTTCTTCGCCTCCGCCGGGTCGTAGTTGAAGAACTTCGACGATGGACCTTGAGCGGCCGAGAGCGGGTCCAGCCATGCCTTCGAGCCGTACCCACGGGGCATGATGTTGTTCCAGTCCGGGGACATCGCGAACCCGTTCGCCCCCAGCTCCTTCACGTTGTAGAAGAGGTCGAACAGGCTCGGCCGGTCGATCGCGTGGGACACCGCCTGCCGGTAACGCTCGTCGCGCCACGGTGCATCGGGATCCATGTCGGCGCCGGAGAAGTAGACGAAGAGCAGCCCGAGGGTGATGTTGCCGACCCACTGCACATCCGGGCTCTGCTTCTTGATGCCGATGACGTCGGCAGCGACTGGCGCGAGCACGTGCAGGTTGCCGCCGTCGAATTGCGCCTTGTAGTTCGCGTACTCCCGGATGATGGCGTTCCGGATGCCATCCATGTAGGGGCGGCCCTCAACGTGGTACTCGGTGTGCCGGTCGTACGACATCTCCGATGCCGGCGTGTAGGACTTCATCACCCACGGGCCGCTACCGATTGGCTTGGCGATCGGGTCGAAGCCGCCGTCCGCTTCCGTGGGCATGATCCACAGCGCGTTCGCGTCCGACAGGAAGTCGAGGAAGGTCGCCGACGGCTCAGCGAGCTTGAAGCTCAGGGTGTAATCGTCCACCACCTCCATGGCGAGGCCCTTGGGCACGACGGTGTTCGAGGCCGACTCGGGCGCCGTCGGCCTTTCCCAGGAATACTTGACGTCCGCGCTTGTCACTTCGCGTCCGTTGACCGGCGCAACGTTGTGGAACTTGACGCCCTTCTTGAGCTTGACGGTCCAGCTGATGCCGTCCGCGCTCTCGGCGGACTCGGCGATGTCAGGAATGACCTTGGCTTCGGCAGCCTCGAGGTCCGGCTGCGCGTTGAGCCGAAAGAGGCGGCTGTAGACGTGCGCCGCGAAGCCTTTGGTCGTGTAGCTGAGGTTGGCATACGGGTCGAGCGAGGTCGGGTCGACGATGATGTACGAGTTGTAGATGCCGCCGCGCTTCGGCTCAGCAACTGCGGGCGCCGCCGCTATGGCGGCCGTGGTCGCTCCGGCGGGCGCAGCAGTCGCCGTCGCCGGGGCGGTCTCTTCGCTCGATCCGCAGCCGATCAGGGCTGCACCGGCGAGCCCGGCGCCGGCGATGCCTGCGGCACGCAGGATCGTCCGCCTCGAGTATCCCCTGCGAGCCCAGTCGGAAGTCCCAGCCATCAGTCCCCTCTGTCTGTCCAACGGTGGTGGCGCGGTGACCTATCAAAGAGATGAGGGCACAACATGAGCAATTCACAACGGTGATTCGCTTTGCGCGCCACGGAGCCTGTGCCCGCGCGAGGCTTGCTCGATTTGCTCCGTGCGCATGCGCATACTGGAGCGATGCCGATGCTCTCGATGCAGGATCTCCTGGCCGCCTCGCCTGTCCGCCTCGCGCCCATGGCCGCTTTCACGAACGGCCCGTTTCGCATCATCGCGGAGCGCTGCGGGAGCGGTTTCACCACAAGCGAAGAGATCGACGCGGACGCGCTGATTCGAGACAACGCGCGCACGGAGCTGCTCGCGCAGCAGTACCCGCTGCGGCAGCCCGTCGCGATGCAGTTGCTGGGGAGTAGCGCAGAGACGCTCGTCCCTGCCGCGCTTCGGCTGGTCGAAGCCGGAGCCGACATCATCGACATCAACATGGGCTGCCCCGTGCCGAAGGTCGTGCGCAAGGGCAAGGGTGCCGCGCTCATGCGCGACGTGGGCGCGACTGCGCGCATCCTCGCGGCGCTGCGCGCCGCGCTCGACGTGCCGCTCACGATCAAGATCCGGGGCGGCTGGGACGATCACACGCTGAACGCCGTCGAGGTGGCGCGCATGGCGCGCAACGTCGGTGTCGACGCGATCACGGTGCATCCGCGCTCGCGCTCGCAGCGCTACGCCGGACGCGCGCCGTGGGATGTGATCGCGGATGTGGTCGCGGCCGTGGACATCCCCGTCACCGGAAACGGTGACGTCACGTCGCTCGCGGACGCGCGACGGATGATGGCCGAGACCGGTTGCGCAGCGGTCATGGTCGGCCGCGCGGCGCTCGGGCGGCCGTGGCTCTTCGATCCCGAGCACGCGACGCTCGCACCGGAGGCGCGCGCCCAGCTCGAACGTCAGGTCGTCGCGGATCACCTCGCGCTGATCGAGGAGCACCTCCCGCCGAAGGAGGCGTTGATCCAGGCGAAGAAGCAGCTCGCCGCGTACGCCGCAGGCGGTCCCGGCGCGCGTGCCCTTCGGGGCGAACTGTTCGCGGCACCGACGATCGGGGCCGCGCGGGCGATCTACGAGCGTCGCGGTGCGATAGCCGACGAGAGCCGCACGGAGCGGGACGGGGTCGCCGCCGGCGCTTAGCTGAGGCAGCCGTCTCGTCGTGCTCCGCCCCGTCGTCGGTGACATCCGCGGGCATCGTCTCGGGCACGAGCACGCTCGCGAAGTGCTCGCCGCGCACGGTGCGCGCGAAGTGGCGCAGCCGCGCGAGCATCGGCACCGTCACCTCCTGATCGCGCGCGATCAGGAGGTGACGGTGCGGATCCACGATGTCGCCGGCGAGGATCATCCCGGGCCTCAGGTCGGCGAGCGAAAGCGCCTGGAGTCGGTACTCGGTGCGCGCCGTCAGCACCGCGGCCAGGGCGTCGAGCACCGCGGGGTCGTACGCCCCGTCGCGGTCGCGCAGGTCGTCGAGCGCATCGAGCTCCGGCACTCCGGCGAACTGCAGCGCGTCGGCGTCGAGCGCGAGCTCGAGGATGCGCGCACCGATCGGGATGTCGCTCCCCGTCCGTCCGTTCGTGGGCACGCCGTGGCCGTCGAAGCGCTTGTCCTGGTACGTGATCAGCTCGGCGACGTCGCCCAGTCCGGGGATGCTCGCGACGATGCGGCCGCCGGCCAGTGGGTGCGCCACGTACGCCTTGCGGTCGATCGCGGAGAGCGTGATCCCGCGATACGCGCGCTTGAGCACCTCGTCCGGGATCGTGAGCGAGCCGATCTGCGAGAGCAGGGCCGCGACCTCGATCTCCCACGGGCGCTCGACGCCGATCGCGTCGGCAATCTGTCGAACCAGCCGTCGCACCCGTGACGCGCGGCCGAAGGCCTATGGGCTGACGAGTGCGAGCACGTCGGTGAGCACCTTGATCGCACCGATCATCGTGCGATCAAGCACGTCGTGCTCTCCGCGCAGCCGCCGGTACTGGCGCGCGCCGGCGCGCAGCGCCACCGCGATTGCGTCGATCGACGCGGGTTGCAGCAGCACCCGGAACAGCGTGCCGTCGTTGACGGCCCCGAGCGCGACCGGCAGGGCCGGCGCGTGCGCAAGTGCGATCACGGACGTCTGCGTGCCGTGCGCGCGCAGGTGATTCCACAGCGGCAGATCGTGACGCGCCGGTGGCCAGCCCTGGACGACGATCGCCGCGTATGGACCGTCTTCACGGAGGGTCGCGAGCGCCGCTACGCCCGGCGCAGCGACGCACACCGTGAACTCGTGCGACAGCTCGTGGACGGACGGTGGCGGCGGTCCGCTCTCGCGGTGGCCAGGGACAACGAACAGCACGCGTTCGGTCATGAGCTGCCGTTTCGGGTGGCCGGGAGGGCGCTCCCGAGGGGCCTCAGGGTGCGCGCAACTCCAGCTGGCCATGCGCAGAGTGTGCGTCGCGTGGCGGCCGTGAGCGATGAGGGAAGTCCCGCGCGCACAACCGCGCCGACCCGTATGCCCGCCGGTTCGACAGGTTGCCGGCGCGGTCAGGCGCC
>JAQBZW010000263.1 GCA_027622315.1 Chloroflexota bacterium | reverse complement strand
GGCCGGCTCGAGCGCACAAAACGCGTCGACGACTGCGCGGGCATGTCCGGTCGCGGTCATGGCAGTTCCACCTTTCTCATGAGCGCATCGTCCCACGGACGCGCGCGCCTCCTCCCCGTTCGTCGCCACGCCCTCCACCGTTGTTGGCGACGCCCCCCCCGTTCGTGGCGACGCCCCTCCCCGTTCGTGGCGACGCCCTCCCCCGTTCGTCGCGACGCCCCCCCGTTCGTGGCGAGCGAAGTCGAGCCAGAGCTCCGTTGGGGCAATTGGCGCGGCGGTGACCGCCGCGCGAGGCGTTGCGGCGGACGCTCGCGTTCCGCCGCAACCTGCGAACGGAGCCCGGGTCGCCGCGAATCGGGGAGGGGAGCGGGCCGGCCGGTCCGCTACTCCGGCAAAGCCCACAGCTCCAGGCACGACGGCCGGTCGCCGTCGTGCAGCACGTGCTGCACGGCGGGACGCGGTGCGGTTTCGCTCGCGGCGGGCCGGCCCGTGTTCGGGTTCGGCTGGAAGCGCGGGAAGTTCGAGCTGCTGATCTCGAGACGGATGTGGTGGCCGCGACCGAAGCGATGCGCGGTATTCGCGAGGTCGATCGTGTACTGCGCAGGCTCGTTCGGCGTGACCGGCACCTGTGCCGAGAGCGAGTCGCGGAAGCTCGCGCGGATGATGCCATCGGTCAGCGAGACCGCGCGGCCGTCCGGGAGCACGTCGACGAGCTTCGCGGTCCAGTCGGTGTCGGGCGCATCCGTGGTCGCCCAGAGCGTGACCGTGACCGGTCCGGCGATCGTCAACGGCTGCGCGAGCGGCTCGCTCGTGTAGCAGAGCACGTCATCGCGCGCCTCGATCGCCCGCTGGTCACGCGGGCCAGGCAGGCCCACCTGCGCCTGCAGCGTGGGACCGCCCTCCGTCGGCACCGGGCGGAGCGGGTCGTAGAGATAGCGGTCGGCCGGCTCGCTCGTCGCCGGGCCATCGCCCGTCAGCGCGCCATCGCCGCGCGCGCTGTTCGCGCCACCGGCGCTGTGCAGATAGAAGGCCCGAGCCGTGGCATCTGGCGGCGGCCACGCCTCCGCGGTCCGCCACTCGTTCGCACCCATCACGAAGTAGCGCACGGCAGGCAGGTCCGCCGTGCCGCCCTTCAGGTGCCGATCCAAGAACTGGTTGTACGCGCCGATCACGCCCGCAAACGCTGCGGCGCCGGTCGGGCCGAAGTTCATCTCGCCGAGGTAGCGGTCGTACGACGTGTGCGCCCACGGGCCCATGATCACCGACTGCGGGGCGCGGCCGGCTGCAGTCAGTCCGCGGAAGTTGCGCATCGTGCCGATGCCGAAGATGTCGAACCAGCCGCCGACATGCAGCATCGGCACCTCGAAGCGGTCGTAGTCCGCGGACGGACGGATCGCGTTCCAGTAATCGTCCTGCGCGTCGTGATCGAGCCAGTCGCGCCACCACGGCGCAGCGTCGGCGAAGCCGCCGATGCGCTCGAGCGGCAGCGCGGCGAGCGACGCGGGCGCGCCCTGGAGCGCAGCCGTGAGCGACTCCGCGTACGCCGGGTCGAGCCCGTGGTCCGTGCGCAGGTACTGCGCGGCCGCCAGCCCCATCCCCCACAGCGTCCCGAAGCCGAGCTGATACGCGCCGCCCTGGTAGACCCAGCCGTCGTAGTAGTCGTCCGCGGTGATGATCGGGATCGCGCAGCGCAGCGAGGGCGGGCGCTCACGCGCCGCCAGCATCGTGGTCGCGCCCAGGTATGACGGGCCCTGGATGCCGATGTTGCCGTCGCACCATGGCTGCGCCGCAGTCCACTCGATCGTGTCGTAACCGTCCTGCCCCTCGTGCACGAAGGGCGTGAACTCCCCCTGCGACGAGAAGCGGCCGCGCGTGTCGACCATCACGACGGCGTAGCCACGCTCGGCAAGCTTCTGCGGCGACGGCACCACCGGCAGGCCGCTCAGCCCGACCTCTTTGTCGTACGGCGTGCGCGTCACGATCCCGGGCACGACGGCGCCGTCGGCCGGCCGGTAGACGTCGGCGTAGGTGATCACGCCGTCGCGCATCGGGATCTCGACGTGCTTCTCGATCAGGACGTTGCCCACCTGGCACCTCGCTTCCGCCACCGACCGGGCTACACGCCTCAGCGGGCGCGCGCCGCGCGCTGCTCCTCCGCCGTTGGGATGATGTGCGTCTCCTGGATGCGCGCGAACCATTTGCGGAACATGTCCTCGGTGTCGATGCAGTCGTGGAACCCGGCCTGGCGCGCTTCGATCGTGCTGTTGATCGTGGGCACGGGACCGCGCGACATCTCGCTGAGCACGTTGTCTGCGTAGACGAGCGAGTTGTAGCCAACGAACTCGACCACATCCTTCGAGGCGGTCAGCCCATACTTGTCGACGATTGCGGCCCACTCGACGTTGAGCTTCGGCAGCTCCTCCAGCAGCGTCATCGGCCGCGACTCGCCGAGCTCCATGCCGAGCGTCTCAGCAATCGCCGGCCACACGAACTGCCACATGAAGACGTCGCCGTTCGTCAGGTTGTACGTGCCGCCGCGGGCGTTGGCCGACGTCGCCGCCCACTCGAGCGCACGCGCCACGAGGTCGGCGTCCACCGCCTCACGGAGCGCCGGTTGATCGCCGCGCCCCGGGAAGTGCAGGGGCTCGCCCCGCTCGCGTAGGATCGCGGCGTACGCGGCGATCGCCGGGATCGGGTTCATGTTGTTGCCGCCGGCATCGCCGTAGATCACGGTCGGGCGGAACACGGTCAGGCCCCACTTCGCCCCGGCGGCCTGCTGCTCGAGCAGATAGTCCTCTTGAACGAAGTAGAAGTTGCGATGCGGGCGTCGCGGGTCGCGCTCGCGCAGCGGGTTATGCATGCCCTCGCGGCCGAGCACATGCCCGCCGTACGCCTTCGTCCCGTGCAACAGCGAGATGTGCTCCATGCCATCGCCGGTCGCCCTCGCCAGCGGCTCGTAGAGGTTGCGGAGCATTACGCCGTTGCTCTCGATGTTCTCCTCGTCGACCCACCCCGGCATCAGCCCGGGCAGCTCCTTCAGCGCCGCGTAGACGACGTGCGTGACATCGGACATGCCGCCGAACGCGCGCTCGCACGCCGCGGCGTCCGTCAGGTCGACGGAGAGCAGCGTGGCACCGGGCAGGTCGTCGGGGATGCGCCGCGAGACGGCGACGACCTCCCAGTCCGGCAACGAAGCGAAGTGCGCCACCGCCGCATGGCCCACCAGGCCCGACGCACCGGCGACGAGCACCTTCTTCTTCCGCGATGTCATCGTGGGACCTCTTCCGCTCCGATTAGCGCGTGAATAGCCCTGTACCCGTGCCCGTTCCCGTCGGCGGATCCGTGTCGAAGGGGCTCGTGAGCCCGAGCTCCGTCGCCATCTCGCGCACCGCCGGCAGGACGTCCGAGCCCATCAGCCGGAGGCTGCGCACCGTGTCCTCGTGCGTCATCGAGCCGTCGCCGTCCCAGAAAAAGATACTGCCCGGGCGGATCGTCTCGAGCACCTTGCGGATCTTCGGCAGCACCGTTTTCGGTGTGCCGCTGATGATCGCCATCTCGTCCGTGAGGTTCTTGTACGTGTCTGCGACCGGCTGGTACGTGTCGGCGCCGTCCAACGCGAGCCGGCGCGCGGGCGAGGCCGGCGCCGTGGGCTCCACCGGAGCGACGGCCTGGCCGCGTG
>JAQBZW010000262.1 GCA_027622315.1 Chloroflexota bacterium | reverse complement strand
CGCCTGCGCCTCGGCCCAGGCGGCTCCGCCTGACTCCCCGGCCGCGCGCGCGAGCCGCGCCGTCGCCTCGAGCCCGGCGACGAGACAGCTGTTCACCAGCACGTCCTCGACGATGAACGCGCGCCGTCCGCGCGCGCGCCGCGCCGGCGACCAGCGATCACGCTTGCCGAGCAGCGTCGCGAGCCGCATGGCGACTCCCAGGTGCCTGTGATCCGGGTCGCGCCCGAGACCGAGCGCGGCGTCGAACACCGGGCTGTAGTCCAGCCCGGACTCCGGCGGAGCAAGGATCGAGATCAGCCCGTCGTCATCGGGATCGCGCGTCGCGAGCAGCCAGCGGTGGTAGCGCAACAGCACCGGGACCGCCTCGCGCAGGAATCCCGCTCCGGCGCCTGCGGCGGCGCCGGCCGAGACCACGCGCTCCACCGCCTGTGCCAGCACGGGCGGCTGTATGAGCTCGCTCGTGGCGGGCTTGCCGCGCGTCGTCGGCAGCCACGGCACCGCGAGCCATGGCGCCGACTCGAGGTAGTGCCAGTACTGCTGCATCGCCAGCCGGCGGTCCCAGAAGATCACGTGCGGGATGAATCCATCCGCGCGCTGCCACGCAAAGAGCCCGCGCAACTCGTCCGCCGCGCGCTCCGCGTCGAACTGGCTCCACACGATCGCGTGGAAGCATGAGTCCCAGAACCACTGGAACGGGTAGGAACGTGCCGAGGGCACCGAGTAGGTGAAGCGGCGCCCAGCGCGTTCGGCGTAGCGCGTATTCGCCTCGAGCTGCGCCCGCGCCCGCTGACGCAGCGCGTCCACCGGGTGGTCCACGCTCATGCCCGGCTCCGCCGCCGGCTACCCGGCGCCGGGCTCGTCTTCCTCGGGGCCGTACAGCTCCTGCCAGCGCACGGCGGCGTATTCCCAGAGCAGCTCACGCGGGATATGCCGCGCCCTGCCCTCCCCCAGCAGCCAGCCCACGAGCTGGTCGTCCCGGCCTTCGAAGTCGACCCACTGCGGGTCGTCGTCGAGCAGGCCGCGAATTTCGCCCACGATCGCGTTCGCGCTCCGGTCGGTGGTCATGGCAGCCTCCGCTCATCGAGTCGTCTGGCACCGATGATCGTACCGGTGGCGCACCGGGGGGACGTGGCGAAGGTCCCGGCGGATCGGGCCGCGACCCCGCCCGGCCGACAGGGTGCGTCGACTCGGCGGACCGCGCCTATACTCGGCGCGCCGAACGCCGGCGAGCACGAAATGAGGGGACGAGGATGGCGAAGACGTACGAGAACCTGCTGGTTGACCGCGTAGGGACAGACGGGCGAATTGCCCGCATCACGCTCAACCGACCCGAGAAGATGAACGCGCTCTCGCAGGAACTGCTGTTCGAGTGGCGCGACGCCCTGGAAGATCTCGAGGCCGACGACAGCGCGCGCGTGATCATCGTGCGCGGCGCGGGCCGCACGTTCAGCGCCGGCTACGACCTGACGCCGGCGCAACGCACCGGTGCCGACGCGGTCGTGCGCGCCTTCCGCTCGACCGACGAGCAGGGTCGCCGTCTCTGGCAGGGCATCCGGGGCGGGATGCAGCGCATCACGAACATCCACATGTACTTCTGGAACATCCAGAAGGTCACGATCGCCCAGGTCCACGGCTACGCGATCGCCGGCGGCTGTGAGCTGTCGATGATGGCGGACCTCGTGACCTGCGCCGACGACGCGAAGTTCGGCCACCCCGGGTTGCGATTCGCCGGCACGCGCACGTCGATGATCCTGCCGCTGTTGATCGGCATGCGGAAGGCGAAGGAGCTCTTCTACACGGGCGACAACATCAGCGGCGAGGAAGCCGCCCGCATCGGCCTCGTGAACTGGTCGAGCCCGATCGAACAGCTCGAGGAGCGCACGATTGCGATGGCCGAACGCATCGCGATCCTGCCCGCGGACCACCTGGCGATGCTGAAGATCCACATGAACCGCTTCCACGAGAACATGGGCATCTACTCGTCCGTGCACTCCAGCACGGACCTGGACGCTGCCGGTACGTACACGTCGCAGTCATACCAGTGGTCCGATCACATGCGCGAGGGCGGTCTCAAGGACGCGCTCGCGTGGCGCGACGGCCCGTACCAGGACTACCGCTCCGCGACGGACCGCTAGTGACACCGGCGAGCGGAGCGCGCAAGCGCTCCGACGCCGGCGCTGCCTATGTCGTGCGACGGATCGGCGCGACCCCGCCGGTTCGCGAACAGGATGGGAGCCTCTGATGACGACCGCCGTGTCGACCGGCACCGACCAGCTGATCGCGGAGCGCGACGGCCACGTGCTCGTGATCACGCTCAACCGGCCGGATCGCCTGAACGCGATTAGCGGCCCGATGCTCAGTGCGCTCTCGGCGCAGCTGGTCGAAGCCAACCGTGACCCCGAGGTGCGCGTGGTCGTGCTCACGGGCGCCGGCCGTGGCTTCTGCTCCGGCCTCGACCTCGTGGACCAGGCGGCCGCGCGCGGCGCCGACAACGCCCCGCACCGCGGCTGGCAGCCGTTCGATCTGCGCGACGCCCCGCCGATCGTGCTCCACCGCATGGATAAGCCGGTCGTCTGCGCCCTCAACGGCGCCGCCGCGGGCTATGGCATGGACCTCGCGCTGCTCTGTGACATCCGCATTGCCGGCGAGAGCGGTCGCATCGCGCCGGTGATGGTGAAGCGCGGCGTGCTGCCCGAGTCGGGCGGCAACTGGCTGCTGCCGCGGCTCGTCGGCTGGGCGAAGGCGTCCGAGATCCTCTTCCGCGGCCGCGTGCTCTCCTCCGACGAGTGCCTCGCGCTCGGGCTCGTGAACCGCGTGGTGCCGGACGATCAGCTGATGATGACCGCACTCGAGTGGGCCCACGAGATCGCGGAGAACGCGCCGCTCGCCGTGCAGGCGACGAAGCGCATGATGCGGCTCGGCGTCGACGAGACGTTCGAGACCACGGTCGATCATCTCGCGGTGTACCTGAACCCGCTCTTTGCGAGCGACGACTTCAAGGAAGGCGTCTCGTCCTTCCTCGAGCGGCGTCCGCCGCAGTTCACCGGACGGTAGATCCGGCGGGGCAGCTGATATCGCGCGCTCCAGCTGCAGAGGGTGGAACTCGTCTCCGCCCGCTCCCTGCGGAGCCCCTTGGGCCTTGGAGGAACAGCCGCATGCCGGAGCAGCCGGACTGGAAGCCGCTGGTGCAGGTCCTCCATAGTGACACTGGTGAAGCGAGGGCGCACGCGATTCCAGTCCTTGCGCGCTACTTCAACAGCTCTGCACAAGTTCGTCTAGAAGCGGCCCATCTCCTGGCGACCGAGACGCACCCGCGTACTCGGAATGCGCTAGTTGATGCCCTTAGGGCCGAGGTGTCCGACAAAGTGGTGCGCGACGCGCTTATTGAGAGAGTCCAGCGTGACTCGGATCCCGGAGTGCAGCGAAGCGCGATTCAAGCCCTGAGCGAGTTGCTTGCCGACGCCGCAGTCCTTGATGCGCTCATCGGCGCCACGAACGACGGGGACCCGTCGGTTCGATACGAAGCAGCCCAGGCGCTGCAGGCGATGAGTCAGGACGATCGGGTAGGCGCCGTCCTCGAACCCCTCTTACGAGACGACGACCCGAACGTGCGCGGAGGGTTCACGGTGTCGGCGACGCGGTGGTCCTCGGACGCCGGCGTGCCGATGAAGAAGTCGAC
>JAQBZW010000261.1 GCA_027622315.1 Chloroflexota bacterium | reverse complement strand
GTTCGTGGTGAGCGCCGTTTCCGTTCGGGGTGGGTCCTACTTCCGTTCGTGGTGAGCCCAGTCGAACCATGACCTGGCCGGTGCGAGCCGCGCCGCCCAGCGCGCAAAGGCTCGTCGACGAACGGGCGGCGGCGAAGCGCCCACCGCGCGTGCCGCTGGCACGACGTGTGCGCATGGTTCGACTGGGCTCACCACGAACGGAAACAGCGCGAACTCACCGAACGCGCGGCGTCGTCACCGATCGCGGGGCGCACTCGCCGATCGCGCGGTGCACTCGCCGATCGCGCGGTGCACTCGTCGATCGCGCGGTGCACTCAGTACAGCTCCGCGGCCGCATCCTCGAGCGCGCGACGCTCGTCGAGGTCCATCGGCTCGAACGACAGCGCGGTCTCCACGTTCTCGCGGATGCGCGAGGGGTAGCGCGCGCCGGGGATCGCGACTGAGACGCCAGGGTGCGAGAAGACGTAGCGCAAGAGGTTCGCGGGCGTGAGCACGCCGGCGCTGCCCTCCGCGACGCGCGTACGGATCACGCTGGTGCGGCCCGACCCGCCGAGCGGACGCATCACCATCACACCCACGTCGTGCGCGTGCGCCATCTGGATCAGCGGCGCGGTCTCGGGAAAGAACGCCGAGTACTCGATCATGACCGCGTCGAATTCGCCACTCGCGATCAGCTCCGGCAGCAGCTCGACGTTGTGCGATGACACGCCGATGTGGCCGATCAGCCCTCGGAACTGCGCAACCCTGAGTCCGGCCAACGCCCCGTCCTCGCCCTGGACCGCTCGCCATGCCTCGGCGGTGGAGATGTCGTGCAGCTGGTAGAGGTCGATGCGCTCGACTCCGAGCATGCTCAGCGACCGGTCGACGTCCCGCTGCGCGCCGTCCGCGCTGTGGCGAAACGTCTTCGAGCTGAGGTGGAGGTCGAGGGCGGGCCGCGCGCGTACGACCTGGCCGATCAGGAACTCGCTGCCCTCGTACTCGCGTGCGGTGTCGACGAAGTTGATGCCGAGATCCAGCGCGGCACGCAGAGTGTCCTCGCCCTCGGAGGATTGCGGCGTGTCCATCGCGCCCAGCCCGAGCGCGGTGACCATGAGGTCCGTGCGCCCGAGGCGGCGTCGCTCGAGATTCGGCACGACCCCTCCATCCCGCGTGCCTGCCTGGGCGATCCGCGCCACGCGCCCGCCGGCGGCGGGCCGGGCTACCGCGTGACGTCCTGCGGCCGGCCTGCCCGGATCTCGGTCGCGATCGCCTCGAGCTGTGTGATCACCTCGCGGAAGAGCGTGGTCGCGTACGTGATGCGGCGAACACCGAGCGCCGCGGCTCGCGCCGGCGAGATCGGACCGCCCCGCCGGACCATCAGGTTCACCACCCCCACGGCGCGCACGAACTCAGCGATCGCCTCCGTGTCGTTGAGGATGATCGGGTAGATGCAGTCGGCGCCGGCTTCGCGGTAGAGACGGGCCCGGCGCAGCCCTTCGCTCAGCTGCTCTTCCGGCGTGCCGGCGCGGTTGATGAACGTGTCCACACGCGCGTTGAGCACGAGATCGACGCCCTCGGCGCGCGCAGCCGCCTTCACGGCGGCAAGGCGCTCAGCCTGGGCGTCGGCGTCCACGAGCGCGCCGGGTCCGTGGTGATCCGAGTCCTCCAGGTTCATCCCCGCCGCACCGGCCACGATCAGCCTCTGCGCGATCGCGGCGGGAGCGAGGCGGTAGCCCGCTTCGAAGTCGACGGTGACGGGTACTTCCACGCTGCGCGTGATGCGCGTGGCGGCCGCGAGCATCTCTGCGACGGGTGCGTCTTCGTGATCTGCATAGCCGAGCGCGTTCGCCACGCCGCCGCTGGTGGTCGCGAGCGCTGGGAAGCCCGCACCCGCGAAGACGCGCGCCGTCGCGGCGTCCCATGCGTTCGGAAGCTCCAGGAGCTGCGGGCCGGCGTGCAGCGCCCGCAGCGCATCGGCGCGAAGCGCGATCGCTGCGATATCGGGTGTGAGCGTCATGCGGGGCAATGTAGCGGCGCGGTTCGCGAAGCGGCAGCGATCGCTATCGGCGTCACGCGTCAGCGCACGACGAGCACGATCGTGCCTCCGGGGACCCCGACCGGGAAGAGTGCAGCGAAGCGGACGTTCACGAAGGCGGGTGCTCATGGCACGTATACCAGCGCATCTCCGCCGGCGAAGACGGTGACGGATACGCCACCGGCGCCGAGCGTGGCGGCCGCCAGCGCGGTCAGCGAGCCGCCGCTCCAGAGTGCGGTATTCACGCCGGTGGCGGAGATCGAACGGTCGAAGCCTCCGCTCACCTCGACGGGCGCCGGGGCCGGGGCGCTCGTGGGGGGCGGGAGCACAGGCGGATAGAGCGCCGCGAGCCCGGCGACATCGTCGGGCTGGAGCAGGGACTCCGAGGCGCATGCGTTGCCCGTCGGCGCCATGATCGCGGTCGGGTCCGCGGAGTGGTCGATGCCCAGGGCGTGGAGCAGCTCATGCGTGAATACGTGCTGCAGGTCGCGGTACGTCGCGCCGGTCGGGCAGGTGAAGTCATACGTGTTCTTCAAGAGCACGCGCGCGCTGGTGAAGGAGGTGACGGTGGCACCTGGCAGCGTGATGCCCGCGTAGCGCGTGAGCCCCGTCGACACGAGCGCTCCGAAGCCGACGACGATGGGTTGGCCCGATGCGGTGCTGCAGAGGTCGGCGCGCGTGGTCGGTCCGGCATTGACCAGTGTCAGGCCGCCTCGGAGCTGCAGGTTGATGTCGGCAATCGATTCGTCGAGAACCTCGAGTGCGATCGCCGGGTCGAGCGTCGACGCCGGGCCGGAGTAGTCGACGCCGTCCAGGATGCACGGTCCTCCGTCCCAGACGTAGTAGATCTCGAGCTGGGTGCGACCCTGCCAGCGGAAGCCCTCGAGCGCGTATCCCGGTGCCATCGCGGGCGTCGCGACTAGTTCGGCGCGACCGGCGGCGTGCGCGGTGCGAACGCCGCCGCCTGTCGTCAGCGCCAGCGCAGTGACGGTCACGGCGGCCAGAACGGCGAGAAGCGGTCGAAGCAACGAGTTCGGCATCAGAACCTTTCGCGACGGTGGGAGGCGATTCGCGATCACGCGGTCCGCTACCCGGGCAGCGCAGTCGCGTGTGGGATACGAACCATGCCGATCCCGCGCGATTCTCTATCAACAACGTTGCGAGTGCTGAGATCGTTTGCAATCCAACGAACGAACGCTCGCGCGAGCACGTGACGTCCGGTTCGAACGATGTGCGACCGAGCGCGGTTCGGGTGAGAGCAGTGGCGCAGGTGCCGGACGAGCCCCGAACGATCGCGGCGAGCGCCGCAGAGGCGCGAGCCGCACTCGACGCGTCGATCGCGCTGACCGCGCGACTCGGCCGCGAGTTCGGCTACCGCATGGGCTACCGCGTGATCCACCTGGTGAGGAACGACGTCCACGTCGAGAACCTGCTCGGGGCGAAGGCGCTTGCGCTCGACGAGGCGATCGCGCTGGCACGCTTCGTCGGCGGCGATGGAACGGCATGGCGGGACGCGGCGCTGGGCGCCTGGGATCCGGTCACGGAGCTGGACGGGCTTGAGCGGCAGCTAGCGTGCGACGACGCGCTGGGCGAGCTCGCGCTTGCGGCCGCGTGGCAGCCCGACCGGCTCGACCGCGCGTGGGGCGCCGCCGCCGCGATGGCGCCGTTCGTGCGTGAGTGGCTCGCCGCG
>JAQBZW010000260.1 GCA_027622315.1 Chloroflexota bacterium | reverse complement strand
GGCGGCGCTGCGCAGCGAATACGGGTGCGCGGTGGTTGCCGGCGCCGGCGACTGCAGCCGCGGCGAGCACGGGGTGAGCGTGCTCGAGGAGCCGCTCGGCCGCTCGCATATGCTGCGCCGCTCCCTGCGCATGCTCCGCCCACGTGCGCCGCGGCCCGAGGTGATCGTGGACCGCCCGCTATCCGGCGGCGCGCTCGTCGCGCCCGGCCTGCTCGCGATCCCGACGCCCGGGCACACGCCCGGCTCGTACTGCTTCGTCGACGCGGACCGTGGCATCGCATTCGTCGGCGACCTCGTGATCTCCCACGCAGACGGCGTGATCGCCCGCGCGCTCGCGATGGCGAACAGCGACGACGCCCAGTACCTCGCGACGCTGGCGACGTTCGCCGGGCAGGCCCCCGCCGCGGGCTGCGCCGGCCACGGGCCTCCCATCTTCGACGACTTCGGCGCGCGCTTGCGCGAGCTCGCGGCGCTCCCGCGCCGCAGCCCGTTCTCCCCGCGCGGTGTGCTCGAGCGCGCACGCCGCATGCGCGCGTTCACGCGCATGGTCTCGCGACGGCGGTAGCCGGCCAGTCGGACGCTCGCCTACGGCCCGCCGGCCGCGACGTCCGGGTTGCGACCGGCGAGGATGGACTCCATGCGCATGCGCACGTTCGCCTCGTGTACGTCGTGCGTGAGGATGTAGAAGCGATCGTCGCGAATCGCACGGAAGACGTGATCCGCGATCTCGGCGGGTGGCGAACCCGTTCCGCCTGCTCGCGCCGGTACCGCGACGCCGGGGCGTGCGTACTCCGCCGGGCGGTTGCGTTCCGCCGCGTAGATGCCGGTGTCCACGCCGCCGGGGCAGAGCACCGACGCGCTCACCGGAACACCAAGCTCCTTGAGCTGGAAGTACAACGCCTCCGACAGGCGGACGACCGCGTGCTTCGAGACGCTGTAGGCGGGAAGCGTCGCCCCGGTCATGAGGCCGGCCACCGAACCCGTATTCACGATGTGCCCTTCGTCGTTCTGCCGAAGCATGATCGGGACGAAGCTGCGGATGCCGTGGAGCACGCCCCACAGGTTCACGTCGAGCGTCCACTGCCAGTCGCCGAGCGGCTGTTCCCAGATCGCGGGGCAGCGGTCGCCGCTCAGCTCGCCGGCGGCGAGCACGCCGGCGTTGTTGCAGACGACGTGCACGGCGCCGTACGCGTCGAGCGCCCGGCGCGCGAGATCTTCCACCGCCTCGGCACTGCGCACGTCGGCGAGCACGCCGATCACGTCGCGCTCGTGCTGGCGGAGCTCCTGCACCGCCGCGTCGAGCGGCGCTTGCTCGACGTCAGCGAGCACGACCTTCATGCCCTCGGCCGCGAAGCGATCGGCCAGCGCCCGTCCGATCCCGCTCGCCGCTCCCGTCACGACCGCGACGCGTCCTTCGAATCGTTCCATCGGAGGCCTCCTCATGCGCCAGCCCGGCCGGCGCACGCACGGTACGGCGACGGCGCCGAGATGTGCGCAGCGGGTCGCTGGGCTGAGAGAGAGGTGTTGGGACGTGCGGGGACACATGACCGCGCGTACAGGCGTTCCCTCATGTCGGCACCGGCGACGCGTTTCTAGGATCGTCCTGTGAACGCCCTCGTCCGCCTGTTGCGACGATCCCCGCACGCGGGAGCCGTACTGGCGCTCGCCGGCGCAATCGTCGCGCTCACAGTCGGCGCGGGGATGGCGACGCGCGCCAGCGCGGCCGGCGCGCCCACCGTCTCCGCGATCGCGCCCGCGATCGGTGTGTTCGGCGGCGGCACCGCGGTCACGATCACGGGCACCGGCTTCGTTGCCGGCGCGACCGTCACCTTCGACGGCGTCCCGGCCGTGGGTGTCGCGGTCGCGAGCGCCACCTCGATCACGGCGACCACACCCGCCGGCGCACCGGGTGCACCGGTGATCATCGTCACCAACGCGGATGGCCAGGGGGCCACGCTCACTGCCGCGTTCACGTTCCTCGGCAACCCGCCCGTACTCACGAACGTCGCGCCCGCGACCGGCACCACCAACGGCGGCGACACGCTCACGCTCACCGGCACGGACTTCGTGGCCGGCATGACCGTGACCGTGGCCGGCGGCGCGGCGACGAACGTTGTCATCCAATCCGCCACACAGGCCACGGCACGCACCCCCGCCGGCACCGCGGCCGGGGCGATCGACGTCATCGTCACGAACGTCGACACGCAGACTTCCACGCTTTCGGCTTCGTTCAGCTACGTCACCGCCGCGCCGCCGACGGTCACGTCGCTTTCGCCGGCCTCGGGCACGCATGCCGGCACCACGGCCGTCACGATTACTGGGACGGGCTTCGCCTCCGGCGCCACGGTCAAGTTCGGCGTCACCGCGGCGACCAACGTCGTGTCGTCAGCGCGACCTCACTCACCGCAGCCGTGCCCGCGGGGGCAGCGGGCAACAGCGTCGCGGTGACGGTCACGAACCCCGATTCGCAGTCGGGGGTGATCGCGAGCGCATACGCCTACGTGAACACGCCGGCGCCGACCATCACCGCCGTCGCACCGGCGCGAGCGCCGCTCGCGGGTGGGGTCGCGGTAACGATCACCGGCACGAACTTCGTCGCCGGGGCGACGGTGAAGTTCGGCGCGATCGTGGCCACCGTGACCGCGCTTTCCGCCACGAGCGTCACGGCCACCGCCCCGGCCGGCACGTCCAGCGTCGGCGTGACCGTCACGAACCCGGACAACGACGCCGCGACGCTGGCCGCCGCCTTCAAGTACGTCGCGGCACCGACGGTGAAGTCCGTGACGCCGGCGAAGGTCTCGAAGGAGGGCGGCGCGACGCTCACGATCAGCGGCACCGGATTCGAAACCGGCGCGACGGTCACCGTCGGCGGCGTGGCCGCCACGGGCGTGAAGTTCGTCAGCGCCTCGCAGATCACGGCGGTGGCCCCGGCCGGGTCGGCCGCGAGTCAGGCGGTGGTCGTGAAGAACACCGACCTGCAACTCGGCACCCTCGCCGCCGCGGTGACGTACATCACCCCCCCCCGAGCGTGACGGCGATCACGCCCGCGACGGGGCTGCCGGCGGGCGGCACCGCGGTGACGATCACGGGCGCGAACCTGGCCGACGGCGTCACGGTGAAGTTCGGCGACGCCAAGGCGACGGCCGTGACGTACCTCTCGTCGACGAAGCTGAGCGCCGTGTCGCCGGCCGGCAGCGCAGGCGCGGTCACGGTTACGGTGACCGACAAGGACGGGCTGACCTCGGCCAGCACCGTCACCTTCACGTACAGCACCGACGCAACGGCCACGCCCTCTCCCTCACCCTCACCGGCAGACAAGCCCCGCTTCACGCTCGGCACGGTGCCGAAGCAGGGAATCGGCCTCGTGGCGTTCAGTGGCGGGGTCAACGACGACCTCATCGCCGCCGCGACGGACGCCGGCTGCGAGCGCGTGGCGCAGGCGTTCTTCTTGGCGGTCGACGGCAAGTTCATCGTGTTCTTCCCCGCGGCGCCACAGATCGTGAACGCCGCGTGGAATGCGCACTTTGGCGGCACGCTCCCCGTCGACCTCGCGCTCGCGATGCGCTGCGGCTGAGGCACCTTCTCGTGGCGCGCAAGAGGCGCGCCCTCAGAGCGCAGCGGGCTCGCCCGACTCGAATCGCCCTAGACTCGGTGCCGGGGCTGCCGGGGCTGCCGGGGCTGCCGGGGCTGCCGGGGCTGCCGGGGCTGCCGGGGCTGCCGG
>JAQBZW010000259.1 GCA_027622315.1 Chloroflexota bacterium | reverse complement strand
GCGGCGGTTGCGGCGCACCGCCGCACGCCCCGGTCACGACGAGCAGTGACGCCGCGGCGCCACGCGCGAGCAGAGCGCAGGCGGCGCGGCCGACGCGGGCGATCCGTGCGCTGCGTGGAACGGGCGCGTCGTCTCGGCGCTCGATGTCAGGTGCCTCTGCGCGATCCGCGCTGCCCCGTCGCGTGTGTCTCAGATCAGCCGTCGAGATCGAGCATCCCCTGCACGATGGCGAGCGCGGCGCCACCCCAGCGCGCGACCGACTCTGCGTCGACGGCCTGGTCGACCGTGTCGTTCGGCGAATGAAAGAAGCGATGACCGCCGAGGAAGCTGACGAATCGGCCGCCGCCCGCGTGGATCTCGCGGGCTTCGCCGTTGCCCGGTTGCCCGATGGGCAGCGGCTCGACGTCGCGCACGCCCGCGGCGGTGAGCGCGCGCTCGACGATCTCCCCAAGCGCGTCGTCCGCGGCGGCGAAGCGCGCTCGTGGCTCGCGTGCGCCGATCGACGCGCCGAGGTGCAGCCAGGCGACAGGGCCCGCGGCGGCGTCGGGCCGGCGCTTCAGGTAATCCTTCAGCCCGAGGTGGCTGAGCTCGTGGCCACCCGAGGCCACGAGCTGCACCGTGCGCCGCCGGTCGGGCATGGCCGCCAGCGCCTCCGCCAGTGCGAGCCAGATCGCGATCCCGCCGCCGCGCTCGGCGGCGCACGTGAACCAACCCGACTTCGGCGTCATTACGCCGATCGGCCGCGCGCTCGCATCGGTGCCGGGGAGCGTGGCCACCACGTTCGTGGCGCGCGAACGCAGGCGTTCGCCGTCGATCGTCAGCACGCCCTCCCCGCCGACGAGCAGCGTCGAGAGCAGCGGCCGCGCGTCCTTCGTCGCCACCTGGAGCACCGGCAGGCGGAACGGGCGCCCGATGCGTTCGGCGTTGCGCAGCACGATCGCGCCGTCGCTGTCGCTCGACGGGAGCACGAGCCCGAGCGCGCCCGCGGCCGCGAGATCGTCGTAACGCGTGTCAGCCGCGGCGCCGCCCTTGGCGACGTCGCCACGCAGCGTCCCCACGTCGACCACGATCTTGCCGAAGACGTCCTCCTCGTCCGCCGCGCACAAATCGCCCTCGATGCCCGCGGCGTCCGTAAAGCCCCCATCGTACAGGGGCACCCCGTCCGCTCGGCCGTCGCCCCACGACAGGCGGGCGGTGCGGTACTCGACACGGGGGAAGTCGAAACGCTCGAGCTCGGCGGTGATGCCTAGCGCTCGCAATTCGTCGCGCAGCCAGGCGCTCGTGAGATCGTCGCCCGCCCACCCGGTGCGGTGGATGCCGTGGCCCGTAAAGGCGCGGATGCGCGACTCGATGAGCGCGGGGCGCAGGCCGCGGAGAGTATCGGAAGCTGACATGGCGCGTACCTCGCCGCTGAGCAGAGATCGGGGTCGAGCGAGTCAGGGATAGGTGTCTGCACGCGGGCGCGTCAACCGAGCGCGAACGGCGCTGGGGCGAGTCGCGTTACACTGGCGAACGCCGCACCGCCCGCCACCCCGATCGTGATTCTCGTCCCCGGTACCGGGGCGCCATTGGTGGTTAATCGTTGAGGCAGCATTCGGTCCGGCACCCGTGGCGACTTCGTGGGCTGTCCGCCGCGATCGTGCTACTCGGCGTATGGACCGTGCTGCTGTCGCCCACGTCGGTCCGCGCCGACGGGCCGGCGGACGGGGCCATCCCGTACGACGACGGCGTGCAGTTTGCTCCCGCTCCGATCGACAGCTTCGGCGATCGCGTGGCCGCGCTCGCGGTCCGCTTCTTCACGGACTGCGCACCCGGGGACATCGGCAGCTGTGGCGGGCCGCCGGGGCGCTGGCAGCGCACCGCGTCTCCGGTGCCGTTCTGCACCTTCCAGGCCAACCGTCCGTCTGGCGTCGCCGCCGATCAGTTCCGCGATGCGGTGGCCGCCGGAGCCGATATGTGGAACGCCGTCGAGGTGGCGGTCGGGGTCAACTACGTCGGCGACTGCAGCAATGGCGTTCGCTGGGAGAATGACAACGGCCGGAACGAGCTCGGTTGGGACGACTCGCGCTTCGTGATCTCGGGTTCGACGGCCGGCGTGGCCCGCGGCACGTGGCAGAACCTGCCCGGCTTCGGCGCGATCACGGACCGGCGCTTCACCGAGTTCGATGTGGTGTTCAAGCGCGACCTCAACGTTCCCGATCGCTGCCTGCGGTCGATCGTCGCGCATGAGATCGGGCACACGCTGGGCCTCGGGCACAGCGACTCTCCGAACGACCTGATGTACCCCACCTTCAACCCGAACGACCCCGCGAGTTGCCGGGCGGACGCGAGCGCAACCGAGCGATCGCGCCTGGCAGAGCTGTACGGGGTCAATCGCGCACCGACGGTGCAACTGAACGGTCCGGCCAGCGCGTTCGTTGGCTCACCGCTCACGCTCACGGCGAGCGCCACGGATCCCGAGGGGGACCCGGTCAGCTTCACGTGGACGCAGGTGGCGGGCCCCACGGTCACGCTGGCGACCGCCGGCGCGACCGCCACATTCGTCGCTCCCGACAGCGTGGGATCGACGATGCGCTTCCGCGTGACCACGCGCGACTACTTCCTGCACCAGGCGTCCGCCGAGATCGCGATCGCAATCGACATCGCGAACGCCCCGCCCCGGATCGCGCCCGCGCTCGCGTCGTTCCTGCCCGGATCGAGCGGCTCGGTGCTCGGATGGGAGAGCGTGTCCGGCGCCGCGAACTACCGTTTCTGTGCCGATACGAGCTGTTCCACCGCGGCGGAGCCGCAGGCGACCGTGACCTGGGAGGTCGTACTCGGCTCGGCGGGCGCTCCGGACGCTCGGCGCGTGCTGACCACCGGTGCACGCCGGACGTCGCTGGCCGCATGTAACTCGATCGGCTGCTCCAGCCCGGGCGACGGGCCGCTGGCCGGCGGCGTGGTGTGGCCGGCGTGGGGCATCGACTTCGGCTACATCGGCTGGGCATACGATGTGCCGGCGGCCGGCATCCGCTTCACGATCGGCGGCGTGGTCAACCAGAGCGGCGCTGCGCGCAAGTTCACGATCTACTCCGGGACGGCGACAGATCCGCGCGCGCGGGTGGTCCAGAACTGCGGACGCGTGTCGGCAGGCGGCCTGTGCATCGGATTGCTCACCCCGCAACAGGCGGGTCACAGCACCACGCTCACGGTCGTGAGCGAACTGGCCGGCACTCCGACCGTCGAGCAGCAGGTCAAGATCCGCTAGCGGTTACCGCCACTGGCTGCGCTCACGAGCGGAAACGGCCAGGGAGACGAGTTTGTCGACCGCTGGCGGGTGGCGCCGCTACGGCGTTTCCATGAATCCGTAGACGTAGAGCACCCCGCGCCAGAGCGCCGTTGCCGGCGGGTACGCGCCAACTGTGAAGAGCCGGTCGTCCCGCCGCGATCACCGGATGCCCGCCCCTATACTCAGGCGGCCGGTCTTCCCGTGCGAGGGGCGGGCCCGCTCCCGTGACGATCGAGAAGGGACCCACACCCGCGTGACGCAGGATCTCCGCGTCTCCGAGGCTCTCTCGCGCATCGGCGCCCGGATCGCCATCGCCGGCGATCGCGCCCACGGTGTCCGTCTCTCCGCCGACTTCGATCCGCGTGCGCTGCTCGCCGAGGCGGAAAGCCTCGGCGTCGTCGCGTCGTACGAGCGGCCGGCCGAGGGGTTCGCGCTCGTCGCGATCGGCGCGGCGCGGCGCGTCGAGGTGCGCCGTCGCGATGGGCCCG
>JAQBZW010000258.1 GCA_027622315.1 Chloroflexota bacterium | reverse complement strand
TCGTGACGAGCGCGTGGCGCGTGGTCTTCACCTGGGTGATGTGCGAGCCGGTGTGGTTCGCGTACAGCTCCAGCAGATCGGCCAGCGTCATATCGGACTGCCACACACCGGCAAGCGCGGCATCCGTCACGCGCTCCAGGACGGGGCGCGCGACCGCGCCGGCTGCGAAGATGGCGTCGATCGCTGCGCCGGGCGTCTCCAGCGCGGGCTCGTCCGCGGCGATCGGTTTCTGGCCCGTGAGGCGGGCAACCTCGTTCGTGAAGAACGCCTCGTTGCGGACCACATGCTCCGCGTTCTCGCGTACCGACCACTGATCCGCGTCCGGCTTCTGCTCCCACTCCGCGCCGGCGTCCGCGAGCGTGCGCACGAACGCTCCCCGTGCCGTCTCGATCTCTGCGATCAACTTCGTCACCCGTGCCGTCATCTCAGCCTCCCAGCTGTGTTTCGACGCCGCTGTCGAGCAGCGCCTCCTCCAGGCGGTCGAAGAATTCGCCCCAACCTGCCTCGTTCTGCGCGATTTCGTCCGGGGAGAGGCCGCGGTGTTCGAGTCGGAGCTGCGTGCCACCGACGGTGGGCGCGAGCAACACCGTCACCTCGGAATCGTCGGCCTCGCCCTCGACTCCCCATGTGAAGACCAACCGGCTCACCGGCTCGACGGTGCGGTACAGCCCGACGAGCGCGATCGCGCCTTCATCGAATCCAAGCTCGAAACGAAAGCTGCCACCCGCCCGAGCATCCACGTCGCAGCCCGTCAACCGCGAGCCGCGTGGGCCGAGCCAGCGCACGAGGAGCTCGGGTTGCGTGAAGGCCGCGAACACCCGTTCCGGTGGCGCGCTCAGGCGCCGAATCACCACCAGCACGCGATCGCCTGGCTCACTCATCGCGTCGTCCCTTCCACTGTCGAGGCGTCGTCCACGGGCGGCTCGACGAGCAGCGCGTCGAGCCGCTCGAGGCCCTCCGACCAGAACTGCTGGTAGTACGCAACCCACTCAGACGCCGTCCGCAGGCGATCCGGCCGGAGCGCCAGGTGGTGCACGCGACCGTCGACGGTGCGGCTGGCGAGGCCGGCGCGTTCGAGCACGCCGATGTGCTTCGACACGGCCGCGAGCGACATCGCATGCGGCCGCGCGAGCTCGGTCACGGTGGCTTCGCCCGCCGCCAGCCGGCGCAGCAAGGCGCGGCGCGTGCGGTCCGCGAGTGCGCGAAAGATCGCATCGAGTTCGTCATCCGAGGCGCGCTCGACGCGGCGGGGGGCGCCATCCACCAGAGTATGTTCAACCATACGGTTGAATATACGGACGGCCCGCTGAGCTGTCAATTCCGGTCGGGCGTGGGGACACATCGGTGGTGCTTCGCCCATGACCCACCGTCGGGCCCCCAGGCCGCCGGCGGCACACACGGCGTGCGGGCGCGCGGGGGGAGTCCAGAGCCGGGGAGCGAACCGAGGCGGAGCGCGCGAGATCCGCTAGTAGAAGACCCCGAGCGTGACCGCGAACATCGCCGTCGTGATCACCGGCCAGTAGGCGAGCTTCGGGATCACGTTGTCGCGCCAGAGGATCAGCGGGCCGCCGCGGCCGGCCGCAAAGAGGATCGAGTTCACGGCGACTGCGAGCAGCGCCCCGTAGACGATGAAGTACGCGTACTCGAGGTAGATGATCTCGGATGCGCCGAGCGCCGCGCGCAGGCCGTTGTGCGAGAGGATGCTCACGAAGAGCAGTCCTCCGACCGCGCCCACGGTCGAGGTCGTCGTCGCCCCCCACGCCTGCTGGCGGTCGTGATTGCCGGTCATCATCAGGTGCACTGCGAACAGCAGACCGGAGACCACGATCAGCGGCAGCATCTGCGAGATGAAGGGGCTGATGAAGCCCCGATCCATGCGCGCCGTGAACGTGAGCTCCGGCGCACCGGTCTGGCGCGAGAAGTTCGGGATGCCGAGCGTCGAATTCAGATCCTCGGCGCGGTAGCCGAAGTAGCTGTCGCGGATCGTGAAGCCACCCAGATCCACGCCCGGCGCGAGGCCGGGGCGCGAGGTGGGCACGATCAGGTCGTACTCACCGACATCGGGCAACAGCACGATCGGCTGGTCGACCTGGCGGTGTGCCATCGTGATGGTGAGCAGCGCTTCGTCCAGCGGGTAGCGTGCGAAGTTGTAGCGCGGGCGGATCGTCGCGGAGAAGCGCCAGCCCACCGTGCGCACGCTGCCGTCGAGCACGTCGTGCGACAGTTCGAAGACAGGCGGCGTGACCGCGTCCGGGAAGATGAAGCCCGGCTCGACACCGTCGGCGATGCCCGTGACATAACGCTGCCAGACGGTGCCGGAGACCTCCCAGTCTCCGCGCTCCGCCGGTTCGATCGCCTGCACGAAGATGCCCGCGAGCACGGTCTCGGGCACAAGGTCTGCGGCGACCGTCGAGACATACTGGCTGTATCGCTCGGCCGCTTCCCGCAGGCTGACGCCGTCGATGTCGACCGCCGGTTCGGTCGGGCGCTGCAGCACGATCAGCCAGATCAGCACGATCCCGAGAGCGGGTGCGAGCGTGAGTACGCTCGCGGTCGTCCACAGCCGTCTCTGCCCGCGGAAGAGTCGGATCGCGATGGCTGCCGCGATCGCGGCGAGACCGTTGATCACGGCGAGCCCGATCCACACGAGGTAGCGGAAGTCGGTAGCGTCGCCGCCGAGCACGACGTCCTTGATCACGACGAAGCCGAGCACCCAGTCGGCACTGGGGATCGGTTCGTAGAAGAGCCAGGCATCTTGCCCGGTGATCTCGTCGCGATAGTCGACGAACCCGCGCTCGCCGCCGACGCGCGGATCGAGCGCGCGGACGGCCGGCTCGTTGCCGGTCCGCGCGACGACGTCGTAGAACGACGGGGCGTCCGCGCCACGCCAGTACGCCTTGCGCGGGTGGCGGGTGCGCGACGAAGCCGCCGTCGCGCCCACCCGACGGATGCGACGCGTAGGAGCCGCTGCGCGAGACGATGAACCCGTAGCCAGAGGCACCGAGCTCGGACCAGCCGACCTCGCGGTTGAGCGCGTCGAGCTGGATCGACACGAGGATCACGCCGGCGGGCGACCCGTTCGGCGGCGCGTTTGGTCCGTGGAAGGGAGCGACGTAGAGCGCGACCATCTTGCGCGTCGTGCCACCGAGGTACGGCGGGATCCACGTGCTGCCGGCGTCGTAGCCCCGGCGCCACCAGTGACTGCGCGGCTCGGCCGGGTTCGTGTAGTCGTACGGGATGAAGCCCTCGCGGATCCGTCCGCCCGGCCGGGTGTCGTAGTGGTTGGGCTCAGCGGGCGCCGTGGGCACGCGCGGGTCGTACGTGATGCCCACGCCCCAGAAGAGGGGGTGCGCTTCGAGTGTCGCGCGGATCGCAGCGGGCGCGTCCTCCGGCGTGATCTCGCCCGCGTTCAACCGGCGAACGATGTCGTCGCCCGTCTGCTGCGCGTCCGCCAGCAGCGCGCCGATGCCCCCGGCGGCGTTCGCAGCCTGCGCCCCCGCCACGGTCTGCGCGTCCACCGCGCGAGCCCGCAGGTGCGCTTCGCGTTCGAACCTGAGCACCGCGGCGCCCGCGAGCGAGGCGAGGCCGATCAGCCCGAGCAGCAGCGACAGGCGCACCGCGCTCAGACCCAGCGGGCGGCGTAGCGTGGTGAGCGCGGGGGCGGTCGTCTCACGGGACACGGCGCGCATCGTAGACGTGTGCCACGCCGCGCGACATCGCACGCTGCGGTCGCGGTCGCGGTCGCGGTCGCGGTCGCGGGCACGGGCCGC
>JAQBZW010000026.1 GCA_027622315.1 Chloroflexota bacterium | reverse complement strand
CGCGAGCGCGCCGTAGAGGCGCGCCAGGCCGCGCGCGTTGATGTGGCCGTTCGACGACGGGATCTCGGCGCCGCGCCAGCGACGCGTATTCGCCACGGCGGGCGGGCGCGGGGGGTTCCCGAACGTCTTGCCGGCGAGCGACTCGGGATCGCGCAGCCACGCCGCCAGCGACGGCCCGCCGTCCCCGACTGGCACCGGTACGAGCATCTCGGCGACCCGGTCGTCGCGCTCGGGACCGAACGCGATCGCGAACTCGACGCCGAGCGGGTCCGTGACCTGTTCACGCACGAAGCGGCTGAACATCTGGCCCGTGATCCGGCGCAGGACCTCGCCGTTCAACCAGCCGAAGGTGGCGGCGTGGTAGCCCTGGTTCGTGCCGGGCTCCCACCATGGCTCCTGTGCCTCGAGTGCGCGGATCATCGTGTGCCAGTCGTACACCGCCTCGTCCGGTACGGGCTCCCGCACGGCGCTGGTGCGAGAGCAGGTAGCGCACCGGGAGCGTCTGCTTGCCTGCCTGTGCGAACTCAGGCCAGTAGCTTGCGACCGGCGCGTCGAGGTCGAGCAATCCGCGGTCGACGAGCATGTGCATGCACGTCGCGAGCACGCCCTTCGTCGCCGAGTACACGTTGACGATCGTGTCCTGCTCCCACGGTTGCGTACGCGCGCCGTCCGCCCAGCCGCCCCACAGGTCGACGACGGGCTCGCCGTCAAGCGTGATTGCGACCGAAGCGCCGACATCGCCTCGCGTCTCGAAGTTCTCGCGGAACGTCGTGCGCACCGCTTCGAACCGCGGATCGCAGGTGCCGGCGATCGAAAGCTCCGTGACCGTCATCGGACTGCTCCTTCGTTGGTGCTCGCCCGTCGCCTTCGCTCAGTGCGAACGGCTCGAGGCAGGGCGAGCGCGCGTGGCCGAGCCACCCAGTCGAGCTAGAGCGAACCGTAGAGCGCCGCCAGCAGGAGCTGGCCGCGAGGGTCCATGCCGCCCGTTGGCGGGCGCGTCTCGCCCGGCTGCGGGCTGAGCATCTGGTTCATCGCGTACCCGAAGCCGAGCCGCCGCGCCGGATCGGCGAAGCCCTGCGAGCCGCCGGCGCCGGCATGCCCGAACGAGCCGGCGGGTCGCACGTCGTTGAACTCGGCGAACGGCAGCATGAAGCCGAGGGTGCGGTGCGTGTGCGCCTTCAGCGTCTCATCCATGCCGGCCGCGACCTCTGTGGCCGCCAGGCGGACGCCGCGCTCGCTGAGCAGCCGCACGCCGTTCGCCTCCCCGCCACACGCGAGCACGCCGTAGATCGTGGCGAGCGCACGGGCGTTGCCGTGGCCGTTGGCGGCGGGGATCTCCGCCGCCCGGCGCGCCCGGTCGTTCCAGTCGACCGCCGACACGGCGCTCGCGATCACGCCGGCGGCGGGCGGCGTGCGCGTGTCCGGAAGGATGTCGGCGATCCGGTGGTCCTCGGACGCCGGCGTCCCGATGAAGAAGTCGACCCCGAGCGGCTGCGCAATCTCGTCGCGCACGAAGGCGCCGACGCTGCGCCCGGCGATGCGGCGGACGACCTCGCCGACGAGGTGGCCAAAGGTGATCGCGTGATAGCCGTGCCGCGTCCCCGGCATCCAGCGCGGCGTCTGGCGGGCGAGTTGCGCGCAGATCGCCTCCCAGTCCAGCCACGTTTCCTGCGGTAGGTCGCCCTCAAGCGCCGGCAGCCCGGCCTGGTGCGTCAGCAGGTAGCGCACCGGCATGTGCTCCTTGCCGGCCTGCCCGAACTCCGGCCAGTAGCGGGTGACGGGCGCATCGACGTCGAGCTCGCCGCGGTCGATCAGCATGTGCGCGGCGAGCGCCGTGAGGCCCTTCGTGGTCGAGAAGACGTTGACGATCGTGTCGCGTTCCCACGGTCGCGTCCGTTCGCGGTCGGCATGCCCGGCCCAGAGGTCGACCACGAGTTGTCCTTCGATCGTGATGGCCACGCACGCGCCGACCTCGGGCTCGTCCGCGAAGTTGCGCGCAAACGTTTCGCGCACGGCGGCGAAGCGCTCATCGCAGTGGCCGCGGATCTCAATCTCGGTAGTGGTCATCGGCGCTCTTCTTCCTGTCACACGCCCTTCGACGGGAGCGAGTCGTACACGGCTCGCGCGAGCAGGTTCGCTCGCGGGTCCGGCTGGTCGGGGCCGCCGCCCCACATCTGGTTCATGGTGTAGCCGAAGCCGACCCGGCGCTCCGGGTCCGCCCAGCCGTACGAACCGCCGCGGCCGGCGTGGCCGAAGGCGCGCGGCCCGCGCGGGTCGCCGCTGCCCGGCACCGGCAGCATGAAGCCGAGCGATCGTCGCGTGGGCATGCCCAGCACGACGTCCGTCCCGCTCACGACCTCCCGTGCCGCGCGCTCGACCCCCGCGGGCGAGAGCAGCCGTGTCCCGCCGATCTCCCCGCCGCGTGCCAGCGCCCCGTAGATCGTGGCGAGCGCACGGGCATTGCCGTGGCCGTTGCCGGCAGGCACCTCCGCGGCGCGGTACTCCCGTCCGTTCACGCCGACGCCGGGCTTGCTCGTGCCAGGCAGGTTCGAGCGGAACGCCAGCGACTGCGGATCGATCGCCGGCGTGGCCGGCTCCGCCCCGCCGCCCGCCGGGCGCGGAGGGTTCACGGTGTCGGCGACGCGGTGGTCCTCGGACGCCGGCGTGCCGATGAAGAAGTCGACGCCGAGCGGCGTCGTCACTTCGTCTCGCAGGAACGCGCCGATGCGCTTCCCGCTCACGCGCCGGACCACCTCGCCGACGAGCCAGCCGTACGTCACGGTGTGGTAGCCGAAGCGCGTGCCCGGCAGCCACACCGGCGCCTGCTCCTCGAGCGCGTGCACCATGAGCTCCCAGTCGAGCGTGGCGCCCCGCGGCAGCGCGCGGTCGACCAGGGGTAGCCCGGCCTGGTGCGTGAGCAAATAGCGGACGGGGAGCGACTCCTTGCCCGCCTGCGCGAACTCCGGCCAGTAGCGCGCCACGGGCGCGTCGAAGTCGATCAAGCCGCGGTCGGCGAGCATGTGTGCGCACAGCGCGGCGATGCCCTTCGTCGTGGAGTAGACGTTCACGATCTCGTCGCGGGTCCACGGCCGCGAGCGCTCGGCGTTCGCGTGTCCTGCCCACAGGTCCACCACGAGCTCGCCGTCGAGGCAGACGGCGACCGAGCCACCGATCTCGCCGTGCTCGCGGAAGTTCTGCGCGAACGCCTCACGCACCGGCTCGAAGCCGGCGGCGCAGAGGCCGTGGATCTCGATCGACGCTGGGGCGGTCATGGGGTGCTCCGTCGCGTCCCGGGCAGACGGCCCGGGACGTACCGAGGGCGGCCCTGCGGCCGCCCTCGCGTGTTCGTCTCACGGCGCACATTGGTGCGCGCCGCCACCGCGTTGCTAGTCGAACATGATCACGCTGCGCGCGACCTCGCCGTCCTTCATCGCGCGGAAGCGGTCGTTGATGTCCTCCAGCGGTGCGCGCTTCGTGATCATTTCGTCCAGCCGCAGGCGGCCCTGGCGGTAGAGCTCGATGTAGCGGGGCATGTCCACCTTGAACGAGTTCGAGCCCATGCTGCTGCCCTGGATCTTCTTCTCGCGCAGGAACGACGCGCCGGGAATCTCGACCATCTCGCCGACGGGGATCATGCCGATGATGGTGGCCAGTCCGCCCGGGCGAATCGCCTCCCAGCACTGCTCGGCGACCTTCTTCAGGCCAATCGCCTCGAAGGCGTAGTCCGCGCCGCCACCCGTCAGCTCGTGGATCTTCGAGATCGGGTCCTCGATCGAGGCGTCGATGCTGTGGGTGGCACCGAGCTCGCGCGCGGTGGCGAGTTTGTGCTCGACCATGTCGACCGCAATGATCATGCGCGCACCGGCGATGCGGCAGCCTTGGATCGCGGACAGGCCGACGCCGCCGGCGCCGAACACGACGGCGGTCGAACCCGGCTCTACCTTCGCGGTCTTGAGCGCGGCGCCGACGCCGGTGGTCACGCCGCAGCCGATCAGTGCCGCCTGCGCGAACGGCATGTCGTCGTCCATCTTCACGACGCCGTTCTCGTGCAGGAGCATGTACTCGGCGTACGACCCCACACTTGCGAACTGCCCGGTGGCCTTGCCGTTGAAGCTCAGCCGAGGGGGCTCATCCGCGCCGCGCGCGGGGCGGTTGCTGCAGAGGTGGGTCTGCCCGGTCAGGCAGCGCTCGCACTGGCCACAGAACACCGACAGGCAGGCGATCACGTGATCGCCGGGCTTGAATTCGGTGACCTGGGGGCCGATCTTCTCGACGATGCCGGCGGCCTCGTGGCCGAGCACGGCCGGGCCGGGCAGCGGGTAGAGCCCGTCCACAAAGTGCAAGTCGCTGTGGCAGACGCCGCTCGCCATCGTGCGCACCAGCACTTCGCGGCCGCGCGGGTCATCAATATCAACGTTCTCGATCGTCAGTGGCGTCTTCGCCTGATGGTAGACGGCTGCTTTCATCCGGTTCTCCCCCTCGTGCGTTCACAGTCTTCGGCCGCGCGATTGTAGGTGGCCCGTCCAGCCGGCGCGGCCGAGCGCGATCCGCGCCGGAGCGGGCGTGTCCGCCGCCGCCGCGCGTGGGACTGTAGCTGCGCATGGACGAGCGCTCGCGACGTCAGGCGTCCCCGCGTAGCTGTTGCATCACGTATCGTGATTACGATGTCTGTCGATCCCCCTCCCCCGCCCGTGGCGGACCCGTCACGGGTCACGGCGATTGCCGAAGCGATTCGCGCCGCCGGTTCGTTCGCCCTCGATCTCGAGTTCATGACCGACGGCCGCTACGTCGCCGATCTCTCGCTGGTGCAGGTGGCGTGGGGTCATCCTGAAGCTCCCGAGGTGGCCGCGATCGATCCGCTGGCGGTCGATGTCGGGCCGGTGCTCGCACTGGCCGGGGATCCCGCGGTCGAGACCGTGCTGCACTCGGCGCAGGCGGATCTGGCGCTGATCGGGCAACAGTTCGGGATCCGCGCGCGCGGCGTGTTCGACACGCAGATTGGCGCGGCCCTGCTCGGCATGGGCGACCAGATTGGCTACGCGGCGCTCGTGGAGCGCATCTGCGGTGTGAAGCTCGACAAGGGCGCGCAGTTCACGGAGTGGTCGCGGCGGCCGCTCTCGCCGGATCAGCTCAGCTATGCGCTGGACGACGTCCGTTATCTGCCGCGCACCTGGAACGCGGTCAAAGCCGATCTCGAAGAGCGCGACCGGCTCGCGTGGCTGATCGAGGAGTCGGACCGCCTCGCCGAGACGTGGGCCGAGCGCATTGCGCCCGACCAGATGTACCGCCGGGTGCGCGGCTGGAATGGGCTTCGCCGCCGCTCGCAGGGCGCACTGCGCGCGCTCGCCGCTTGGCGCGAACGCGAAGCGCTGCGCTCGAACCGGCCCCCGTCGTGGCTCATGAACGACCGCACGATGCTCGAGCTCTGCCGGCGCATGCCCGAGGACGATCAGGCGATGCGCGAGGTGCGCGGGCTCGGTGACGGAACGGTCCAGCGCTACGGTGAAGCGATGCTCGCCGCGATCCAGGAGGGTGCCGAGGACCCGCCGCCGCCGGAGTCGAAGCGCCCGGCGGTGCCACCGCAAGGGCGAGCGTGGCCGGCCATTCTCAGTGGCATCGTGCAGGCCGGGTGCAGGGACGCGAACGTCGCCGCACGGTTCGTGGCCACGCGCAGCGACATCGACGCACTCGTCGCGTGGTGGCTCGTCGGGGATCGCTCGGAGGAGCCGGCTCTCGCCGTGCTCAGCGGCTGGCGTCGCCTGCTCGCCGGAGAGGCGATGCTCGACTGGCTGCGTGGAGCGACGACGATCGCCGTGGACCCCACCAGCGAAGCCGGCGTGCGCATCGTGCGCGCGCGGGAGCCGGTGGACGCCGCTGCGGCGGCCACTCCCACGCCGACGGCACACGGGCGAACGCTGGACGCCGCGAACGCCTCGAGCGATGGCCAATGCCCGGACCACGAGGCACCGAGCCTCACGGCGCCCCGCGCCGACGCCATCTCCTCACCGTTCGCCTAGCCCTCCCCGCGCGCGGCGCTCAACGCACGCAACGCGCGCTACATCCGCGACGGGCGTGACGGCGGCCGTGCCCGCCGCGGGCGCTACTATGGGCGCGGACCACGTCAGGAGACGCTCAGGGGGGCCGGCCCATGCGTATCTCCGAGCTCAGCCGCCGTTCCGGTGTGCCGATCTCGTCGATCAAGTTCTATATCCGTGAGCAACTGCTCCCGTCCGGGGAGCGGCACGGACCGAACCAGGCGAACTACGACGAGCGACATCTCGAACGACTCGACCTCATCCGCGCCCTGCGTGAGGTGGGTGGTCTGAGCGTCGAGGTCACGCGGCTCGTGTTGCAGTCGATCGACGGCCCAGGGTCGGAAGCGCACCGGCTCGACCTCGCGCTCGAGGCGATCTACGCGCGCAACACGTCGCCGGACGACGAGGTCAGCGAGGAGTACCGGCTCGCCGAGGCCGAGGTGCGCGCGTTTCTTGCGACGCTCGAGTGGACCGTGGATGACGACAAGAACGTGCATGAGCGCGAGCTCGTGAACGCGCTGGTGAAGATCCGGCGTTTCGCGTGGGCGGACCACCCGGCTGCAGCGCTCGCGCCGTACGCGCGCCTCGCCTGGGAGATGGCCGAGTTCGAATTCGCCGAGATCGGCGGCGGGATCGATGTCGACGCGATGGGCGCGGGCCGGCCGGAGGCCGTGAAAACGGCGGTGCTCGGCACGGTGCTCTTCGAGCCGATCGTGCTCGCGCTACGCCGGCAGGCGCACCGCGCGCGCACGATCCGGCAGCTGCGATCGATGCCAATGCCGCCCGCCCGCTGACAGTGGGCGGGTTCGCGCTCGGGCGGGCCGGCCCTGAGCGCTAGCGTCCCTCGTAGCGCGGCTCGCGCTTCTCGGCGAAGGCACGGGGCCCTTCGGCGGCATCGTCCGTCTGGCCGATAATCCAGCGCAGCGAACCGCCGAAGCGCATCGCCTGCGCGAGCGTCATGTCGTTCGCGGCGTAGGCGAGCTCGCGCACCGCTCGCACGGCGAGCGGCGCGTGTGCCGCGATGCGGCGCGCAATCTCCATGGCGGTCGGGAGCAACTGCTCACGCGGCACGACGCGTGAGACGAGACCGGCGCCGAGCGCGCCGGCGGCGTCAATCGGGTCGCCCGTCAGCAGCATCTCCATGGCGAGCGCCTGCGGGATCATTCGCGGCAGACGCTGGGGGGCGCCCGCGCCGGGGAAGAAGCCGCGCGTGATCTCGGGCACCCCAAAGCGTGAGTCGTCGGCGGCGATGCGGATGTCGCACGTGAGCGCGAGCTCCAGCCCGCCGGCCAGACAATGCCCGCCGATCGCGGCGATCAGCGGCTTGCCCGCGTCGAAGGTGGCGAAGCTGAAGCCGGTATCGGCGGCGAAGAAGCTCGCAGGCGAGCCGCCACCCGGCCCGGAGGCGCCACCGGCCGCGCGCTCCTTCAGATCGGCACCGGCGCTGAACGCACGACCTTCACCGGTGAGCACGCCGACGCGGATCGCGTCGTCGTCCCGGATCGTGTGCAGCGCCTCCATGAGCGCATCGACCAGCTCACGGTTCAGCGCGTTCAGCGCTTCCGGCCGATTGAGCGTGATCAAGGCGACGCCGTCGGTCACGGCGAAACGCAGCGTGTCGCTCGGCATCCGCGCATTCCTCTCTCGCACCGTCGCCGGCGCCGAGCGCGTCGGATCGCCCGCCGCTCGCTCGGGCGGCCGGTCCTTCGTCTTCGCTCAGGACGAGCGGAGCCGCGACCCGCCTACTTGAACCGGGGCATCACCTTCTCGGCGAAGAGGCGTGCGGGATCGCGCGTGTCGCGCCCGAAGAACTCGATCATGAACATCGTGCAACCGAGATCGAGGTGCTTCTCGATCTGGTCGGCGACGCGGTCGGGCGTGCCGGTGAGTGCCATCGGGCCCGTCGGATCGCCCATGTGGCCCCCGAAGATCTTCTTCGCGGTCTCGGTCATCGGGCCCGCGGTCGCGTCGTCCGGCGCCAGCGTGACCAGGCACTGCTGTGAGATCCGGATCTCGGACGGGTCGCGGCCGACGGCAGCGCAGTGCTCGCGCAGCACCTTGACCTTGTGCTCCAGGTTGCCCTGCGAGCCCGCGGCGTTGTTCCAGATGCTCGCTTCGCGAGCGACCAGGCGGAGCGTGACCTGTTCGCCGCCGCCGCCGATCAGCAGCGGTGGCGTGCGCGGCGGCTTCGGCAGCGTCACCAGGTCTTGCGCCTGGACGAACTCGCCGTGCATGGTCACGGATTCCTCGTCGCCCCACATGCGCTTCAGCAGCTGGACCGTCTCGCGCAGCTGCACGAGACGCTCCTTCGGCGATCGGAACTCCATACCGAAGTCCGTGAACTCGCGGGGCATCCACCCCGCGCCGAGCCCGGGGATGATGCGCCCGCCGGCGATGTGATCGATCGTGGCGATCGTCTTGCCAAGGTGCGCGGGGTTGCGCATGCCGGCCGGCGTCACCAGCGTCCCGATCTCCACGCGCTCGGTCGCGGCCGCGAGCGCGGCGATCATCGACCAGGCCTCGAGCATCGGGATCGACGGCGACTGAGGCCCGTACAGGTGATCGTTGACCCAGATCGAGTCGAAGCCGAGCGCCTCGAATTCAGTCGCGGCGGCGCGCGACTCCTCCCAGCTGCGCTTGATCTGCGGAACCATTACGCCGAAGTGTGCTCGTGCCATCGTCGTCTCCCTCGCGCGCTCGCGTGCAACGCGGGCAGCCTAGTCGCTCATGGTTGAGGGCGCACGGCGCCTGGTCTGGCGGCGGCCGGGGTCGCCGTTGCGGGTGGTCAGTCGTCGACGATCGTGATCGACTCGGTGGGGCACAGATCGGCCGCTTCGTCCAACGCCTCACGTTGATCGGACGGGAAGGCCGCTGCCGTCGGCTCGGGATGATCGTCCGCGCGCCGGCGGAAGGCTTCCGAGTGGAGGTAGTAGCACTGCCCGGTCTTCGTGCACGTCCGGTAGTTGATCTCGACCTTCGGCACCGTGTCCTCCCGCCTTCGTCAGACGTGGTGTGCGAGCGGCACGCGCATACTAGCCGTGCGGACACTCGGCGTTCGCGTGTGGCCCGCGTCGAGGGAGGCTTTGAGGATGACCGACCGCGATCGCGCGGGCGCCCCGCAGGTGGACCTCGCGACGCTGGTCGCGCCGGACTTCTTCGACGACCCCTATCCGACCTACGCCCGGCTGCGGGAGCAGGGCCCGGTGGTCTCGGTCGCCGGTACGCGCACGCATCTCGTGATCGGGTTCGACGAGGCCTACCACGTGCTGCGGCATCACGAGATCTACTCGTCCGCCGGCGAACGTCGAATCGTGGGCAGCGACGGCGTGGCGGCCCCGGATGCCTTCCAGCTCGTGCTGATCACGGATGACCCGCCGCGCCACACGCGTTTGCGGGGCCTGGTCAACCGCGCGTTCACGCCTGCTCGAGTGCGCGATCTCGAGCCGTTCATCCGCTCCGTCGTGGAGCAGCTCGTCGCGCAGTTCGCGCGTGGCGAGCGGGAGCTCGACATCGTCGCGGACCTGACCGTGCCGCTGCCGGTGACGGTGATCGCGACGTTGCTCGGCATCCCGCCGGCGGACGGCGGGCGCTTCAAGCGGTGGTCGAGTGCGCTGATCTCGGCGCAGCAGGGGAGTGCCCGCGCCGGTGAGCTGATGGAGATGGCGGCGTACATCATGGGCGCGCTGCGGGCGCGCCGCGCCGCGCCGGCTGAGGACCTGATCACGGCGCTCGCCGCTGCCGAGATCGACGGAGAGCGACTACAGGACATCGAGATCCTGGGCCTCGCGGTGCTGCTGCTCGTCGCCGGCAACGAAACCACGACGAACCTGATCGGCAACATGCTCAACGTGCTGGCCGACCGCCCCGACCTCTGGGCGCGCCTGCGCGACGATCGCACGCTGATCGAGCCGTTCATCGAGGAGACGCTGCGGTTCGACAGCCCGGTGCAGAGCCTGCCGCGCGTGACGCTCACGGAGACGGTGCTCGGCGGCGTGACGCTACCGGCGGGGACCCAGATCCACGTCTGCTACGGCGCGGCGAACCGCGATCCGGCGGCCTTCGCCGAGCCGGACACGTTCCGGCTCGATCGCGAGCTGTCGCGGCACGTGGCCTTCGGGACCGGCATCCACTACTGCCTCGGCGCGCCGCTCGCGCGCGCGGAAGCGCGTCTCGCGCTCGACGTGTTGCTCGATCGCTTCGGCGAGCTCCGCCGCGGGCCGACAGCGGCGCTGCGTCAGCGTGCCTCGCACATCGTGCGCGGGTTCCAGATGTTGCCCGTCGTCCTCGGGGAGTGAAGGCGGACGCTGACCTCGCGCCCGTGCGCTGCGCCGCTCCCGCGGGCGAACGGGGTCAGCGTTCGTGCACCACGCGTCCGTCGACCACGGTCATCGCGACCGGCAGGTCGCGCAGCGCGGTCACGGGCACACGGCGAATGTCATCGCTCAGCAACGCGAGGTCGGCGAGCTTGCCTACTTCGATGCTGCCCTTGAGCCGCTCCTCGAACGACGCGTACGCACCGTTGATCGTGTGCAGCCGGATCGCCGTTTCGAGGTCGACGCGTTCATCCGGACCGCACACGTCGCCGGCGAGCGTGGCGCGCGTCTGCGCCTGCTCGATCCCGAAGAGCGGGCGGTAGTCGGTCACGGGCGCGTCCGACGAGCCGGCAACGGTCACGCCTGCGGCGAGCAGCGAGCGCGCTGGGAACATGACGTCGGCGCGGTGGCGGCCGTAGTTCTCCAGATAGCCGTCGCCGAACTCCCAGAAGAACGCGGGCTGCATGGCCGGCACGATGCCCTGCGCGCGGACGCGCTGCTGGAGGTCGGGCGGGGTGATCCCGCAGTGATCGATGCGGTGCCGCAGCCCCTCACGCGGGAACTCCGCCTGTGCGCGCGCCATCGCGTCCAGCGTCTGTTCGATCGCGCGGTCGCCAACCGCATGCACGGTGCACTGCCAGCCGGCGCGGTGTGCACGGCCGATCAGGTCGTCGAGGTCGGACTGTTGCCAGTACGCGATCCCGGAGTCGTCGGAGTCGGAGCTGTATGGATCGCGGGTCGCGGCCGTCGGGCCGGAGCTCGAGCCGTCGGTGATCACCTTGAACGCGCCGATGCGGAGGTGGGCGTCGCCGAAGCCTGTGCGGAAGCCCGTGCTGAGGATGCCGACGTGCGGGTGGTCGAGCGCGTTTACGGTGACGAACGAGTAGATCCGCACCTGCAGCTCGTCGCGCGCCACCAGGTCCGTCGCGATGTTGATTGGCATGCCGGCCATGCTGCCGGCGTCGTGGACGCTGGTGCCGCCCGACTCGAGGTAGGCGCGGTTGGCGGCGATCAGATGCCGTCGCACGTCGTCCGCCGAGGGCTGCGCCGCGATCACGAGCGGTCCGTTCGCCCGCTCGTACGACACGCCGAGCAACGTGCCGTCGGTGTCGCGGTCGTAGCGTCCGCCGTCCGGATCGGGCGCGTTCGCAGGCAACCCGGAGAGTGCGAGCGTCTTCGAGTTGAAGGCGATGATGTGGCCACAGGTGCGCGTGAACAGCACCGGGTGGTCGGGTGCGACCGGGTCGAAGTCGTGGCGGTTCGGGTGGCGGCGCTCGGCGAGCTTCGAGTGGTCGTAGCCGCGTCCGCGGATCCACGTGCCGGCCGGCTGGCGTTCCGCGCGGCGTCGCACCTCTTCCACGAGCGCGGCGATGCTGTCCATCCCGGGCGCTTTGCAGTCAATCGCGTCCTCGGAGGCGCCGACCCCGCTGAAGTGGCAGTGCGCGTCGATGAAGCCCGGGAGCAACGACCGCCCGCGCAGGTCGACGTGTCGCGTGCCGGGCGCGGCGGTGGCGTTCACCGCGGCGGCTGAGCCGACCGCGAGGATGCGCCCATCCGAGACCGCGACGGCCTCCGCGATCGCGTTCGTCGCATCGACCGTGTGCACGGGTCCGCCACTGAAGATCAGGTCTGCGCGCTCTCCGGCCATGGTTCGCCCGTTCTCCGGTCCCGACCGGCAGCTGCCGGGTCGCGTTGACCCGGGCACCCTATCTCGCGCGGGGCGCGCACGCCGCACTCGCGCCCAGCAGTGCGTGACGCGGGGCCGCGCACGCATGCTGCACCTGCGGCAGTCCGTCCGCGCGCTGCGGCCGGCGAGACGGAGACGCAGCGAACGATGCGGCCGGTGTGCCACGCGCGTAGCTCGCGGAGCGGGCGGGCGCGCCTTCGCTGTGGTTAGTGATGCCCGCAACATTGTGTCCTCAGCGCCCGGTGTAACATTTCCACAGCGTCGAGCGGGAACGGGCGCGGGGGGCCGGGCGTCCGTTCCCGCTCGGCCCATTTCAGGCCCACCGCGGCGATCTGATCACACCTCTCCACGGCTCGCTCGCACACCCGTCGGGACCGTCCGTCGCCGGCTATCGAGCGCACGACTCCTCACCGCTTTCGAGCCGTCTCAGATTCAAACTGACGCTGTAATCGGTCTCATCGCGGCCCCGGATCGAGCGACGGCGCAGTGTCTTGCTCGCGACGATCCTGTGGTCGATCCCGGCGGCCGCGCACTCCGTTCACCGCGATCGGGGGTGCCGGCACAGCAGCTCGTGTCCGGGTGAGCGAGCGTGATCGCCGGCGCGTCCGTGCGTCTTTCGGGCCCGCCGACGGTCCGGATCTGGCGGTCTGACGTCGGATCTCCGGCGTGATCGGGCTGAAAAGAGTGAAGATTCGGTGAAGACCGCCCCGCAAACCTGATGGCGAGCGAGCACATACGAGATAAACGCAGAGTTCACTTGGTATACGCGACTGCGGGTTCACGAAGCGCGTGTGTAGGGCGGGCGGGTCGGTCCGGCGACGATGTGATCGGCGGCGTGAGGCCGATGGCGATCCAAGGCGCGGTCGCTTCGGCTACGGTGCCGGCCGTCGCCCGCCCGGTGGCGGCGAGGGGGAGCACGCCATGCCCGCGATCGATTGGCCGAGCGTCCACGCGGAGGCGCTCGACATCTTCGGCCGCTATCTCCGCATCGACACGTCGAATCCGCCGGGCCGGGAGCGAGCGGCCGCACGCTTCCTCGGCAGTGTGCTCGAGGCGGAGGGCATCCGCTGCGAATACATCGAGACCCAACCGGAGCGCGAGATCCTGGTCGCGCGGCTCGACGGCGACGGCTCGAAGCGGCCGCTCATGCTGTGCAACCACACGGACGTCGTGCCCGTCGAGTCGCAGTACTGGACGGTCCCCGCGTTCGGTGGCGAGGTGCGCGACGGCCGCGTGTACGGTCGCGGGGCCGTGGACATGAAGGGCATGGGCGTGATGCAGCTCATGGCCGTTCTGCTCGCGCGGCGGCTCGCGCTGCCGTTGACCCGCGACCTCGTGTTCTGCGCCGTTCCGGATGAGGAGGCGCTCGGCCGCTGGGGCATGCGCTGGCTGTGCGAGCACCGTCCCGACGTGGTCGACGTCGAGTACGAGCTGAACGAGGGCGGTTCCGGGTCAGACGAGTTCGAGGGCCAGTCGAAGCGCGTCTTCGCGATCGCGACGAACGAGAAGCAGGTGTGCTGGCTTCGGCTCACCGCCGTCGGCACCCCGGGGCACGGTAGCTTCCCGCATCCGAGCGACTCGAACTCCGCGGTGCGCCTGGCGCGTGCCGTGCAGCGGCTGGCCGAGTGGCAGCGCCCGCTGATCTTCACCCCCGAGACCACGGCCTACGTCGAGCGGCTCGCGGACGCGGGGCTGCTACCGACGCTGCGCGAACGCGCCGCGCTCGACTCGGCGATCCACCGTTCGCGTCCGCTGCTGGCGATGTTCATGAACACGCTGAACGTCACCATGCTCCAGAGCGGTATCAAGGCGAACGTCATCCCCGGGCGCAGCGAAGCCGTGGTGGATTGCCGGCTGCTCCCCGGCCAGTCCCGAGACGACTGGCTCGCGGAGGTGATCGAACGCGTCGGCGATCCGAACGTGAGCGTCGAGTTCCACGAGGATCTCGATCCCGATGAACCGGTGCCCGTGGCATGGGACACGGAGTTCTACCGCGTGATCGAGGCGGTGATCCACGACGCGATCGAAGACGCGGTGGTGGTGCCGGGGATGACCGTCGGCGGTACGGATAATCGCTTCCTGCGCCAGCGCGGCATCCCGGCCTACGGGTTCGCGCCGTGCATCGTCAGCAGTGAAGAACGGGCGGGCTTCCACGGCAACGACGAATACCTCACGGTCGACAACCTCAACCTCGGATGCGAGTTGACCTTCGAGATCGTCAGACGGATGTGTAGCTAGCCGGGACTCGCGGCATCAGCTCGCGGACGAAGATCTGCACGACCAGGAACACGCCGCCGGCGCCGCCCGCGAGGCGCGGCGCGGCGATCCTCGACAAGCGGCGGCTGAAAAGCCGCCGACACGATCCGTCTCGCGATGTCGCGATCGTCGACTGACGCGCGCGGGCAGTCCCCGTGTCGGCGGCTGTTCAGCCGCCGCTTGCCTGACCGGTGTGTCGCCCGAGCGCGGCGTGCGCGCGTCAGTCGGCGTCGGCGCGCGGCCCGTAGTGATCGCCGATCACGCCGTCCGCGAGCATCGAGGCAATCTCAACTTCCGCGTAGCCGAGCTCGCCGAGCAACTCACTGTTGTGCTCGCCGACGAGCCCGCTCGGCCGATCCCACGAGGCCGCATCCGGTGACGTGCGCCACGGGAAGCCGGGGAAGAGCTGCGTCCCGAGCCAGCGGTGATCGACGGACTCGAGCCAGTTGCGCGCGAGGTGCTGGGCGCTGGTGAGCACCGACCAGGGCGCGATCACGGGGGCGGCGATGCCGCCCGCCGCCTGCACCGCATCGGCGATTGTCTCTGCCGTTGCCGTGAGCGCGTACTCGCTGAGCACCGCGTCGATCGCGGCGCGCGCCGCAAGGCGGCCGGTCACGGTCGCCCACGGATGGCCGTCTGCTGCCCACTCGGTGTGGCCCAGCACGCCGGCCACGCCCGCCCACTGCGCGTCGTTCTCCGCGGCGATCGCCACCCAGGCGGCGCCGTCAGCGCCGGCGGTCGCCTCGCCGCCGCTCGTGAGGTAGACGCCATGCGGCACGACGACGGGGTCCATGTTCCCGGTCCGGCGCGGCACGCGGCCGTTCATCGTCCACTCGGCGAACGCGCCGGGGAGCTGCCACGCGAGCGCCTCGATCTGGGAGAGATCGATGTGCGTCCCCGCGCCGGTCTGTTCGCGGCGCCGCAGCGCCGTGACGGCAGCGAAGACGAGGGTGAGGGCACCGGTCGCATCCGAGTGGAACACTGCCGGCACGAGATCGTCCGGATCGTCGGGGTAGCCACGCAGCGACCAGTGCCCACCCGAGGCATCGAGACCCGAGCCGAGCGTGACGTACCCCTGGTAAGGGCCCGTGACGCCCCAGCCTGGCATCGAGATCAGCGAGAGGCGGGGATTGACCTGCCGGCAGAACTCCCAGCCGAAGCCCATCTTCGCGAAGGTGCCGGCGGAGTAGCTCTCCGTGAGGATGTCTGCCTGCGCGATCAGCCGCCGCAGCACCTCGGGCCCGCGGTCGGTGCGCAGGTTGAGCGCCATGTGGCGCTTGTTGCGGTTCGCCGTCTGCTGCGTCGCCGAGGTCTCGTACGAGGGTCCCTGGCCGGGCGGCGTGGGTGCGACGATGCGCGTGACCGACGTGCGCGGGAAGGACTCCACCTTGATCACGTTGGCGCCGAGATCACCCAGGTAGGAGCCACCCATCGGTCCTGCCCAGACTTCGGCGAGCTCCACCACGCGTACGCCGGCGAGTATGCGCGACGTCATCCCGTGACCCCCGCCCGATAGAGCGCGATTTGCTCGTCGCGGCTGTAGCCGAGCGTGTCGAGCAGCTCCGTGTTGTGCTCGCCCAGCCGTGGCGCCGCGCGAATCTCCCAGGCGTCGGGCAGACGGAACGGCGGTCCCGCCAATGTCGTTGTCCCGCCGTCGGCCAGCGGTGCGGTGACGAATGAACTGCGGGCGACCGCCTGCGGGGTGGCCATCGCCTCCGGGATCGTGAGCACGGGCGCGAGCATCACGCCGTGCTGCTGGAGCTCGGAAAACGCCTGGTCGCGCGTGCGTATCGCCAGCCACGGGCCGAGGTAACCGACGAAGTCCTCCCAGTGTTCGGCCTTCGCCGCCGGGGTGGAGAAGCGGGGGTCGGCAGGCAGCTCCGGATGGCCGATGCCGGTGCACAGGCGGGAGAAGAAGGGCTCTCCGGCGGACGCGAACAGGACATAACCATCGCTGCATGGGTAGCAGCCGGCCGGGTACGCCGTCTTCGACGGGCCGCCGCCGCGCGGGAGCTCCATGCCGTTGAAGGCCCACACCGCGTACCAGGCGTCGACGTTGCTCAGCAGCGCCTCGACCCCGGCGACCTCGATCGCGCGGGCGGTGCCGTCGTGCTCGTGGCCCCACGCCGCCGCGACGCCTGCGGCGGCGGCGGTCGCCGCCCATTGCATCGTGGGCACGCCCGATCCGTAGCGCAGCGGCGCCATGTTCGGGTTCGAATGCGTACGCATGCGCGAGGACCACGCGAAGAGCGACATGTCGTTCTCAACGCGGTCGGCGTAGGGGCCCTCGAGCCCATGCGCCGCGAGCGCGACGGTGCTCGGTCGCGGCGTCGCCCTCCCGACGGCGTCGAGCGCGGCAAGCGCCTGCTCGCGCGGGAGGTGGACGAATACGAGCCGCGCGGTGGCCGCGAGCCTGGTGAGCACCTCGCGCCCGGAGGGCGTGGTCAGGTCGAGCACGAGCGAGCGCTTCCCCGTGTCGAGCGCGATGTGGATCGCGCCGCGCTCGGGGCCGGGCTCGTCGTCGCGGAACGGGGGGAGACGGCGCATCTCGGCGCCGCCACGGGGCTCGACCTTGATCACGTCGGCGCCGAAGTCGGAGAAGGTCTTCGTCGCACCGGCGACGGCGAGCGTGCCGCCGACCTCGATCACACGGATGCCGGCCAGCGGTTGCTCCACGCACCCTCCCCCTCGCGACGCTCTCGGCGACGCGCGCGCATGGCTATCACGCGCGAGGCGAGGGGGTCAACGAAGCGCCTGCCAGGCGGCCGCGCGACAGGTGCGGTTGGGTGTGCGCGCTCACCCCTCGGCTGCCGCGACCAGACCTGACCGGCGCGCAACTGGAGGCTGCGGACCGCGCCGGCGCGGGCCTGGGGGGACAGGACCGCACCGGCACGTGCCTGAGTCGAACGGGCCGGGCGGGCGGGGAGGGATCCGCTGCCAGACCCCTGCGCTGTTGCCAGAGCAGAGGCGAAGGGGTTCGGGGGGAACGCTTCAGTCGCCATGGGGGGATATTCGACCACCCGCGTTTCGCGGGCGTGCCGCCCGGGTTACGGCCGTGTGAATTTCGTCGTCTGAGCTTCGTGGAGCGCGCGGGTGGCGGCGGTACCATCCGCCGGCGGCGCGGTGTCGCAGGTCGAGGGACGAAGACGGGAGACGGGCGATGGCGGAATACAGCGCACAGAGTGAACAGCAGTTGCGTGCGTCGCGCGTCGAAGGGCGGAACTGGGGCCGATGGGGTGCGGACGACGGGGCGGGCGCGATCAACCTGATCACGCCCGAGAAGCGCCTCGCTGCGCTGGCGCTGGCGCGCAGCGGCCGCACGGTGTCGCTCAGCCGGCCGTACCCGAAGGTGCCCGGGCCGAACAACCCGACGCCGGCGCAGCACTTCATGCGCACGATCGAGCGGCCCAACGGCGGCGGAGGCGTGGTGGACTACTACGGCTTCGTCTACCACGGCCAGTCGATGACCCACATCGATGCGCTGTGCCACGTCTGGGACGCCGACGGGATGTGGAACGGCCGCGACCCCGCGGTCGAGATCACCGCGGATGGCGCCCGCTTCGCCGACATCACCAACTGGAGCGGCGGCATCGTCACACGAGGCGTGCTGCTCGACGTGCCGCGCAGCCGCGGCACGCAGTACGTCACGCCCGATCGCCCGGTGCACGGCGACGAGCTCGCCGCAATTGCGGAGGCGCAGGGTTCGCCGCTGACCGCGGGCGACGCGTTGCTCGTCTACAGCGGCTACGAGGCGTACCTCGAGGACGGCAACACGCTCTCGGCGAGCGAGCGCCCCGGGTTGCATGCCTCGTGCGCGCAGTTCATCCGTGATCGCGACGTGGCGCTGCTCGGCTGGGACCTGATGGACGCGTATCCCACCGAACACGCGCTGCCGTGGCCGGTTCACGGCGTGCTCTATTCCTACGGCGTTGCGTTGCTCGACAACGCCTTCCTGCGATCGCTCGCGGATGCCTGCGCCGAGGAGGGCAGGCATGAGTTCGCGTTGCTCGTGCTCCCGCTCCGTGTCGAAGGGGGCACGGGCAGCCCCGTGAACCCGGTCGCGGTGTTCTAAACGCCCATCGCTTGCGGCCGCGTTCGACTGGGGATGGCGGCGAGCGCATCGCGCACGCACGAAGGGGGACGGCACTGCCGCCCCCGGCGTTCGCGAATCGGTGGCGCGCGGGCGCTAAAACGGCGCTAGAACATCGCTAGAACATCGCTAGAACATTGCCACCGGGTTGACCGGTGAGCCGGTGCCGCCCTGCACGGGCAGCGGCAGCACCATGAGCATGAACTCGTAGCGTCCCTCTTCCGCGCACGCCTCCGCGACCGGCTGGAGCAGCGAGTTGTCCATGAGCGCGACGCCGAACGAATAGAGGACGCCGTGCACCGGCCACGCGAGTCCGTACTCGTTGGGCGACGCGTCCATCATGTCCCAGCCGAGCAGGGCGACGTCGTGATCACGGATGAACTTCGAGCAAGAGGCGTGCAGTCCGGGGCTCGGCGGGGCGCCCATGTAGTTCGTCGGGTTCGCCGCCTGCCACTTCTCACGGCCGCTGTAGACGATCAGCGCGTCGCCGGCGGTGACCTCGACGCCCTGCGCGCCGGCGATCGCCTCGAGCTCCGGCCCCGTCACCGGCCGGTCGTCGGTCACGAACTCGGTGCCGCGGTGCTTCGGTACATCGAGCAACACCCCGCGCGTGACGATGCCACCCTGCCACGCGGTGATGTCCGCGAACTTCGTGCCGGCCGGTGTGAATTCGTTGTGAAAGTCGCGACCGTTCCACATGCCGTGCTCGTCCCACACGTGACACAGCGCGTCGATGTGGGTGGTCGAGTAGCCGTGGTACATGATCCCGTAGTAGTCCACGGCGCCGCCCGAGGCGCCGCGGTCGAACCACTGTGTGAAGTGGTCGGCGGGCCGGGGGTTGAGCGGGCCCGGCACCTTCGGCCAGAAGCGGCTGAGCGAGACTGTGCGACCGGTGCGCACCAGGCTCGTGGCCTGCATCCGCTTCTCGGGGGTGATCAGGTTGATGGCGCCCTTGTCGTCGTCGGCGCCCCAGCGGCCCCAGTTGTTCCGCTCGCGGAACAGTGCGCGCATCTCGGCTTCGGTGGGCAGATCGGGCATGGTGGTTTCCTCGCAGCCTCAGATCGCGACAGGATTGGCGCGGCGAAGGATACGCGTGCGCGTCGAGCGCGCGTGACGGTCGCGGGCAGCGCGGGCAGCGCTGCCGACGGCCGCGATAAAGTGGGCGTCATGGCCACGACGCCGGATCCGAACTCGCGCCTCGTCTACTCGTCTGATGGCGGTCGTGTGCGGCTGCCCACCGACACGGCCACGCGCCGGCCCTCTGCCGGGCGCACGGCAGCCGCGGACAGCCTCCCGGTCGACCCGGGCGACGGCTGGGTGCGACTGCATCGCGGCAAGTCCGCGCGCGGCGGGAAGCCGGGCACGCTGGTGGTCGGGCTCGCCGGCACCGAAGCGGAGCTCGATGCCGTGCTCAAGCGGTGCAAGCAGCGCATTGGCGCCGGCGGGACGCGCCAGGGGCGCGTGCTCGTGATCCAGGGCGAACATCGCGAAAAGCTGCGCGCGCTGCTCGAGGCCGAGGGGCACCGCGTGAAGCTTGCCGGCGGGTAACGCGAGATCAGGGGACGGGCAGCCCCCAGCCCATGTCCACCAGCCGCTTCTGCGACGGCTTGTCGAGCCCGGGGACGAGGGCGGTCATCAGCTCGCGGATGTCCGCGCGCCACATGCCGCGCGGCGAGATCTCGAGGCGCGCGTTCTGCAGGCCGCGGACCGTCGCCGGGGTCGCCATCAGCAGGTTGCGGTCGCGCGGGTTCTTGCCGTTGTCCTTGCACCACTGGTCGAAGTCCGCGGACTTGAGCGCGATCACGACCGTGACCCAGCGCTGTTCGCCCGGCGTCGTCGCCCCCGGCTCGCTGTAGCTGTCGCGCTGTACCGCGCGGTCGATGTCCTTCTGCGTTCGGGCCTTGCCGGGCACGTGTCACCTCCCGTCAGTCGGTCGGGAATTGCGTTCGCTTGACGGTACGCGTCCTCACCCCTCTTCGCGAAGCGAAGAGGGGTGAGGGTCCGGCCCCTACGGCCAGCCGGCCACGGTCACGCCCGCGGCCGTAAGGCGCTCGGCCAGCAGGCGCGCGTTCGCCGGGCCCTGGTCGTGGTTGTTCGTGTTCATCACCAGGTGCACGGCATGCGCGTGCATCGCCAGCTGCCCGATCTTCGGCACCCACTCGTCGAGCTCCTCGGCTCGATACTCGTAGTCGAAGCGCTCCGCGGACGTCGCGGACGGGGCTTCCCAGCGCTCCGTGTTGCGCCCGTGGAAGCGGACGAAGGCGATCGCGTTCGTGGCCGCCGAGATCGGCGGCACGGAGGACGCGAAGCCCTGCGGCTCGTCCACGCAGATGTAGGTGAAGTTCAGGTCGCCCAGCAGCGCAAGCGTGGACTCCTGGTTCTCGGCGTTCATCCAGACGTCGTTTCGGAACTCGACGGCCGCGCGGTACGGGCCGAGCCGGTCGCGGATCTCGTCGAAGTACGACTTCGTCTCGCGGTTGGGGAACGTCCATTTCGGGAGCTGGAACACGATCACGCCCAGCCGCCCGCTGTCGTGCAGCGGCCGCAATGCGTCCACGAACGTCGACCAGCACAGGTCGACGATCGCGGGCGGAGCATCCTTGCGATAGAAGCGCTTCGTGCGCGCGAGCGCGGGCGGCAGCTCAGCCTGGATCGCCTTCGGCAGCCGTGCCGTCGGCGTCGGGTGATTCGTGAAGAGCGAATACGCCTTGACGTCGAAGGTGAAGCCGTCAGGCGTCCGTTCGACCCACAGCCGAGCAACGTCCTCGGTCGGCAGCCCGTAGTAGGTGCTGTCCACCTCCACGAGCGGAAACTGCGACGCGTAGTAGCGCAGCCGCGCCTCGGCACTGCGTGCCTCCGACGGATAGAAGCGGCCGCTTTCGATCAGCGGCCGGTCGGTCCATGACGCCGTGCCCAGCATCACCCGTGCTCGCGTGCTCGTCATGCCCGGAGATTACGCGAACCCCCGATGCGCTCGCCGCGTCCGGAGCTATGGAACCGTTCGCGTCACGACGACGATCCGGGCAGGAGGCGTGCCATGCTCCAGGCTCTGCTCGCCGGGCTACTGACCGCCAGCGTTGTGTCGGCGATCGTCGCGCTCAACGAATTCGTCAGCCCCGCACAGGCGCTCGACCGCTTGAGTCCCGTCGTCGTCGGTACGCTCGACCTCACTAGCTCGCCGGCGTCCGCCACCTTCTCGGTGTCGAACATGTCGCCCGGCGACGTGGCGGTGCGGTCGCTCACCCTGACGAACGGCGGCACGCTGCCATTCCGCTACGCGATGCTGACCGCGGTCGACGAAGACGTGTCCGGGCTCGCGTCCCGGCTCGAGGTCGCCGTGCGCGAGGCCGTCGACGAGGGCTGCGACAGCGACGCAGGGGCGGCGATCGCCGGGTACGCGCCGCTGGCCGCGATCGCGTTCGGGTCGCCCGACTGGGGCGTTCAAGAGGGCGACCGACGCCTCGATCCCGAGGGCAGCGAGGTGCTCTGCTTCTTCGTGTCCCTCCCGCTCGCGACGACGAACGACGTGAGCGCGGCCAGTGCGGCACTCACGCTCACGTTCGCCGCGGAAGAGATTCGCGACCAGTAGCCCACGCGCCGGCGCCGGTCGTCTGTACGTCGTGCGATCGCCCGGCGGCGTTGCGGTCCGCGGGGGACTTCAGGCGGTCGCGTCAGCCGGCCACCAGCGGCCGATTGAGTTCGGTTTGCCAGTCTGATGGATCTGCGCTCGTTTCCGGCCCCACGAGGTAACACTCCCAGAGATCCGGTCCCGGCGTGCGGCCGGCGGCTGCGATCCAGGCGTCGAGCTCGCCTCACGCAGCGCCCAGACCCTCGAACGGGCCGTGATAGACGGCCCGCGCCACCGTCGCGGCCGGCAGCTCGCCCGGAGCGACCCGGCCGCTCGCCGTGATCGCTCCCGGCACCGGTATGGCGATCTCGAAGTCGAAGACGTCCGGGTGCATCCGCACATGGTGCGTGAGCCACGGACCCGTCGGGGTGACGCCCTGGGCCGCGACCGCCTCCCGGAGCTCGGTGAGCCCCGGTCCCATCACCGCCTGCATCTCCGCGCGCGGCACCGTCAGGCGAATCACAGCGGTCGGTTGTGAGGCGGTGTTCGTGATCGCGGGCGCGTCGAGCATCTGTCCCTCGCTGCGAAGGATACGTGCCGGCTCGCTTGAAGCATTCGATCCCAACACGGGACCGGTGAGCCCCGCGCGGTGACGGCGCAAGCGGTCCGTCCCCGCTGCGGGCGCTCGGTGTTGCCGGCCGAGACACCGCCGGCCGCAGCGGCCCGACGAACGGACGTATGCTCCGCCCGCTCCGGGGGAGGAACGACCGCATGCGTGTGCTCGAGTTGAGTGATCGCGACGAGGCGGCCGCGTACTGCGGCAAGCTGTTCGCCCGCTGGGGCGCCGATGTGATCAGGGTCGAACGACCCGATCGCGTGCCTTCGCCGCGGCACCTCGAGCTCTACCTGCACCGCGGCAAGGAACGCGTCGCAATCGACGCGCACGACCCCGCGGGCCGCGCACGGATCGATGCGCTCGCGGCAGAGTGCGACATCCTCGTGACCGACGTGAGCGCACGAGAGACCGATGCGCTCGCCGTCGAGACGCTGGGCGCCGCCTCGCCGCGACTGGTGCGCGTGTCGATCACCCCGTTCGGACTCTCGGGCCCGTATCGCGACTTCGAGGCCACGGCCTCCACCCTGCTCGCGCTCGGTGGGTACACGGTGCTCATGGGCGACCGCGGGCGCGCACCGCTCACGATGCCCGGCAACTATGCGTACTACCAGGCTGCGGATTTCGCGTTCGTCGCGGCCCAGGCCGCGCAGCTTGCCGCGGAGCGGGGGACGGCGCCCGCGCGCCTGATCGAGGTGAGCGTGCTGGAGTCGCTTGCGACGCTCCACCAGTTCACGGACACGATGTGGCTGGCGAATGGGGTGGTGCGCAGTCGCCACGGCAACCGCTGGCAGAACCTCTGCCCCACGACCCTGCTGCCGTGCGCCGACGGCTGGTTCGGGATGAACGTGCTCCAGACGTTCTGGCTGCCGTTCGCGCACTGGATCGGCCGGCCGGACTGGGCCGATCCGGAGCACCCGCTGGGTCTGAATGCGGGCCGCATGGAGCACGAGGACGAAGTCGAGGACGCCGTCGTTTCGGCGCTCGGCGGTCTCACGCGCCGCGAGCTGTTCACGGAAGGGCAGGAGACGTGGCGCGTGCCGGTGGGGCACGCGGCACAGCTCGGGGAGCTGCTCGACGATCGACATCTCGCCCACCGTGCCTTTTTCGAAACGCTCGAAGGCGAGCGCGGCGCCGACGGCGCCGCCGTACGCGCGCCCGGCTCGCCGTTCCGCCTGTCCGGCGCGGCATCAGCGCCGGGCAGCGCGCCGCCTGCGTCG
>JAQBZW010000025.1 GCA_027622315.1 Chloroflexota bacterium | reverse complement strand
AGCGCCGACGACGAGCGTCTCGAGCCAGCCGCCCGTGGGCGCGGCCCGGCAGAGCGGCGCCACGACCGCCGTGAGCGGCGGGAGCGCGAAACGACGGTGGCCGCGGCGGAACAACCAGAGGCCAGCACCACGCGAGCAACGTCGGGGGGCCGCAGCGCGGCCGCCTCAACCGCCCGTGTCGCTGACCAGCGGGCCGGACGCCCGCGCCAGGGGAACACCCAGACGGAAGGTGCCGAGATGGTCCACGATTTCGATGGCCTGCCCCCGATCAAGGTCGTGGGCGTGGGCGGAGGCGGCTCGAATGCCGTCAACCGCATGATCAGCGCGCGCCTGCCCGGCGTGCAGTACGTAGCCGTGAACACGGACATGCAGGCGCTCGAACACTGCAAGTCCGAGGTGAAGGTGCGCATTGGCGACCGACTCACGCGCGGCCTGGGCGCCGGCAGCGATCCGCTGCGCGGTCAGCGCGCGGCCGAGGAGTCCCGCGAGGCGCTCGCCGAAGCCCTGCAGGGCGCGGAGATGGTGTTCGTCACGGCCTGCCTCGGAGGCGGTACCGGGACCGGGGCCGCGCCGATCGTGGCCGAGATCGCGCGTGAGCTCGGTGCGCTCACGATCGGTGTCGTCACCAAGCCGTTCTCCTTCGAAGGCGCGAAGCGCCGCCAGCAAGCGGAGGAGGGCGTGCGCGACCTCCAGGACAAGGTCGACACCCTGATCGTGATCCCGAACGACCGGCTGCTCCAGTTCGGCCAGGACGACATGTCGATCGAGGACGCCTTCCGCACCGCGGATGACGTGCTGCGGCAGGGCATCCAGGGCATCAGCGAATTGATCACCGTGCCCGGCATGGTCAACCTGGACTTCGCCGACGTGCGCAAGATCATGACGGACGCCGGTCCGGCGCTGATGGCGATCGGCACCGGCAGGGGCGAACACCGCGCCGTCGAGGCGGCGCGCCAGGCGATCGCGAGCCCGCTGCTGGAGGTCGACATCACAGGCGCGACCGGCGTGCTGTTCAACGTCTCCGGGCCGAAGAGCCTTGGGCTGCGTGAGCTCGACCAGGCGGCACGCGTGATTGCGGAGGTCGTCGACCCCGAGGCCGAGATCATCTTCGGCACGAGTCTCGACGACTCGCTCACCGACGAGGTCCGAATCACCGTGATTGCGACCGGCTTCAGCAGCGCCCCGCGGATGAACATTCGCCAGGTGCTGGACGGTCGCGAGGAGCCGAAGCCGATCAAGCTCGGCGAGATCCGGGGCGACCCCACGGCCGACGCGCTGACCGAGGCCGATCTGCCGACGTTCCTCCGGCGCACCTTCCCGACGCGCTAGCTCGCGTCGTTCGCCCTTCCCGAGGCCCTTCCTCCCGCAGCGGAGGGGGGCCTCGCGCTGAGCGGGACCCCCGACCGGGACCGCCCCTCGCGCGCGGCCCGGATCGCGCCGCGCCCGGCCCACGATCGCGACGCTCGCACGTCTGCACGCGCGTTCGGTCCACTGTCGGATCGGGCAACGTGGACAAACGGCGCACAAGCCTGTGCACACCCGCCGTTGTCCCGACCCGTGCCCATGCTCTACTGCGACTCTCCCCCCGGACGCCTCCCAACCCACCGCACTGCCTCCCCCCCGAGGATGTCTTCCTACATGAAGTGCCCCTTCTGCGGCCGCACCGCGACCAAGGTCATGGACTCCCGCGCTACCGATGGAGGGATCCGCCGCCGGCGCTTCTGCATCGAATGCGAAGAGCGCTTCACCACCTACGAGCAGGTGCAGCGCGCGGTGATTATGGTCGTCAAGAAGGACGGTCGCCGCGAGGAATTCCAGCGCGAAAAGCTGATCAACGGCCTGCGGGTCGCCGCCCGCAAGCGACCGCTGCCCACCGGCGCCGTTGAGGCGATCGTCGACGACATCGAGCAGCACCTGCTCGGCTCCAGTCGGAACGAAGTTCCCAGTCGCGTGATCGGTGAGATGGCGATTACCCGCCTCAAGCCGCTGGACCCCATCGCCTACATCCGCTTCGCGTCCGTCTATCACCAGTTCGTCTCGCTCGAGCAGATGCTCGAGGAGCTCCAGCGCATCGCCCTCAGCCCCGGGCTCGCGCCACCGGAGCAGGCGCCGCTGTTCGAGGACGAACTCTCCGACCTGCTCGCGCCCGCGGTCGCGACTGCGTACGCAAACGGTGCGCTGAACGACGACGACACGCTCGATGACGACGATGATCGCGCGCCGATCTCGATCGCCGCATCTCGCGCGAGCTTCCAGCCGAACTAACGATCGCCGGCACTCGCAAGCGGCGGGTGCGTCACCCGCCGCTTGCGCGGATACGGCTCTCGATCTCCCCTTCGTGCCCTCAGGACCGCGATGGCGGACGAGCGTCCGCTGCGCGGCGCAGCACCGCGGGCACACCCAGCCACCCCAGTACTCGGTCGGCGACGCGCGGAAACGCGGCGTCGGTCACGAGCAGCACTCGCGTGCCGCGGGACCCGACGATCACGTCGGGCAGGTCGCCTCGCACGGCGCGCAGCACCGCGCGCGCGACCTGCCCCGAAGTCACGGTGCCCGGCCGGCGCGGTGCATCGACGATGCCCGCGAGGGCGTCCACGTACATTCCGACCCCGGAGACGAAGCCCGGCGCGATCACCGAGGCACCCACGCCGCTGCCACGCAGTTCATGCCGGAGGGCGCGCGTGAAGCCGACCAGTCCGAACTTCGTCGCGGAGTATGCGCTCAGATACGGCGCAGCGATCCGGCCGGAGACCGAAGCGATGTTCACGATGTGCCCGCGGCGCGCAGCCAGCAGCGGCGGCAGCGCCGCCCGCGTGAGCTGCATCGCAGCCCGCAGGTTGACGTCGATCAGGCGGTCGATCTGGTCCGGCGCCATCTCGTGGAGCCGTGAGACGGCGGCAAGTCCGGCGTTGTTGACGAGCAGATCCAGGCGCCCGTGCAGCTCCATCGTGCGCGCGATCAGCGCTTCGCGATCCGCCGGATCCGACACGTCGCAGGTGATCGGCGTCACGCGCGTCCCCTCCGCCCGCAGTGCGCCGGCGACGGCTGCGAGCTCCTTACCGGAGCGCGCGGCGACCACGACGTCCATGCCCTCGCGGGCGAGTGCCCGCGCGATCACGGGCCCGAGGCCCCGCGATCCGCCCGTGACGATCGCCGTTCCGCCCGTCAGCTGTTTCATGCATCGCTCCATCTCGCGCCGTGCCCACGCCGTCGCGGCCGTTCGCTTGTCCGCGGCTCGCCGGGCGGAGCGTACGAGCGCTCGCAACCGCTTGCGCCCACACGGTGCCACTCGCCCCGGCGAAGGGGCGTCGCGCCCTACGATTGACGCGGGTGGAGTGGCGGGCGCTCGCACGTGCGAGTGCCCATTGGCGCGAACGCATGTTCTGATATGCTTCCGCCTCGCGACAGTCCCTTCTCCCCTTGCGAAGGCATCGCCATGGTCACCACCAACGACATCCGCACCACTCCGGTCACACTCAGCGCGAACGCACGCACAGTGCTCGAGCGTCGCTACCTCCTGAAGGACGGCGACGGCGCCGTGAGCGAAACACCGGAGCAGCTGTTCGCGCGCGTCGCGGTGGCGATCGCCGCCGCGGAGGGCGACGACGGCGCGCGCCGTGATTGGGCGCAGCGCTTCTATGACGAGATGGCCGCGCTGCGGTTCCTGCCGAACTCGCCCACGCTCATGAACGCCGGCACGGGCCGCGGGACGCTCGCGGCCTGCTTCGTGCTGCCCGTCGAGGACACGCTCGAGTCAATTATGTCGACTGCCCAGGCGACGGCGATGGTGCAGAAATACGGTGGCGGCACGGGCTTCTCTTTCTCTCGGCTGCGCGGTCGCGGCGAACCGATCGCGTCCACGCACGGCTCCGCGTGCGGCCCGGTATCCGTGCTGCGCCACTACGACGACGTCTCGCGGCTGGTCACGCAGGGCGGCAAGCGTGACGGCGCGAACATGGGCATCCTTCGCGTCGACCACCCCGATGTTCGCGAGTTCATCCATGCGAAGGATGACGGCGTCACGGCTACCCGTTTCAACCTTTCGATCGGCGTCAGCGACGAGTTCCTGTCGGTCGCGGAGCGCGGCGGCGAGGTCACGCTGCGCGATCCGCGTGACGGCGCGCCGCGCGGGAGCGTGGACGCGCGAGCGCTGCTCGATGAGATCGCGCGCGCGGCATGGGAAACGGGCGACCCCGGTCTCGTCTTCCTGGACGCGATCAACCGTGCGAACCCCACGCCGGCGCTCGGCGAGATCGAAGCGACGAACCCGTGCGGCGAAGTGCCGTTGCTGCCATGGGAGGCGTGCACGCTCGGGTCGATCCAGCTCGCTCGCTTCTGGTCGCCCGCGAGCGGCGATGTGGACTGGGACGCGCTGCGTGTAACGGCACGGATCGCCGCACGCTTTCTCGACAACGTGGTCGAGGTCAACGTCTTTCCGGTGCCGGAGATCGCGGAGGCGGTGCGGGGCAATCGCAAGATCGGGCTCGGCATGATGGGCTTCGCCGATCTGCTGATTGCCGCCGGCATCCCCTATGAGAGCGACGAAGCGCTCGCGCTCGCCACGCGGCTCGCGGACGAGATCGGCGCGGCGGCGGACGAGACCTCGGCTGCCCTCGGCCTGGAGAAGGGCGTCTTCCCGAACTGGGATCGCTCCATCTACGCGCCGGACGGGCCGCGCTATCGCAACGCCACGCGTACGTGCATCGCGCCCACCGGCACGATCGCGATCATCGCCGGCGCGTCGTCCGGCATCGAGCCGCTGTTCTCGCTCGCGCACTACCGCCGCATGGGCGACGGCACAGTGCTCCCCGAGGTCAACGAGGCATTCCGCGAGGCGGCTCGCGAGGCACAATTCCTCGGCGAGACAGAGCTGGAGACCTTGTTCGACGACCTCGCCCACGGCGCATTGCTGGCGGACCGGCCCGAAGTGCCGGAGTCGCTCCGGCATCGCTTCGCGACGGCGCATGAGATCGCACCTGCCTGGCACGTGCGCATGCAGGCGGCGTTCCAGGCCCGCACGGACCTCGCCGTCTCGAAAACTGTGAACCTGCCGCGCTCGGCGACCGTGGAAGATGTGCGATCGGTCTATCTGCTCGCGCATGCGCTCGGGTGCAAGGGTGTGACCGTCTACCGCGACGGCTCGCGCGCGGTCCAGGTGCTGGCACACGCCGGCACCGAGCAGGCCGCCGCCGGCGGCCGCGCCAGCGAGCCGTACCGGCGCCACCTGCCGGATGAGCGCCACTCGATCACGCACAAGTTTCGCGTGGGCGAGCAGGAGGGCTACATCACCGCCGGGCTGTTCGAGGACGGGGCGGTCGGCGAGGTGTTCATCAAGATCGCGAAGGAGGGATCGACGGTCTCGGGGCTGACGGACGCCGTCGCGCTGCTGACCTCGATCGCGCTCCAGTACGGGGTCAGCCTGGACAAGCTCGCCGCCAAGCTGGAACAGACGCGCTTCGAACCGTACGGCGTGACTGCGAACCCGCAGATCCCGTTCGCCACGAGCATCCTCGACTACGTCTTCCGCTGGCTCCGCATGCACTTCGACGTGGACGCGCCCGTGACACCGCGCGACGGTCACGCGGTGGACGCGCCCGCGGCGTCGGGCCTGACATGCCCGGACTGCGGCCAGCAACTCGACTACCTCGAGCGCTGCCTGACCTGCCGCTCCTGTGGCTATACGAAGTGCGGGTAGCGCGGGCGCGGATCCCGTAAGCCGCGCACGATTCGGCGGGCATGTGTACGGCGACCGTCAGCGAGCGCTCGCCGGCACGCCGACCCGCGTCAGCCACTCGCGGAGCAGATGCTGTGCCTCCGGGTGCGCGGTGATGCCGTGGCCCGCTCCCTCGACCTCGTGGAACTCGGCCTGGGCAATCCCGGCCGCGAGGTCCTTGCCGTACGCGATCGGGACCGTGCGATCGGCGTTGCCGTGGACGATCAAGACCGGCATGACCAGCTCACCGAGGCGATCGGTGAAGTCGATGCCCTCGTACGCGCCGAGGTTGCGCACCATGCCCAACGAGTAACTGAACAGGTCGTCGGTGGACACGGCGGCGAGCGAGTCCGCGAGCGCGCGACCACGCGCCTCCGTCCCCGGTGTTACCGGCGGCGGCGTGCGGAACTCGCCCTCCCGGCGCGCGAACAGCGCGCGGTCGCCGTCGCGCTTCGCCTCGTGCACCAGGTCCAGCCGCTCGCGGACGAGGCGCAGCCGCGCCTCGATCTCCTCGGACGGGGGACGGCCCTCACGCTGCGGCGTGAGCGACATCAGCGCCGGGCCGGTGTTCGGCAGCGCGAGCGCGAGCACGCGGTCCGGCCACGTCAGCGCGAACTGGAGCGCGACGGGACCGCCGGCGGACGAGCCGACCACGACCGCGCGTCCGATGCCGAGCGCGTCGAGTAGCGCCGCCGCGTCGGCGGCGATGTCCGCGAGCTGGAAGTGATCGTGGCGGTACGCAGTGCGTCCGGCCGATCGCCGGTCGTATGTGACGAGGCGAACCGCGGCGCCCAGGGGCGCGAGCGCGTCGGCAATCACGTGTGGTGACGACGCCAGCGTTGTCGCGGCGCCTCCGTAGCCACCGTGGATGAAGAGCACCGGCACGCCCTCGGGGGCGCCGTGCTCTTCGTAGAAGGTGTCGATCCCGTTCGCTGTGACCCGCATCGTGATGCGCCCGCCCTTCCGCTCCTGCCTCCGCGACGCCTGCTCGTCTGACCGATCCTCGGGATCGCGACGCGCGGATTCAGCGATCGCCGTGCGTGCTTGAGGAGTCCCGGCTTAAAGATCGTGACTCCAGGTGCCGAGAATCACAGCAGCGACGGCAACGGCCGCCGCCACCGGATGCGAGATCGGGCAGCCGGGTGCGCAGGACAGTCACGGACGACGGCCTAAGCATGCTATACACGTCACTCGATTCGCTCGTAAGGTCGGACACACTGTGACAAGCGAAGTCCACGAAAACCAACTTCAGGAGGAGGGCGGATCCTCCGCGTGGGCGCTCCTGACGAACCATGGTGCGGTGCTGCTGTACGTCGCCGAACATGCCGACGCGACGGTGCGGCAGGTGGGCGACGGCGTCGGGATCACGGAGCGCGCCGCGGCACGCATCCTGCGTGACCTGCGCGAGGCGGGCTACCTGTACGCCACGCGCATCGGCCGCCGCAACTCGTATGAGGTGGACCGCACCCGGCCGTTACGCCATCGGGCCACCGGCGACGCGCGCGTGTCCGACCTGTTTCAGGGTTTGCTCCCCGAGACGCGCGTGCACCGGAACGGCGTGCATTCGCAGTAACCCATCGCCCGGCGATACCGGGCAATTCGGCCCCGCGAGCACGCGGGACCGCCGCGTGCGCTACCGGCTCCAGCTGACCACGTGATCCGGCTCGAGCGTGAGCACCACCCGCTGTTCCGCTCGCAACCCCCGGAGCAACTCCGTCTCGTCCTGCTGAGGCGGACGTCCGCGGTATTTCGTCTGCAGGCGCCCCGCGAGCTCGACCAGCTCGGCATCCGTATCGCTAAAGCGCGCCGTCCCCTCCACGACGACCGTACGGAAGCGTGAGGCATCGTCGATCACCAGCGAGACCGACGGGCGACGCTCGATCAGCCGGTACTTCAGTCGCGTTCGCGTAATCGAGATCCGAAACGCCCCGTCCTGGTAGATGAACCAGACCGGTGTCGCGTGCGGCGGCCGGCCGTCCCCGCGCGCAACGGTGAGGATGCCGTTGCGAGCCTCCGCAAGGAACGCGTTGAACTCGGCAGGGACGGTGGTCGGCCGGGGCTCCGCCATGGAAGGTCCTCTCCGCGTGCAGGGTCGCGGCATCCTAGCATCGCACTCGAACCGCGTTCGGCGGCGCGCGTGGGGCGAGGATTACACTGCGACCATGTACGGATACGAACCCCCGGAACAGGACAAGCAGGGCAGCTGGCGCGAGGTCGCGCTCATTCTGCGCGTGGTGTTCGGCACCATCGCCCCGATCATCGGCGTACTGATCGGCGCCGTGCTGCTGCTCTCCCTGACCGTGTTCCTGTTCGCCCGCTTCCCGCCGCTCGCGCTGCTCCCACTCGCGGTGATCGGCGGAGGCGTCTACCTCCTCGTCCGGCGTGACCGTCGCCGGCACGAAGAGGAGCGCCGTCGCATCTTTGGTCCGCGCTGATCACGGTCTCGGTACCGCCGATACGCACAAGCCGGATGCCGGATAGACTTCGGAGTCCATGAAGACAGACGTCAGACAGATTGCCCGCGAACGCCTGAGCCGTGAGCGCGGGGTCACCGTCAAGGACTGGGGTGGTCGCATCCCCGTCGCCTTCGTCTATCCGAACTCGTACTACATCGGGATGTCGAATCTCGCCCTGCAGACCGTGTACGCCATGTTGAACGCGTACCCGGAGCTCGTGTGCGAACGGGCGTTCTACGATCAGCCCGGCGCCGGTGAACACCACCCCATGCCCGTCGTCTCGCTCGAGTCGCAGCGCCCGCTCGGCGACTTCGCGGTGCTCGCGTTCACGCTCTCGTATGAATTCGACTACTTCAACATGGTGCAGTGCCTGAAGAGCGCCGGCATCCCGCTGTACTCACACGAACGTGACGAACGACACCCGCTGGTGATCGCCGGCGGTGCGTGCATGCTCACCAATCCCGCGGGCGTCGCGCCCTTCCTGGACGCGATCGTGATCGGCGAGGCCGAGGCGATCGTCCCGGACCTGGTCGCCGCGTGGCAGGACGGGCTCTACGGATCGCGCGATGATCTGCTCCAGGATCTCGCCTCGATTCCCGGCATCTATGTCCCGACGCGTCCGCCGGTCTTCGGCGCGATCGAGCGCCAGTACGTACACGACCTCGCCGGCACCGAGGCCTATTCCACCGTGCTCACGGCCGACACCGAACTCTCCGACATGACGCTCATCGAGTGCGCGCGCGGCTGCGGTCGCGGCTGTCGCTTCTGCATCGCCGGCTACGTCTTCCGCCCGCCGCGCTACCGCCCGGTCGACGAGTTGATGGCGGTGATCGAACACTCGCTCGAGCACACCGAGAAGGTCGGGCTACTGGGCGCTGCTGTGGCCGACCACCCCGATCTTTCCGAGCTCGCGACACGGGCACACGCCGCGGGCGCACGCATCTCGATCTCGTCGCTGCGGGTTGACAACCTCGATCCCACAGTGCTCGCGGTGCTCGCCGCCGGCGGGACGAAGACCGTGACCGTGGCGCCGGAGGCCGGCTCGGAACGCATGCGCCAGGCGATCAACAAGGGCGTGGACGAGGAGCAGATCCTCCGCGGCGCGTCGATGGTGGGCGAGTCCGGCGCCCGGCGTTTCAAGCTCTACTTCATGGTCGGCCTCCCGGAAGAGGAGGACGACGACGTCTATGCGATGGCGGCGCTCGGCACGCGCATCAAGGAGCGGCTCGACGCCGCAGGCAACGGCACGCGGCTGGTCATGGCCGTATCGCCGCTCGTGCCGAAGCCCTGGACGGCCTACCAGTTCGAACAGCAGGACGACATCGCGACCGTGAAGCGCCGCCAGGGCATCCTCAAGCAACACCTGGCCCCGGGCATCGAGTTCCGATCCGACTCGCCGTGGACGGCGCGCGTTGACGACGTGCTCTCGCGCGCCGATGAGCGCCTCGCGCCCATGCTCGCTCGCATGGAGGACAACTCGCTCGGCACCTACAAGCGCGCGATTGCCGAAGCCGGTCTCGACGACGGCCTGCCATGGGAGGGCGAGCGGCCACCGTGGTACATCGTCGACGTCGGCATGACCGAACGCTTCCTGCTCCGCGAGATGGACAAGCACCGCCGCATCAAGGCGACGATCCCCTGCCCGCCCCCCGAAGTGGGCTGCAAGCTCTGCGGGGTCTGCTAGACACGTGGGCTGACGTCATCGCTTCGACCGTCACGCCACCATCACCGCCGCACTGCCTTCGCCCGGGGTGAGTTCCCCGGGGAGGCCGGACGCCGCTTCGCTCGCGTCGCCCCTCCGACCATGGCCCCGCTCCGACCCAACGGCATCCGCCTGCCTGTAGTCAGCCTCGGCGACGGTCCACGGTCCGTGGTCCGCGGCCGTCGTTACTGTCCGGAGCGAAACCACACGGAGCGGAGGAAGATGTCCGGGCGGAGAAGCCCCGACGCCGACCCGCGAGCAGACCGGGGGCGCATCATGACAACAGACGCCACCCCGCGTCTCTACGACGAATTCGCGTCGTGGTTTCACCTGCTCACCGCGCCCGCCGATTACGCGGACGAGGCAGAGTTCTACCTGAACGCGTTCACGGAGGCGCTGGGGCGACCGCCGGAGACGTGGCTCGAGCTCGGATCGGGCGGCGGCAACATGGCGTCGCATTACAAGCACCACGTCCAGGCTACGCTCACGGGTCCCGCGCAGGGCATGCTCGCGATCAGCCGCGCGCTCAACCCTGAGTGCGAGCACCTCGCGGGGGACATGCGCAGCCTGCGGCTCGGCCGCACCTTCGACGCGGTGTTCGTGCACGACGCCGTCTGCTACATGACCGGCGCGGACGATCTTCGCGCCGCGATGGACACCGCGTTCGTGCATACGCGACCGGGAGGTGCTGCGATCTTCGTGCCGGATTGCACGCGCGAGTCCTTCGTCGCGCGCACCGATATGGGCGGACACGACGGCGCCGCTGGCGATCCGCGCGCCCTTCGATCCCTCTCGTGGGACACCGATCCCGACCCGACCGACAGCTGGCACCGGGTCGATTACGCCTATCTCCTGCGCGACGGCGATCGCGTCCGGGTTGAGCACGACGTCCATCGTGAGGGTCTGTTCGCCACCGCGGAGTGGCTGCAATGGCTGGCCGAAGCCGGATTCCGCCCGCAGGCACTGCCGGCTGACGTCGAAGAAGCCCCGGCGGGTTACACGATGTTCGTGGCTGTGCGGCCGGCAGACTGACGGCGACCGGCCGCGCCGCAAGGTGACGTAGCGGCCGCGTGACTGCGCGGCGTGGGGGCTGTGCTCTAGGCTGCGCGCATGACCGCCACCGAGACGCTCACCGCCCGACTCGCGGTCGTCCGCGCACGCATCACGGCGGCGTGCGAGCGCGCCGGCCGGGACCCCGCGGAGGTGACACTCGTCGCGGTCTCGAAGACCCACCCGCTCGACAGCGTCCGCGATGCGCTGGCCGCCGGTCTCACGGACCTTGGCGAGAATCGCGCGCAGGAGCTCGTGCCCAAGGCCGAGGCGGCCGCGGCCGCCGGGCTGGCGCCGCGCTGGCATTTCATCGGACACCTCCAGCGCAACAAGGCGCGTGACGTGCTGCCCCACATCGCGGTTCTGCATTCGCTCGACTCGCCGTCCTTGATCGCGGAGATCGAGCGCCGTCTGCCGGCGCCGGCACGGGTCGGTGCGGCTCCACGGCTGCGCTGCTACCTTGAGGTCAACGTCGCCGGCGAGGCGCAGAAAGACGGCGTCTCGCCGGACGATCTCGCGTCGCTGTTGAGCGTCGCGTCCGCCAGTCCCGCACTCGAGGTCGTCGGCCTGATGACGGTTGCGCCGCTTGTCCCCGACCCGGAGGTCACGCGCCCGGTCTTCCGCACGCTGCGGGAGCTGGCTCGGGCGCACGGGCTCGCCGGGCTGTCGATGGGCATGACTGACGACTTCGAGGTCGCGATCGAAGAGGGTGCGACCGCAGTGCGCGTCGGCCGCGCGATCTTCGGCGAACGACAGAACTGATCACCGGCGAGGACGACCATGCGCATCGCGATCATCGGCGGCGGGTTCATGGGCGAGGCCTTCCTGCGGGGCATCCTCCGCTCGGAGCTGGCGACGCCTTCCGAAATTGCCGTCGCGGAGCTGGTCGAAGCCCGGCGGCTGCAGCTGCGCGAGCACAACGTGCGCGTCACGGACGACGCCGAGAGCGCGTGCATCGGCGCCGAGATTGTGCTCTTCGCCGTGAAACCACAGGACTTCCCGGACACCGCGCATGCGCTCCAGGGCAAGTTCGCCGCCAGCGCGGTCGTGGTTTCGATCGCCGCCGGCATGCGGCTCGACGACGTGAAGCGGCACAGCGGGCACCGCGCCTGCGTGCGCGTGATGCCGAACCTCCCGGCCGCCATCGGCCAGGGCGCAGCGGTGTACCTCGCCGCGCCCGAGGTCACCGGTGGCCAGCGCCTGCTCGTGCGCCAGCTGCTCGACGCGGTGGCCACGGCCGTGGTCGAAGTGGAGGACGACGACTCGGTTGACCTCGCCACCGCCCTGCACGGCTCGGGGCCGGCGTACGTCTACCTGTTCGTGGAGGCCATGATCGACGCCGCCGTGCGCATGGGCATGAAACGCGCCGATGCCCAGTCGCTGGTGCTGGCCACTGTCGCGGGTGCCGCGCATTATGCGATTGAGACCGGACGCCACCCTGCGGACCTGCGTAACGCGGTCACCTCGCCGGGTGGCACGACCGCCGCCGCGCTGGCCGAGCTCGAGAGCTCGGGCATGCGTGCGGCGATCGACGAAGCAATCGAGGCCGCATATCTGCGCGCCGTAGAGCTGGGGGAGTAGCGGACGTGTCCCAACTGATCTCGATCGTCCAGCTGCTGATCCAGATCCTGATCTTCGCGATCTTCGCGCGATCGATCCTCACGTGGTTCCCGATCGACAAGAACGGACCGATCTTCCAGGCGCTGAACGCGATCACAGAGCCGGTACTCGATCCGCTGCGCCGGGTGATCCCGTCCATGGGCGCCGTCGACATCAGCCCGATGGTCGCCATCCTCTTGCTTGTGTTCATCCAGACCGCGCTCTCGCGCGGCGGCTAACGGACGCACCACCGCCGCGCCGCCAGCAGCGCCGCGCGGGCAGGGCTGTCGTTCGTGTCCAGCACACCAAGCGCCACCCCGCCGCACCCGACGCCCGGCACAAATCAGTGACACCCCTATTCGCGAGCCCTGCCGGATAGAGTGAAATCGTCGCGCATGAGCGGGAGGCGGTCCGGCGCTCACCTCCGAGCTATCGGATGAACGCCGGCGCGCACAGGCAGACAGGGCCGCGTGTGCCTCGCCGAGCCGGGGGGAGGAAGCGTGACCGACGCGCGCTCGCCGGATAGCGAGTCCCAGAGAGTCGCCGCCGTGCACGCGCTCGAGCTCCTGGACACGGAGCCCGAAGAGCGCTTCGACCGGATCACGAGGCTCGCCCAGATATCGCTGGACGTGCCGATCGCGCTGATCACACTGCTCGACGCGGATCGCCTCTGGTTCAAGTCGCGGCGCGGGATCGAAGCCACCGAGGTGCCGCGCGAGCTGTCGTTCTGCTCGGTCGTGGTCGAAACCAACCGCCAGATTATCGTCCCCGATCTCACACTCGATCCTCGCTTCCGAGCACACCCGCTGGTGACCGGCGAGCCCTTCATACGCGCCTACGCCGGCGTACCCGTGCACGACCCGGCGGGGACACCGGTTGGCACCGTCTGCGTGCTCGACTACCGCGCACGTTCGTTCGGGCCCGAGCAACAGGAGTTGCTCGCGCTGCTGGCCGGGATCACGGAGCGCGAACTCCAGTCCCACGAGCTTGCGGACACGCTCGCGCTTGTCGGTGAGATGAACAGGCGCGCGGCCGCCGTCGCCGATTCGATTACCGAAGCGTTGATCACACTCGGCGACGATGGGCTCGTCACGAGCGCGAACCCGGCCGCGCTCGAAATGTTCGGCTACGACAGACAGCACCTGATCGGCGCATCCGCGCTTGTACTGCTCCATGCCGACGACCGTGACGCGTATCGGGGCTACCTGGAGCGCTATCTGCGGGGCGAAAGCTCGCAGGTGCTCGGTACGCGTCGACACGTCACGGGCGTGCGCCGCGACGGATCGACCTTCGATATGGAGCTCGTGGTCACGATCACCCAGACCGAGCACGGGCGCGAGTTTGTCTCCGTCTGTCGCGACATCTCGGAACGCGTGCGCATGGAACGAGCGTTGCTCGCCGGCCAGGAGCTGCTCGGCCTGCTGTCGGATGCGGCGCTCGAAGGGCTCGCGGTGCGTGAAGGCGGGGTGATCGTGCGGGCGAACCGGGCGTTCGCCGAGATGTTCGGCTTCGAGCCTGATGCGGTGCTGGGCATGGCGCCGGAGGATTTCATGGCGCCGGAGACACATGCCATCCTCAGCACATACTTCCCCGATCGTGAGGGCGAGCTCGTCGAGGCCATCGGGCGCCGCAGGGACGGTACCCGCTTCCCGATCGAATTCGCTGCCCGCGATCTCTCGACCGGTGGCGTCGAGCGTCGTGTGGTCTCGATCCGCGACGTCACCGCGCGACGGGCCGCGGAGGAGCGCGCCGAGGCCGAGCTCCGGGCCACGCAGGCCGCGCGCCGCACGATCCGAGCAATCGTCGACGCCACCCGCGAGGCCATGCTCTTCCTCAACGCAGACGGCCGTATCGCCTTCGTCAACCAGGGTCTGTTCAACCTGTTCACGCGCGGCCAGGCCGTCGATCTGGACGGGCACCGGATCGCCGAGTTCGAGGACGCCATCACCGCAAGCTTCGGCGAAAGCGGTCAGGTGCTGATGGCGACCATCGACGACGGGTTGCACGAACGCGACGCCGAAATCGTCTTCGTGATCGAGCAGTCGGCGCCGGAGCGGCGCGACCTCGACCTCGTGATCCGACCCGTGTTCGATCCGGACGGCGGGTATATCGGACGGCTCTTCGTGTTCCGTGACATCACCGCCGAACGTGAGCTGGATCGCACGAAGCGTGAGTTCGTTTCCACCGTCGCTCACGAACTACGTACGCCGCTGACCTCGATCAAGGGCTACGTCGATCTCCTGCTCGAGGGCGATGTAGGCGCGCTCGGGCCGACCCATGAGCGAATGCTCGCCGTCGTGCGTAGAAACGCCGACCGGCTGGCGGCGCTGGTCAGCGATCTGCTCGACGTCTCTCAGCTCGAAGCGGGGGGACTCGAACTGCGTCGTGAACCCGCAGACATCGAGTCGCTCATTCGCGACGCGATCGCCGTCATGCGTCCGCAGTTCACCGAGAAGCGGCAGTCACTGGCGATCGAGGTCGCACCCGGACTGCCCACGATCAGCGTCGACGCGCCGCGAATGGTGCAGGTGATGACGAACCTGCTGTCGAATGCGCACAAGTACACGCCGGACGAGGGCCATATCGCGATTCGCGCCACGCGTGGAGACGGCTCGATCGACATCGAGGTCGAGGACGACGGGGTCGGGCTCAGTCCGGACGAGATCGAGCAACTGTTCACGAAGTTCTATCGCGCGCGCAACCGCGCGACAGTGGACGTCGGTGGGACCGGCCTCGGCCTGGCGATCACGCGCTCGCTGGTCGAGCTCCACGGGGGCACGATTGATGTGTGCAGCGCGCCCGATCGCGGCACCGCGTTCGTCGTCCACGTGCCGCTGGTGGGCGGGCCAGGCATCCACGACACGACTGGACGCGTGCGCTGAGCGTGGCGCCGCTCGTCAGCGTGGCGGGTGTTCGCCGGCGACCGGGCCGATCAGGCGGCGTAGCGCGTCAGCTGTGGTCACGCCGTCGACTTCGACCTGTTTGTGCGTGGTCGTCGCGCCGCGCGCGATGCGTACGGATCGGCGCCCCACGCGGAGCCGCTTCGCCAGCAGCCGGATCAGTGCTTCGTTCGCCGCCCCGCCAACGGGCGCAGCGGCGACGCGGACGCGCACGGTGTCGCCAGCCACTACCCCGATTGCGTCGCGGCCACCGCGTGGTGTCAGGCGCACGTTGAAGCGCGCGAGCGCGCGTTCCTCGACCACGTAACTCTCCCGGGCCCGTCCATCAGTCTTCGGGGCCGTTCCCAGCAGTCTTCCCGGCGCGTGGCCCGTCCTCGCGCCATACACTCACCTGCGTGAGCGGATCTGGCAATACCTACCGAGTTGCGGTAGAACGCGCGTTCTACTAGTGTTCCGAACACGGAAGCCGGTGCGGCGGGGGTGGCACCACGCATGCCACGAACAGGGAGACACACGATGGCGCAGTCGCGAGAAGCAAAAGAAACGAAAACGGGGAGAGACGCGGCCGGCCGTCGGGAGGATCTGACGCGCGCGATCGAGTCGATCACGAAGGAATACGGCAAGGGCGCGATCATGCGCCTCGGCGACCCCGGCGCCGCCGTCGCCGTCTCCGCGATTCCCACGGGCTCGCTCTCGCTCGACGTCGCGCTCGGCATCGGCGGCGTACCGCGCGGTCGCATCACCGAGATCTTCGGCCCCGAGTCGGCCGGCAAGTCCACGCTCGCGCAGCACATCATCGCGGAGTGCCAGGCTCTGGGTGGGACCGCTGCTTATATCGACGTGGAGCATGCGCTTGACCCCGAGTACGCCGGCAACTGTGGCATCAACATCCAGGAGCTGCTGGTGTCCCAGCCCGACACGGGCGAGCAGGCACTCGAGATCGCTGAGGCGCTGATTCGCTCCGGTGCGGTGGACATCATCGTCGTGGACTCGGTCGCGGCGCTCGTGCCGCGCGCCGAGCTCGAAGGCGACATGGGAGACTCCCTGCCCGGCCTGCAGGCCCGGCTGATGTCGCAGGCCATGCGCAAGCTCACCGCGGCGTGCTCCCGCTCCGGCACTGCACTCGTCTTCATCAACCAGCTGCGCGAGAAGATCGGCGTCGTCTTCGGCAACCCGGAGACCACACCCGGCGGCCGCGCACTCAAGTTCTACGCATCGATCCGCATCGACATCCGGCGGATCGAGTCGCTGAAGGACGGCCAGACGTTCATCGGCAACCGCGTCCGTTGTAAGGTCGTGAAGAACAAGGTGGCCGCGCCGTTCCGGCAGGCCGAGTTCGACATCATGTTCACGTCCGACCTCCACGGCATTAACCGCGAAGGCGATATTCTCGACCTCGCTACCGAGTACGAGATCGTGAAGAAGCTCGGTGCCTTCTATTCATACGACGACCAGCGACTCGGGCAGGGTCGCATGAACTCCTGCGGCTTCCTGCGCGAACACCCGGAGTTGAAGACGGAGATCGAGCACAAGGTGCACGTCGCCGCCGGCATCACGAAGACCGCAACCACGGACCCGGTCCGCGTGGACGACGACGGCGTGATCTCAGACGACGACGCGCCCGTGACCAAGGACAGCGTGCTCGAGGCGATCGACGCCTAGCCGACTCTGACCACACTCGCCCCGCTCGCTCTCACGCCCACGGCACGAGAGCGGGCGGGAGGCGACCACGCAGAGGACCGCCGCCATGCCGGTCATCACCGCCATCGCCCGCCGCCGGAACGGCATCGTCGCCATCACGATCGATGGCGAGGAAGCGTTTCACGTGATCCCACTCGAGTTCGTGATCGAGCATGGATTGCACGAGGGCACGCGGCTGGAAGCCGACGCCTGGTCCGCAATCCGGGAACGCGGTGGTCGCCGGCTGGCGGTGCGCCGCGCACTCGAAATCCTCGCTCGGCGGCCGCGCACCGCGGCCGAACTGCAGACCGCGCTCTTGCGCCACTGCAAGGAAGAGGACGCCGCGCATGCGGTCGCCCGCATGCGCGAGCTCGGCTACCTCGACGATCAGGCATGGGCGCAGTCTTATGTCGCCTCCGGGCGCTCGCGGCAGCGCGGTACCGCCCTCCTGCGGCTCGAACTCAAGCAGCACGGCGTGCCTGGCGACATGGCCGCTCGCGTCCTTGAGGAGCACGACGATCTCGAGGCTGCCCTCTCGGCCGCGCGCCGGCGACTGACCGCGCTCGGCCGCCTTGATGAGCAGCAGATCCGCCGGCGCCTGTATGACTTCCTCAGACGTCGCGGGTTCGATCACGGCATTGCTCGCGTCGTGATGGAGCAATTGGTCGCCTCCTAGCCACACAGTGACCTCCTCCGCGTGATTTCGCTTATCTTGCTGCGTAATCGCCCACTTCCTCCGCCGCGCCCTCCCGCCATCGCTCTACTCGCGACGCCCCCCGATACGGTGCTACGATGCCGCTCGTACGTCGCAAGACGATGTACGTGACGAATTATTGACACTTCGGCCCGCGCGACGCCGCTCTGTTCTTGCCCCGGCGGTGGCGCCGAGCCGACCCGGAATCGGAGCCCTTCCCATGGAATCCGTTGTGTACGTGATCGTTGGTCTCGTTGCGCTCGCCATCGGGGCGGGCGCCGCCTACGCCTTCAGCAGCAGAAGCGCAGGCAGCGTGCGCAGCCGCGCGCACGAGGACGCGCGGCGCATCGTCGAGGAGGCCGAGACACGCGCCCGGCAGCGCGACGTCGAGGCCGAAAAGGCCGCCCTCGCGCACCGCGACGAGGCCGAGAAGGAGATCCGCGAACTGCGCCGCGAGCTCACGCGCTCGGAGCGGCGACTGGAACAGCGCGAAGAGGCGATCGAACGGCGGGCCGAGTCGCTGGAACGCTCGGAGCAGTCCGTCCGCGACCGCTCGACCCAGCTCGAACACCAGGAGCGCGAGCTCGGCGAGGTGCAGACCACCGTCCGCGCCGAACTCGAGCGCCTCGCCGGGCTCACGTCCGGCGAGGCACGCGATGAGCTGCTCGCCAAGCTCGACGTCGAACTGCGCGACGAGGCCGCGCGCCGCGTGCGCGCGATGGAGGCCTCGGCGAAGGCCGAGGTCGATTCCCGCGCACGCAAGGTGCTGGCCACGGTCATGCAGCGCATGACCAGCGAGATCACCGCCGAGACCACCGTCACCGTCGTCCCGCTCCCTTCGGACGACCTCAAGGGCCGCATCATCGGCCGCGAGGGACGGAACATCCGTGCCTTCGAGGCCGCGACCGGCTGCGACCTCATCATCGACGACACCCCGGACGCCGTGACCGTCTCCAGCTTCGATCCCGTCCGGCGCGAGATTGCCCGCGTGGCGCTCGCGCGCCTGATCCAGGACGGGCGCATCCAGCCCACGCGCATCGAAGAAGCTGTGACCCGAGCGCGGCGTGAGGTCGATCGCATGATCGAGGAGGCCGGCGAGCAGGCGGTCGTCGACGCGGAGGTCACCGGTCTCCACCCTGAGATCGTGAAGACCCTCGGCAAGCTCCGCTTCCGCTTCTCGTACGGGCAGAACCAGCTCCGTCACTCGATCGAGACCGGATGGCTCGCCGCCGCGATCGCGCACGAGATCGGCGCAAACGTCGAGGTGGCGCGCGCCGGCGGGCTGCTGCACGACCTGGGCAAGGCGCTCGACCGCGAGATGGAGGGCACGCACGCCATGCTCGGCGCGGAGATCGCCAAGCGCTTCAGCGTCCCGCGCGAGGTCGTCCACTGCATCGAGGCGCACCACGAAGAGGTACGCCCGGAGACTACCGAGGCTGTGATCGTGATGATCGCTGACGCGATCTCGGGCAGCCGTCCCGGGGCCCGGCGCGAGTCGATCGATGAGTACGTGAAGCGCCTCGAGGCGCTCGAGGCGATCGCGAACTCGTATGACGGTGTCGAGCAGTCGTTCGCGATGCAGGCCGGTCGCGAGATTCGCATCATCGTGCAGCCCGAGCAGATCGACGATCTCGCGGCCGCGCGCCTCGCGCGCGATGTCTCGCGCAAGATCGAGGAGACAATGCAGTACCCCGGCGAGATCCGCGTGACCGTGGTGCGCGAAACGCGCGCCTCGGCGACGGCCCACTAGGCGGGATGAGCCGCGGGGACACGGACACCGGGCCGCGCGTGGCCGCCGCAAGCCGCGGCGACTTCCACTGCCACTCGACCGCGTCCGACGGGCGCCTCACCCCCGCGGAGGTCGTACGGCTCGCCGCCGCCCGCGGCGTCACCGTGCTCGCGCTCACCGATCACGACACGACTGCCGGGCTCGCCGAAGCGTCGGCCGCGGCCGTCGACACTGGCCTTCAGTTGATCCCCGGCGTCGAACTCGCGTGCGATCTCCCCGGCAACGAGCTGCACATGCTCGGTCTGTTCATCGATCCCGAGGCTCCCGCGCTCCAGGCGCGAATGCGCGGCATGCGCGAGGAGCGAGTCGAGCGCGGGCGTCGCACCACGGAGGCGCTCGCCGGTCTGGGCGCACCGGTGCCCTGGGCACGCGTTCAGGCGATCGCCGGTGAGGCATCGGTCGGGCGACCGCATGTGGCGCGCGCGCTACTCGAAGCCGGCCACGTCGCCTCGATCGAGGAGGCCTTCGACCGCTTCCTCGCGCGCGGCCAGCCGGCGTACGTCGAACGCGAACGGCTCGAGCCCGCTGAAGCGATCGCGCTCGTCCGCGGCGCGGGCGGGCTGCCCGTCTTCGCACACCCGCCCTTCACAGACGACTACGCAGCGCTGGCAGCGGAGTTCGCCGACATCGGTCTGTGGGGCCTCGAGGTCTACTACGGCGCCTACCCCGCCGACCAGGTGGAAGCGTTGCGCCACCTGGCCGAGCGGCTCGGCCTCGCCGCGACCGGGGGTTCCGATTTCCATGCGCCGGATCGCCAGAACGAACGCATGCCGGGCGAGATCCCGTTCCCGACGGCCGCAGTCGACGCGATGCTCGCCGCCGCGCGCCGCGCGGGCGCGCACGTCCCCGACGCGTGAGGGAGCCGGTCACATGACGTCCTCGAGCGAGCCGATCGTCTACTGCCAGCGTCACGCGGACGTGGAGACGGTGCTCGCCTGCGGACGCTGCGCCGCGCCGATCTGCCCGCGCTGCCTCCTCCACACCCCCGGTGGCATTCGATGCCCGGACTGCGCCCGCCTCCGACGACCGGTGATGTACGAGCTTTCGTTGACGGACTACGCCCGCGCGATCGTCACTGCGGCGGTCGCTGCGGTCCCGCTTGGCTTCCTCGGCGCAATACTGCTGCCGCCCCGTGCGGGATCGGGCATCCTCGTGCTGGCGATCGGGTTGCTCGCCGGGCTGGGCGCGGGCACCGCCATTTCAGCAGCGATGTCGCGCGCGACTCGCAACAAGCGCGGGCAGTCGATGCAGGTGATCGCCGTGGTCGCGGTCGTGCTCGCCGGCGCGCTCAGACTGATCTTCGCCGGACTCGACTGGCAGCTGGCGACACAGGATCTAGCCGGCGGCTTCGCCGTCGTGATCGCAGCGGCGTCGGCATGGGGGCGATTGCGGTAATGGACGGCGGGACCCGAGCCGTCCATCGGGACGGCGCGGCGGAGTGAACCCTAGCGAACGCGATCGATCACGGTGAGTGCGATCAGCAGCCCGAAAGTGACGACGCTCACGCCGGCCACACGCTTCAGCTCCTGCATCACGAACGGGGTCTCGCGCTCGAGCAGCCGGGCGGAACGGCCGGCGCGCAACGAGCGCCCACGCGAGACTGGCTCTTCGCGACTCCCTGTCGCGGGCGCGGACTGGCCGTTGATCGCCGGCCGCGGCGGCAGCCGCCGGGGAACACGTGAACGGCGCTCTCGGGGATTCGACGGCATCGGAGCCTCCACGGGCGAGTGTAGGTGCGCCACCGGCGACGAGGAAGCAGGGATCGCCCGCGTTGACCGCCATCGGGAAGCCCTCTAGCCTGACTCAGTCGCACGCGGCCCCGTAGTGTAGCGGCTCAACACGCCACCCTGTCACGGTGGAGATCGTCGGTTCGAATCCGATCGGGGTCGCCATAACCCGCTGAGCCGAGCAGGCCGCAGCGCGTGAGTCCCGTGAGGTGGCAAAACCTCATGCGGCCCATTCGTACTCGCTCTGAAGGCCGCCGAGCACCCGGTGGCGGACGACCCGAGCTGAGCTACCGGGCTTCTGCTGCGGGGTTCTCCCACAGGGCGAATCCAGACCGAGCGTCCGATGCGGCCGCGTCACGTTGTAGTGCTCGACGTACTCGCGCAGCACCCGTGAGAGTTGACGCTCGTTGAGCACGATCATGTGGTCCAGGCACTCTCGACGTAGTGTCCCGATCACTCGTTCCGCGACCGCATTCGCGTTCGGTGCATGGACCGGAGTCAAGATCGTGTGGATGCCGATCCGCGATGCCCGCGCGATGAAGTCTGATCCGTAGCAACGGTCGCGGTCTCGAATCAGGTGTCGCGGCTGTACTCCCCACGGTGTCGCCTCGAGCAGTTGTCGCCAGACCCACGCCGCCGTCGGATGTCGAGTGACGCTGACATGCACGATTCGGCGTCGGTCGTGCCCGATGAAGACGATCGTGTAGAGCGTTCGCAGCGTCGCCGTTTGCACGGTGAACAGGTCGACAGCCCAGATGTCCTTCGCATGATTCTCGAGGAACGTGCGCCACGACTGGGACGGCGGGCGTCGCAGCACCTCACGCCGGTAGCGATGGACGGTGCGCGCGCTCACCGTGAAGCCCAACGCCCGCAGCTCGCCGACAATGCGAACCGCACCCCAGCGCGGGTTCTCACGGGCGAATCGTCGAATCAGATCGCGCAGTTCGTGATCGATGCGCGGGCGGCCCGGTGGGCGGCGACTCTTCCACGTCCAATAACGACGCCAGGCGGTTCGATGCCAGCGGACCACCGTCTCAGGACGAACCAGCTGCAGGTGAACTCGCCACGGCCTCCAACCGCGTGCAACGATCGACCAGAAGACGCGATCTTCGTTGTGGAGCTGAGGCTTCGTCTGTCGGCGCGCGTAGACCGCGAGCTGCTGACGCAGGACCAGATTCTCCATCAGCAAGTCGTTGCGAGAGCGCAGCGTTCGCCCGACGAGACCAAGCAAGAGACGTATGTACATCCGCATCGACGGCCCTCCGGCCGCCTAGGATTACGCGGACACCGCTAGTGATCTTGGGCGGATCGGTTTTTGCCACCCCACGGGATCGCCTAGCTCAGATCCAGCGCCTTGAACGCGGCCGTCCGCATGTCGCCGTAGAAGATGGGATCGACCATCTCGAGGACGTCCGCCGGTACGTCGAAGAAGTGGCGCTTGTTCTCGATCGGGATCAGCGCGCGCTTGGCGCCGTTGTCCATCGCGAGGCGCAGCGGCTCGACAAGCGAGCTGACCGGCTTGATGTTCCCCTGGATGCTCAGATCGCCCAGCACGAGCAGCGCCGGCAGCGGGGCGCTCCGCCGCAGGATCGAGTACGCCGCGATGAAGAACGCGACGCCGATCTCTGCGTCGGCGCGATTGCCGAGCAGGTCAACGATCTCGACGTGGAGATCTGAGCTGTCGAGGGTGCTGGCAACGCCGAAGGCCGTCTGGTTCGACTGCAGGTACCCAAACGCGCGCTGCACCGACTCCCTGATCAGCCCGCGCAGCGCACCCGCGGGTCGCAGCTTCCCGGTGCCGTTCGATGTCGTGACCTCGATGCGATACAGGCCGACCGTCCCGTCGGTGGTCACGGACGCGGCGTAGATCGTGCCGGGTGCGAGTGGATCTGGAGAGATCAGGTCACGGCCACCCTGCTCGGGCACGCCGACGAAGTGCTCCTCGCCGGACTCGTTGTCGATGTAGCTGAACGACGTCTGGTGATACTCGAAGGAGCCCATCTTCTTGAGCTGTTCCTTCACGCGACGGCGCCCCTCGAGCGCCAGCGACGCGATCTCCTCCATGTCTTCTTTCGACACGACGCCGTGGGGGTGGAGGATCTTCACGAGGCCCGCGACGGTGTGACGGACGGCCTTGCGATCACGCGCGTTCAGGTGCGAGCCGAACGAGAAGTCGTGGTCGAGCGTCTCGGTGAAGTTCAGCTTGCGCAGCTCACGCAGCGCCTCCGCGAGGTAGTCGACGACGAACCCGTAGTGGTCGGTGAAGTGCTCGTTCCGCATCTTCGGCACTTCCCAGCCCGGGAGATAGAAGTGCAGGCGATCGATGAACGCCATGTCGTTTCGGATCACCTCGGGCAGCGGAGCGAAGAGGTGTCCCGTCTGGACCATCACCTCTACGGGCTGCTGGGTGTTACCGAACATCGCGATGCTGGCGTAGCCGGCCATCGCCTCCTGGCCTCGCTGGAACTGACCCGACTCGCAGTAGGTCTTGAGCGTCGTGATCACTTCCTTGGGCATCTTCTGAAGATCGGCGACCTCGTCGAAGCCGACGACGTCCCAGATCATGA
>JAQBZW010000257.1 GCA_027622315.1 Chloroflexota bacterium | reverse complement strand
CGTCGAGCGATCGCGCAGGCGCGCGGTCAGCGTCGCTCCCCGCGCTTCGGGGAACGCTTCCTTCAGCAGCGCCAGCGCACCCGCGACGTACGGCGCCGCGGCCGACGTCCCGGCGAACGCCTCGGTCGTCGGCGACCCCAGCCCGGTCGGGCCGAGCATGTTCGGCTTGTCGCGCCCGTCCACCGTGGGGCCGCGGGACGAGTACGCCGCCTCGGTCGCGAGGGTATCGCCGGTGGCAGCGCCCACGGCGAGCACGCTGACCGCGTCCGCCGGCTGCGCGAGCGAGCCCTCCGCCGTCCGGAAGTCGAGCGGCTGACTGCGGTCCGGTGATCCGACGACCATCAGGTCGAGCAGCCGCGGGGCCGGCGCACCGGCCTGCACGATGCGCACGCTGTACCGTCCGGACTTCGTCGCGAGCACCTGCAGCGACTCCACGGGGTCGCCCGAGCACGACTGCGCGTCGCGCGACGCGCGCACGAGCGCGCCCTCGGGCCCGAAGAGCTCGATGTCGTAATCCGCGCACGCGGCGCCCCACGTGTCGGTCCAGCGCAGCGAGGCGATGATCAGGTCGCCTGTGCTGAAGAAATGACCGTTGTCGCGCACGTTCGTCATGAACTCGTGCACCGAGTCGCCGTTCGTGTCGCGGAACACCCCCGACCAGTGCTGCTGCGCCCAGTTACCGGAGGCGGAGGTCCAGACGATGCCGGCGTTTGTCGCGCGCGCGGCGATCTCGCCCACCGGCCCGCTGCCGTCGCCCGGCCCGTTGTGGATGAAGCCGAGCGAGAACGAGATCACGTCGACGCGCTGCTCGATGGCGAAATCGACCGCGGCGGACAGCTCTGTGATGGTCGAGAAGTTGATCAGGAGGAGCGCCGCCCCCGGCGCAACGCGATGCACGATCTGCGCCGCGCGCAGCCCGTGGTCGGTCCCGGCTTCGATGTTGCGGTCCGCGCGGAAGCTGCGCGTCGTGACGGTGCTCGGCAGTGACGACCCGCGGGCCGCGGCCTGGCCGCGGAACCCGGAGTCGATGATCGCGACGCGTACGCCGTGGCCGGTGAAGCCCGCGGTCTGCCAGCGGTCCGCGCCGATGCGGCTGAGCGCGGTCACCGGTACTTGCAGCGGAATCGCCGCTTGCGGTCGCTCGAGGCGGACACGGTGCGTGGCGCCGCTGAGCGCCGCGACGCGATCGGCGGGCACGAGCGCCTGCACCCTTCCACCCGACTCCAGCTCGATCGTCCCGGCGAGCTCACGGATCAGCGCGGCCGCGTCGTCGACGCTGCGGATGGCCGTGACTTCCACGCGGACGAGCGCGGCGGGAGCCGACGGTGCGCGCGTCCGCGAATCACGGTCAGACGCAAACAGCCCACCCGCGACGGTGATCGCGGCGATGCCGGCGCTGAACAGGAGGCGATGTGCGAGGGGACGGACGTCTGACACAACCCAGCCAGACTGTAAAACTGAGCTTCGGGGCTGCGAGTGTAACCAAGGCGGTCGCTGTGCGTTTCCCGGGTCGCCTTGCGGTCTGCGGGAGCGGCGGTACAGTCGGGCGACTCACCGCAAAGGACGCGCTATGGGGCTGCTCTCGGCGATCTTCGGCGGAGACCGTGACGGGTCACTCGACTGCCCGCACGCGCGGCTGATTCCGCGCTGGCGCGGTCCGCAGGTGATGGATGACGACGCGCAGGCCATGGGGTTCGTCTGCCAGGATTGCGGACGCGAGTTCCTGAACTACCGCGTTCACGATCGACGGCTGCGCACGCGCTAAGCCGCTCCGCCGGCTTCCCTGCAGCGGGCGCGATGCCCGCTCCTATACTCGCTGCGTGACTGCCGACGATTCGCTCGTTCACCCCGCACCCGACGGCATCGAATCGCGTCCCGTGACGACGGCCGCCCGCCTGCTGCTCGGCGGGCCCGTCGCGCTCGTCACCACGAGCTGGCGCGGTACCCACAACGTCATGCCCCTGGCCTGGCACATGCCGGTGTCCTCGGATCCACCGCTCGTCGCGATTGCCGTTGAGCAGTCGCGCCACAGCGTTGACATGATCACGCACTCCGAGGAGTTCGCGCTCAACTTCCCGACACGCCCCCTGCTCCACCACGTGCAGTACCTGGGTGCGCTGCACGGCGACCGCGTCGACAAGTTCGAGGCGACTCAGCTGGAGACGTTTGCGCCGACGCACGTCTCCGCGCCGTTGCTGGTGGAGTGCGCCGGCTGGATCGAGTGCGAGGTCAAGGAAGTGCTGCCCCTCGGCGATCACGTGCTCTTCATTGGGCTCGCGGTGTCGGTGCGCGTGAACGCCGCATCGTTCGGCGAGTTCTGGCGCGTCGGGAGCCGGGAGGAGCTGCAGCCGCTTCATTTCCTCGGCGGACACACCTACTCCACGCTCCACCACGCGCTCGAGGCACGGGTGCCGCGCGACTTCGAGGCACCGGAGCGTGTGCTGCGCGAGCGCCTTGCGGGTGAGCTCGAACTCACGCAGGAGGCACGTGAGCGGCGCGAAGAGCGGCTCGGCGCCCTACAGCGGGAGCTGGATCGCGGAAACGTTGTCGATGTGTCCGAGCTCGAGCCTGAGTTTGTGCCCGAGCCTGACGTGACGCTCGACCTGTCGAAGGGGGTCATCCTCGGCGGTCCGAGCGACGAGTAGGGGCGGCTCGCCCGCGCCACGCCCTGACACCGATGGAACCCACGGGGGCGGCTGCCGACGGGGCAGCCCGCCCCCATGTTGTGAGTGCTCGCGAACGCGCTAGCTAGGCGCTCGCCTCTTCGTCGTCCTCCGGGGCGCCCACCGTCGCACCCTGCCGGGTCTGGGCCGGCAGCGGCCGGGGACCGGTGGTCGTGCCCGTGGGCGCGATGCGCGAGAGGCGGCGGTCCGCCTCGTCCGTCGTCTGGAGCACCGACTGGATGTGCGCGGACTCGCGCGCCATCGCTTCGATGCTCTGTCGCAGGGCCTGCACCGATCGGCCGATCTCGCCCGGGTCGGTCATGCCGCTCGTGGCCAGCTCGGACATCACCTCTTCGCGGTTCTGGAGGTACTCCTTGACCGCGGCGAAGCTCTCGGAGCGCATCGAGTCGAGCATGCGCATCATCACCTTGCGCTGCTCGACGAGGTTGCTCTCCAGCCCTTCGACGTCCTCGTCGAAGCGTGCGAGCGCGACCTCGACGGCATCACGCTGGTCTTCGCCGTATTGGAGGAACGGCGTGCGCTGCTGCTCGATCTGCTGGCGCGTCTCGCTGATGCGCTTGCTCTGCTGCTGGACGTACTCGGAGAACGAGCGTGTCACGAAGTCGCTGCCGGACTCGCGCATGCGGCGTTCGAGCGACTCGAGGTTGGACTCCTCGCTGTCGGCGTACTCGTTCAGCGGGCGCAGCCGCTCTTCGAGGTTGAGCAGCAACTGCTGCATCGTCGCGTTCTGGCGAGCGAGCAGCTCGTTCAGCGGCTGTAGCTCGTCCTGGAACTGCGTGCGCATCTGGTCCAGCAGCTCGGAGTGCGAGCGGAAGAGCTCACCCACTCGCTGCAGTCGGCGCGACGGCAGCATGGCCGGCGCTCCCGGGTCGGTCGTCGTCGCGGCCGCGCGCGTCATGGGCTGCTCCTCGTCGTACTGTTCGTACTGATCGTCCTGATCTCGCTTGTTCCCAAACCGCGGGGTTGTCCCGAGCGGTGTGGAAGTTTGAGGAGGCGGTCCCTCGCCTGACGCCTGCCGTGTGGTAGGTGTTGGGCGTTCCTGCAAGAACACCGACAGGGATAGGGACCGCCATGCAGCAGGATAGCCAGACCGCGACTCACCGCGCCCGCGCGGG
>JAQBZW010000256.1 GCA_027622315.1 Chloroflexota bacterium | reverse complement strand
CTCCCGGCGCGCAGCCTCCCGGCGCGCAGCCACCGGGCCAGCCGCCACAGGGCCAGCCGCCGCAGGGGCAGCCCGTCCAGCCGAACGGCAACTTCACGCCGCCCGGCGGCACGTTCGTCCCCGGCGGGCCGGCCAATGCCGGACCGAATGCCGGATCGCAGGCGGTCGCGCTTGACGGCTCGCGTTTCGCGCCGCCGCCGGGCGGTCCCAACGGGACTCCAGGCGCTCCCTCGTTCTTCGGCACGCCCGGCAATCCGCCGATCGGCATGGTGAATGGCGCCCCGACCAAGGGGTTCGCAGGCCTCTTCTCCGGGGGCGCACCGCTCGCGTCCCCCAACGGAAGCGCGCCGACGAACGGCGCTCCGCAGAACGGCAACGCGCCGAAGCCGGAGTTCGGGTTCTTCGGCGGGCTCTCGCAGAGCCTGGCGATCGTGCCGGGTGACGGTGCGGCGCGTCCGCCCGTCGGATCGCAGTCGGGCGCCCCGGTCAACGCCGGCGTTCTGGGTGCCGCGCCGAACGCCGCGAAAACAGCTGGCTTCTTCGCGCCGCCGGGCGGCCAGCCGGTGAACGGCCAGACTTCGGTCGGTCCTCCGAACGCGCTCGCGGCGAACACCGGGGTGGTTCCGGGCGGAGCCGCGGGACCGTTCCCGCCGGTGGGCTTCTTCAACGCGGTCGCACCCGTGAACGGCAACGCCGGGCCGCCGGCCCCCGTGACCGGGTTCTTCCGCGCGCCGAGCGCGTCGTCATCCGGTGATGCTCCCGCGGCTTCCGGGACGCTCTTCGGCGGCGCTCAGGGCGGCGGCATTCCGGCCGGTCCGCCGGACGGCGCAGTCGCCGGTGGCGTGAGCAGCTTCGGCTTCGCCGGCGGACCGCCGGTGAATCAGGCGCCTACGGCTGCGTTTGGTGGCTCGTTCCTGGCGGGCGCCCTCGGCGAAGCCACGCCGGGCGCACCGCCGAAGGATGCACCGCGCGCCGCGAACGGAGACGAGCCGGGGACGGCTTCGTCGCAGCAGGCACCGCCGCCGGGCTCGTTCTTCGGCTCGGTGGCTCCGCCCGCGGCTCCGTCCCCCGTTGCCGGTGAGGCGCCGGGGACGGTCCGGAGCTTCTTCAAGGCCGCGGACGTCGGGCCGGGCGGCACGCAGGCGCAGCCGCTGCGCGCTGCGGACGCGAGCCCCGCGCTGGCACAGCTGATGAAGCAGCCACCGCGTGACGCGGCGGCGGGCCAGACGGCCCCCGTCAACTTCCTCGGTGGGATCGGGTCACTGCTCAAGTCGGCTCCGACGACGACCGCACCCTAGCGATCGCGGCGATCCGGACTCCTACGGCTGCGGGCTGCTCCATGAGCGGTCCGCAGCCGTCGCCGTGCGCGGGAGCCCGGGCGCAGGCGCCGGGCTCTCGCCCGGCTCGGGCAAGAACAACCTCGACCGGAAGCCTGGGCCTGCGACCTGGTCGAGCGTGCTCTGCAGCGGGACGCCGTCTGCCCAGTACGTTGCGGTCGGTCCGGACGGCAGCAGGTCGAACGTTGAGCCACCGCCATAGGGCTCGCGCTCGGCGCTGAGCACCACGGCACCGTCCACCTGGTCGCCGGCGGTAAGCGCGCCGAGCAGGCGACCGTCGGCGAGCGGGTGTGACGGCGATGCGCGAAGCTCGCGGCCGTCCGCCAGCATGAGGTGGACGACGGCGTGGTCGGCGGGTGCGACGGTCTGCCCGACCGCGATCACGGCGGCGGCTACGCGTCGCCCGTCGCGGTCCGCGGTCCACACCGCCATGCCGGCGCGCAGGGCTTCCACCGGAATCCGGCCTGCCGGCGTCGCGATGAGCGTGCCGCGAGCGAGGCAGATCGGGCAGTTGGGCTGCCCGGCGGCGCTCTCGGAGGTCACGGTGATCGCCCCGGCGGAGTCGATGGTGCCTTGCGCGAGCACCCCCGTGGACTGATCGCGCGTGAAGCGAGCGTCGAACGCATACGTCGCGCCCCGGGGCTCGAGCGCGAGCGCTCGCAGCATCTTCCAATCGCGGTAGATCGCGAGCTTCTGATTGCGCGTGTAGGTGGGCGTGTTCGCGTATCCGAGATGCATGCGGATCGCGTGGAAGGTCGGAGCGTCCGCCTGGATCTCGGCGAAGCGCTGCTCGGCGAGGTCGGCCTCGTCCGCGCGCGCGACCGGGTAGTAGTCCGGGTCGCAGTACCAGAGCCGCCCGAAGCGATCGAAGAGCCGGTACTTGAGCTGCACCAGCGGATCGGGGGCGACGGCGGTCGGCACGGCCGTCGGGGCTGCGGTCGGCGTGGCGGTCGTGACCGTCGGTGCTGGAGTGGCAGTCGCAGTTGTGGACGGGTCGGGTGTCACGACAGCCGTGGCCGTCGGTGTCGGGACGGTAGGTGTAACCGTCCCGCTCGCCGACGGGATCGCCGTCCCGGAAGCGGCGACGGTCGCCGTCGCCGTCGTGTTCGTCCCCGTGTCACAAGCGCCGAGAACCGCGGTCAGCGCCACGAGACACAGGGCGAGTGCGATGCGCGGTGTCATGGGCCATTCCCTGACCATGCCAACGATGTCATGGGTGATTGTGTTCCGCTTCGGCGGGACGCGTGCGCCGCTGGAGGGGACCCGCCGCTCACATGACGCCCGAGCGGTGCTCGCCCCGCCAGCGCCGCCAGCGCCGCCCCTCCCGCTGTACCCTCCGCCCGTGCGCGGGCGAGCCGCCCGCTGCCGCATTCCGAAGGGAATCGCCATGGGCGCATTAGACGGAACGCGTGTCGTCGACTTCGGGCAGTACATCGCGGGGCCGCTCACCGCCCAGCTGCTCGCCGACCAGGGCGCTGACGTGATCCGCGTTGACCCGCCCGGCGGGCCGGCATGGGACACGCCGGCGAATGCGACGTGGAACCGCGGCAAGCGCTCGATCGCACTCGACCTCAAGTCCGACGGCGACCGCGAGCTCGCGCGCTCGCTGGTCGCAAACGCAGACGTCGTGATCGAGAACTTCCGGCCTGGGGTGATGGATCGGCTCGGGCTCGGCGCGGAGGCGATGACCGCGGCGCAGCCGCGCCTGATCTACTGCTCGCTCCCCGGGTTCGCGCCGGACGATCCGCGCGCAAGCGTGCGCGCGTGGGAGGGCGTGGTTGGCGCCGCCTCGGGCACATACCGAAGCGTGCGCGTCGGCAGTGAGGCCGGGACGCCCGTCTACACCGCGCTGCCCATTGCGTCGTCGTACGCCGCGATCCAGGCGGCGGTCGCGGTCACGATCGCGCTCGCCGTGCGGGACCGCGACGGCGTCGGCCAGCAGATCATCGTGCCGCTCTTCGACGCGATGTTCGGGGCCGTTGGCTACAACGGCATCAAGGTGCATGCGAGCGACATCCCCGCGCTCGGCGGGGGCTTCGGTCTGACCACGCAGTTCGAATGCGCGGACGGCCGCTGGGTGATGTTCCACACCGGCAACGGCCGGACCGAGCAGGTGTTCGAGGCGTTCGGGGTCGGTTCGTGGGTGGCGGAGGGCATGGCCGATCGCGCGCGTCTCACAGCCGACCCGGAACTCGCCGCGGAGCTCCAGCGGCGCGCGGTCGCGCTCTTCAAGACGCGCCCGGCCGCGGAGTGGGAGGTGCTCGTCGCCGAGGCCGGCGGCGAATGCGCCGTCTGTCGCGAAAGCGCCGACTGGATCGATCACCCGCACGCACGCGGCTCCGAGATCATCGTCGAGGTCGACGACCCCACGCACGGGCCGATGCGTCAGCCCGGCATCCCGGCGCGGCTCTCGCGCACACCCGGCGCCGTGCGCGGCCCGGCGCACCGCCTCGACGCCGACCGCGACGCGATCGTCGCCG
>JAQBZW010000255.1 GCA_027622315.1 Chloroflexota bacterium | reverse complement strand
GCCACCGGCCGACCCGGGCGATCGCCCGGGTCGGCCGCGCGCAGCGGCCGCATCACCCATCGTTCGAAGAACCCCTCGGGCTGCTCCCCCGCCACGCCGCGCCCCCTTGCTTCGCCGGCCCAGTGGTGCGCTGTCGATCCCGCCCCCCCTTCGCGGGGCGCGTCGAGCGTGCCGGCAGTCTGAACACAGCCATGGTGTGGACGTTCGCGCAAGGAGACTGCGCTACGCTCGCGGCATGCCCGACGACACGCCCTCAGTCCCGCCCGCCCCGAAGCCGTTTCGCCCGCGCGACGAGCTCGGCCGCCCGTTGCCCGCAGGCTCTCAGAACATGCTCGAGCTGCCGGACTTCGACGCGAACCCGCTCGAGCGGAACCACACGCTGGCGATCGAGTACTTCGACGCCGGAAACTATTTCGCCGCGCACGAGGCCTGGGAAACATGCTGGGCGCAGGCGAAGGGCACATCGGAAGAGGAATTCTTCAAGGGCCTTGCCCAGCTGGGCGCCGGCTATACGCACTACTTGCGCGGCAACGCCCACGGCGCCCGCGCCCTGCTGCAGCGGGCGCTCGACCGCATCCTCACGTGCGGGTCGCCACACCGCGGCGTCGATCTGCGCGCGTTCCTGCACGACATTCGCGTCGCTCATCAGGTGGCCGGCCTCGTCGAGATGCGGGGCACCGGGAAGCTTCCGCCGCTCAAAGTTGTGAAGGTGCCTCAGACATCTGACTGAGGCGGCTGGATGCCCTCAGCTCAGCTCCCGCCAACGACCCTCGCTGCGCGCAGGAGCGCGAGCCCGCGCGAGACGTCCTCGTCGCTCTCGTGCTGGTCGATCTCGAAGGTGAGTGCGGCCGTCGCCGGGATGCGTTCGGCCAGCCACGCGTAGTCGACGTCCCCGTTGCCGGGCGCACGATGGTCGGTCAGACGGCGCACGTCGTGGAGATGCATGCCCACCACGCGCTCGCCGAGCAGGTCGAACCACGTCGCGCGGTCGACAAGGCCGAGGCGATGGAGCACCTCGGCGTGGCCGACGTCGTGGAGGTAGCCCGCCACAGCGGCCGGGTACGGCGCGATCAGGTCGGCGCACTCCTGCGGCAGCGGGATCTCGTGGTAGTGGAGCCGGCACTCGAGGCCGATCGTGACGCCCCGTGCTTGCGCCCGTTCCGCGAGGCTGTCGAGGCTGCGGCGGGCCGCTGCGAGATACGGCGCGGCCAGCGCCGCGCGCTCGCGCAGCGTCTGGTCGACGGTGCGCTCCCACTCCTCGCGGAAGACGTCGGCGCCGGCGGGCCGGGCGACGGCACCGGACGCCGGCTGACGTTCGTAGAGCGAGCGCAGCCGGCGCTCGCCGGCGAGCGCGCGCTTGCCCACGCCCCCGAGGTGCACCACCACGTGGCGCGCGCCGGCCTGCGCGGCGAGATCGACGGAGTGAAGGTGCGCCTCCACCGCCGCGGCGCGCTCGACCTCGTCGGTCGACGCGATGTTCATCTCGCGGTTCCAGCCAAGCGTGGTGTGTCGCGACAGTGGCGCCGGCGCGTGCACCCCGGTCACGGGCAACGTGCCGATCGCGAGGATCGCGCCGATCTGTTCGGCGTCCATCGAGTGGTTGATCTCGATGCCCCGGTAGCCGAGCTCGGACGCGCGTTCCATGAACGCGCCCATATCGCGCTCGAAGCGCGGTTGCACGGCCCACATCGTGGACAGGGACGGGGGCGGTGGCGCCTCGCTCACGGCCGCGTCACCGGTGGGCGGGCGCCTTCGCGCCGGGGGTGCCGGCGATCACCGCGTCGAGCACGGTCCGCGTCTGTGCGAGCACCTCGTCGTACGGGAAGTGGCCCACAAGCTCCGGCCCGCGCTTGAGGTTGACCCCGGTCGGCCCGCACCACAGTCCGATGTCGGCGGAGTCCGTCTCGCCGGGCCCGTTCACACGGCAACCCATGATGGCGATCGTGACGTCGTGGTCCTTCGCGTACTGCGCCATCGCCTTCACGTCCTGCGCCAGCTCGATGAAGGCCTCGTTCTCGACGCGTGAGCACGAGGGGCACGAGATGATGTTCAGGCCGTGATCGAAGGCGTCCGGTACCGAGCGGAAGCGGCCCGCGTACACGTCGTCGATGATCTGGAGACCCGCTTCAATCTCCTCGCCCTTGCGTTCGAAGGGGAGCGTGAGCGACACCCGGAGCGTGTCGCCGATGCCTTCGGCGAGCAGCTGTTCGAACGCGATCCGGGTCTTGATCACCCCATCGGGGGGCAGTCCGGCCTCGGTGACGCCGAGATGCATCGGAATGTCGGGGCGCGCGGCGACGAAGCGGCGGTTGCCCTCCACGACCTTGCGCCAGTCCGAGTCCTTCAGTGATACGACATAACGAGTGAAGCCGAGTTCGTCGAGCATCTGTGCGTGCTCGAGCGCGCTCTCCACCATCGCGCCGACATCGTCGGCACCGAACTTCGCGATCTTTGCCGGATCGACAGAGCCGCAGTTCACACCAACGCGGAGCGCCACATCGTGCTTCACAGCCTGTTCAGCGATGAACGCGACCTTGTCGCGGACAGGCTTCGCTCGCTCGTGGTGGTGCAGGTGGCCGGGGTTGTAGCGGACCTTGTCGACGTACGGCGCGACGAGCGCGACCAGCCGGTAGTTCTCCTGCAGGTCGACCGAGAGCGTGGCGGTCGTACGCGCCCTGATCACGGCGAGGGCGTCCACATCCTTTTTCGAGTCGACGGCGATGCGGACGAGGTCGGCGCCGGCCGCCTGAATGATTTCGACCTGGCGGACCGTGGCCTCGATGTCCTGGGTGCGGGTGGCCGCCATGGACTGCACGGCAATGGGCGCGCCGCCGCCGACCTGGAGCGGTCCGATACGCACGGCACGCGTGGGCTTGCGGCGGATGGTCATCGGCATCGGCGTCCGGCCTCTCACCACTCAGGGTACGGCCTCGGGGATCGGCTCGCCAGAACGGCCCGCTTCCGCTCGTCCCGAGTGAAACGGGGGACGAGGCGGAGGGGCTGTTCCTCGCACCCTTGCGCCCAGCCAGTTCTGCCCGTGAGAGCAGCAGGTACAAACCTGCTGCTCCGGCACTGCCCCGCGCGACTTGCGTCCGTCCCGGCGGCCGGGTGGACGCCCCGCGAGTTCCGTTCGCCCTGAGACCCCGTCGAAGGGGGCAACGCGGCCCCTCGATGGGCTGTCTCGCCGGCTGCCGCGCGTGCGACAGCATCCGGGCGGCTTAGCCGCGCGGGAGCCCACCTGAGCGGTCGCTTCTCGCCGATCGGGACCACTGGATGACCGCGTGCACCCTTCGACGAGGGTCTCAGGGCGAACGGGAACGGGCGTCCTTCGTTCCACGCAGGACCACTGGGACGGGACGAACGGGCCGAACGGGCCGAACGGGCCGACGGGTCGCAGGAGCGGTCAGGTGGAAGGTCGCCGGATGGGCAGGGAGGGACCTAGCCATCCGGGTGATCCGCGGCGGCGCCGAACGGTCGATGCTTGTGACAGGAAAGACGCACCGGACGGCCGGGCGACGAACGGAGCGACCAGATGACGTCCAGCGACTTCAGCATTCTCGAACAGGCTTCCACCGCTCTCGCCGACGCGGTCGAACGCGCGGGCGCGCACACGGTGCGTGTGAACGCCCGCCGGCGCGTGCCCGCGACCGGTGTCGCCTGGGGCGATGGCCTGATCGTGACCACCGATCACGTGATCGAACGCGAGGAGGAGATCACGGTCGGCCTCCCCGACGGCCGCGAGGTCGCGGCCACGCTCGTGGGTCGCGATCCCGGGAGCGACCTCGCCGTGCTGCGCGTGTCCGAAGGCGGACCGGCGGCGCCGGAGATGGCGCCCGACGGCTCGGCGCGCGTGGGCAACTTCGCGCTCGCGCTCGGCCGGCCCGGCTCG
>JAQBZW010000254.1 GCA_027622315.1 Chloroflexota bacterium | reverse complement strand
GCCCCGCCGCGCACGGCGTCGAAGCGCTGGCGGCCGCGGGTCCAGACGTCGAGCGCGACGATCGCGAGCGCCAGCGCCGCGAGTGCGGTCGCGAGCGCGGCGGCGCCGGTGCGATCGAAGGTGGCCTCGTAGCGGATGTAGATCACGCGGGTGAAGGAGTCGAAGCGCATGAGTGACGGACCGCCGAAGTCGGACAGGGCGTATAGCGCGATCAGCAGGCAGCCGGACACGAGCGCCGGGTGGAGCTGAGGCAGCACGAGCCGTCGGAAGGTTGTCCAGCGCCCGTACCCAAACGTCCGCGAGAGCTCTTCGAGCCGCGGATCCGTCGCGCCGAGCGCCGGGCGCAGGGTCATCAACAGGTACGGGTATGTGAACAGCGTGAGCACGAGCGCCGCGCCCCAGAATCCGTATAGCGACGGCAGCCGCTCGACCCCGAATGGCGCCAGCGCGCCCTGGAGCATTCCGCGCGGGCCGAGCGCCGCGAGAAACACCAGCGCACCGACATATGAGGGCACGGCCAGTGGCAGGACCGCCAGTGTGCCGACCAGCCGCCGCGCGGGCAGATCGGTGCGCTCGACGAGCCATGCGAGGGGCAACGCGATCACGATGCCCCCGGCGGCGACCACGAGCGCGAACGCGAGCGTGCGTACGGCCAGCGCCACTACCGAGCGCGCCGCGATCGCCTCGATCGCACGCGCCGGGTCGTCCGCCACGCGGACCAGCAAGTATGCGGGCGGCACGAGGCACACCGCGGCGACGGCCAGCGCAGCGACGAGCAGCACCGGCGATGGGCCGCGGCGCAAGCTGCGCCGTGGCGTGACGGTGGGCAGGGGGAGGGTGGTCACGTCAGTCATGCTCCGCCCGGGATGACTCGGGTTGGCGCGCGATCGTTGGTGCGTGGCTTGACGCAGGATCAACCGTTTGGGTGCTCAGGCACAAGCCCGGTGCCTCCCCTGTGTCACCGAATGAGCTCGGGCGTGTCGCTGAGACGCAACGAGGTACCTCGTCAATTCTTCAATATGCGTTGTTTGAACTTTAGTATGTCCTCATCCAGAATATTCGTTGATGCATAGTCCCGCACCGCATGATGGGAGCGCACCGTTGACACGCGTCCGCATGATTGTCGCCGCCGCCCTGCTCGTCTCGACGCTGCTGGTGGCCTGCGGCGGCGAGTCCATCACCGTCTACTCGGGTCGCAACGAGGCCCTGATCGGACCGATCCTCGAGCGCTTCACTGAGGACACCGGAATCGAGGTCTCGGTGAAGTACGGCTCCACGTCCGAACTCGCCGCCACCCTGCTCGAGGAGGGCGACCGCACGCCCGCCGACGTCTTCATCGCGCAGGACGCGGGCGCACTCGGGGGGATCGAGGGAGCGGGGCTCTTCGGGCGGCTCGATCAGGCCGTGCTGGCACGTGTCCCCGCGCAATACCAGTCGGCCGACGGGAACTGGGTCGCGCTGTCGGGCCGCGCGCGCGTCGTCGTGTACAACACGGATCGACTGACGCCGGAGGATCTCCCGGCCTCGATCCTCGACTTCACCGATCCGCGCTGGCGCGGTCGGATCGGGTGGGCGCCCACCAACGGGTCGTTCCAGGCGTTCGTCACGGCGCTGCGCGTAGCGAGCGGGGACGAGGCCGCGCGGGAGTGGCTGCTCGGCGTCAAGGCGAACAACGCCGTCGAGTACGCGAACAACACGTCGGTCGTGGAAGCCGTAGCCGCGGGCGAGGTGGAGGTCGGCTTCGTCAACCATTACTACCTCTACAGCTTCCTGCGCGAACGCGGCGACGGGTTCACGGCGCGCAATTACTTCACCGCTCCGGGTGATATCGGCACGCTCGTCAACGTCGCGGGCGTGGGTCGCCTGGCCGCGAGCGACCAGCAGGAGCAGGCGAACCGACTGATCGACTACCTGCTGTCGGAGGGCGCACAGCGCTACTTCGCGGAGGAGACCGTCGAGTACCCGGTGATCGCGTCAGTGCCTGCCGCCGCCGACCTGCCGCCGCTCTCGACGATTCAACCGCCGGCGATTGACCTCGCCGCGCTCGCAGACCTCGAGGGCACACTCAAGCTGCTGCGCGAGACCGGCGTGCTCCCGTGATGGCGGTGGTTGGATGGCCGCCGGATCGCCGCGAGCGTTCCGGCCCTAGTCGAAGTCGGAGAGCTCCGGGTCGGGCGGCGGCGTTCCGCCGTTCGGTTGCGCGCCGTCGCGGCGCTGCGCGCCGAGCTGCGTGAGCGCCTGCTCGAACGTGTCGTATTCCTGCGCGCCGACCACCGCGTAGCGGTCGTTGAAGATGAACGTGGGGATGCCCGTCACGCCGATCTCGTACGAATGCGCTATGCCCTGGTCGAGCTGCGCGCGGAAGCGGTCGGTCGTGAGCGCGTCGCGCACATCGTCCGCGTCGAAGCCGTGCTCGCCGGCGATGCGCGCGAGGACCTCGACTTCGCTGATGTTCTCAAAGTCGGTGAAGTTCGCCTTGAACAGACCGCGGTGGAACGCGGTGACCTGCTCGGGCGTGCCGTGATGCTGGGCGTACTCGCCCGCCTGGAGCGCGAGCATCGAGTTCGGCGTAAACGTGCGCCCGCGACGGAACTCGAGGCCGGCGCTCTCGCCACGCGCCTCGAGGTGGCTCTTCGGGGTGTCCGGGGTCGTCTGCCGCGCCCGCTCCCGGCCCTGTGGCGGGATCGACGGGTCGAGCAGGAACGGCGCCCACTTCAGCTCGACGTCCCATTCCCGGTACACGCGTTCGACCTCCACGAGGCCGACATAGCACCAGGGTCAGATGAAGTCGGAGACGACGGTGAGCGACAGCTTCGCGTTGGGATCGGTCGGTTCGATAGTCACCATGTGCGCGAGTATATGGCGATGTCCAACCATGCGACTTGTACCGAGAACGTGGTCAATTCACATTGAGCCCGATCAGTTGGAGGAGGAAGCCTGCGATCAGGAACTCGACGCCCGAGGCTGCCACCCGCCTTGCGGAAAACATTTGCAGGGTCAGCGCTTGCCACCGTGGGTCGGGCCACGGAGACGTCTGTGGAACAGCGAGCACGAAGAAATCCTCCGCAAGGAGGGGCGCCACTAGGAGCAGTGCACCACACGATGCCCAGGTGAGGCCGAGGGTGGTAAGTGCTAATCCGGTCGAACCGGGCGGGAACCCGTGGGTCCACGGGAGCGCGCCGATGATGACCGGAATCCCAACGGCAAGTGCGGCCCTGGGCAGCGTCGGAGGCAGTGCTGCGACACCCGTGTGAAGCGCGAAACGGGCTGAATTCAGCAGTATCTGAACCGCGGTGGCGATGCCCAAAGTGAGTCGGTCGAATCGCCGCCCTCCGACGATGTAGTAGATCTCCAGCCCCGTCGACACTTCGACAGCGACATGGGCCCCGGTGCGGCCTGGGACCGCATGCCTGCTTCTCGGGCCGTCGAAGGCGACGAGCCTTTCGGTTCGTGGCAACTCGGTAGCTCCTTTCGTCGCTCACATGTCGATCACGAGGGTCGACCAGCCGAAACTCTCGGCGCCGCCCGGTTCGCCCGTCAGCGGGTTGTAGTACTCGCGGAAGCCGTGGCCCGCGACGAGTTCGCGGCTGGCCTGCGCGATGGCGTCCGCCTCGGCGGCGAAGCCGTGCCGGCGCAGCCCGTGCACGAGCCACCAGTTCGTGTTGATCCACGTGCCGCCGCGCCACAGGCGCGCGGCGCCGCCCGGCCGGCTGTCGGCGCGGAACTCCGGGTCGGAGATCGCCACCGAGGGCACGCCGTAGCGTGCGGCGAACCGCCCCGGCCGCGTGAGCTGGCGCTCCACGATCGCGTCCGCGATCGGCTGCGGGAGGCCGTCGAGCATGAGCGGCATCAACGCGCCGATGGCGAGCACCGGCGCCGGCCGCTCGGCC
>JAQBZW010000253.1 GCA_027622315.1 Chloroflexota bacterium | reverse complement strand
CTGGTGCTGTCGCTCGCGGCGATCGCCGGGGCACGCGTGCTCACCGGACGCGGCATGCGGCGCTAGCAGCGGCCATCGCGCAGAAGTCACGTCCCCTACGCCGTCACAGCGTGGGGGACGTGTGCGTCCGGCCCGCGCTATCCGTCTTCGGACAATGCATATCGTCGTCGACGTCATGAACGTGATCGGGTCCCGGCCGGACGGCTGGTGGCGGGATCGTCCCGGAGCCGCACGGCGCTTGATCGCGGCACTGCGCCGGTTCGCTGCGGACAGCGGCGACGAGATCGTGGCCGTGCTCGACGGGCGGCCTCTCCCCGGGCTGCCGGAAGGCGTCGCCGGCCGCGTGGGTGTGTTCTACGCCGCCGGCGGCCCGAACGCCGCCGACCGACGGATCGTGTCGTTCCTCGCGGCCGAGCCGGAGCCGGGCGCGTGGACGGTGGTCACGTCCGACGCGGCACTCGCCCGCGACGTACGCGCGCTCGGCGCGCACGTTGAAGGTGCACGGGCCTGGCGCGAGCGGCTCGACGCGCTCGAGGACACGCCCGGGCAGTGATGCGAGCGCGCGGCTCGTCTGCGCTGAGGGCGAACGCCCCGGTCCTGTCCGTCCCGAGTGAAACGCGGAATGCGTGGACTGTGGCGGGCGTCGGTGTTCGAGTGTTGCCGCTAGCCGCGACCGTCCGCCTCCGCCTCCATCTTCGCGAGCCGCGCGTAGTAGTCGGGGAACTCGCGTAGATGCGCGAGTGCGATCTTGCCGGTTATGACCGGATCGTCTCCGGTCACATCCGTCGCAGGATCGCGCTGGCCGTGCTCGAGCTCCACGTTCATGCCCATGCGGAACTGCTCGAGATCGAAACGCTCGCTCGCGAAGTTGATGCCGATCGTGCCGGCGACCTGTGCCGCCTCTTCGTCCGTGAATGGGGCTCGCGCCATGGCAGTTCCTCCTCTCGCGTGCAGTCGTCGGTCGTTCGAACGTAGCCGCCTGCGCCGTGCGGACGGCGGGCGAAGGTCCCGCCCACCTCGGACCAGTGCCTATGATCGTTGCATGAGTGACGACGTCAGCGACAGCGCCCGCGATCGGCTACGGCATGCGATGGCGCTACATGAACGCGGCGATATCGACGGCGCGCTGACCGCGGCCGAGCAGGTGATCGCGGACTCGCCGCAGTTCGGCGAGGCGCACGCCTACCTCGGGAACACGCTCGTCACGCGCAAGCGCCGCTTCGCCGACGGCGTCGCGGCACTCGACCGCGCCGTCGCCACCCTCCCCGATGATCCGACGGTGCGCTATACCTCGGGCTGGTGCCGCGAGTTCATCGCGAACGAACTCGCGCGACCGAAGCGTCAGCACCAGGCGGTCGACGGGGACGCCGAGGCGTTTTACGCCGCGGCCCGGTCCGAATTCTTGATCGCGCTCACGCTCGCCCCGGACGACCAGGTCCAGGGCGACATCGAAGACATGCTCAACGTGATCGCCTCAGCGACCGGCGAGCCGTGGGATCTGGGAGAGTACGAACGTGTCCCGCCTCGACCTCGGTGACGGTTTCCACCTCTATTACGAGGTTCACGGTCCAGAACACGCGGACCGGGCGTCGATTCTGCTGGCGCACGGCGCCGGCGGAAACGCCATGTCGTGGTGGCAGCAGGTGCCGGTACTGGCCGAACGCCATCGCGTGATCACGTTCGACCACCGCGCGTTCGGGCGCTCCCCGGACGTCGAGGAGGGCCCGGGACGGATCGCCTTCGGCGCGGACGTGCGCGCGTTGCTGAAGCACCTCGCGGTCAAGCGTGTGCACTTCGTGGCGCACTCGATGGGCGGGCGCACCGCGTTCGGGCTGTTTGCCCGTGAGCCGGAACTGATCGTCTCGCTGATCTACTCCGGCACGAATGGCGGCTGCGTCGACGACCGCTATCGGGCACGGCGCACGGCGCTCGAAGAGGACGGAACGCTCACCGGCTCGCTGCTCGGGCGCGCCACGGCGGAGGACTACGAGGGCGACGAGCCGGACATGCACTTCCTCTATCGCCAGATCCGCGGCATCAACCCGAAGCGGCCGCGGGACTTCCTCGCGCCGACCGGGCGCATGGTGAACTACCGCGGCTCCACCGCGTCACGGTTGCGTGAGAGCGGCATTCCGATCCTCTGGGTCGTGGGCGCGCGCGACCGCGTCATTCCCGCCGAGCTGATCCGGATCTCTCACGACCTCACGCCCGGCTCTCGTTTCGTCGAGATCCCGGGCGCGGGCCACTCCTCGTACTTCGAGCGGCCCGACCACTGGAACGATGCGGTGCTCAGCTTCGTCGACGACGTGGAAGCGGGACGCTTCGGGCCACCCGCAGCACCGTGACCAGCGCTCGGAGGGCGAACCTCGACGTCCGCCCGGTCACGCCCGATCGCTGGTCCGATTTCGAGCGGCTGTTCGGAGCGAGCCGCGCGTCCAGCGGATGCTGGTGCATGTGGCTGCGCGTGACGGCACGGGAGTTCTCCGCGAACGGCGACGACGGCAACCGCCGTGCACTGCGCGCGGTCGTAGACGACGGCCGCGTGCCCGGGCTGATCGGCTACCGCGATGGCGAACCCGCGGGCTGGGTCTCGGTCGCGCCGCGCGAGGACTTCGGCCGGCTCGATCGCTCGCCGATCACGAAGAGCGTCGACGACACGCCGGTCTGGTCTGTCGTCTGCTTCTTCATCGCGAAAGACCACCGCCGCTCGGGCCTGGCCGGGGCGTTGCTCGATGCGGCGGTGGCATACGCCGCCGAGCGTGGCGCGGAGGTCGTGGAGGGCTACCCGCTCGACCCGACGGAACGCCGCATCGCCGACGCAGACGCCTGGCACGGCACGCTCGCGATGTTCACGGCGGCGGGCTTCACGCCCGTCGTGACGCGACGGCCGGGGCGCCCGATCGTGCGTCGAGTCGTGCGCGCGACGGACTGAGCGAGGAGGACGGCACGTGGCGTACGACGAGGCGCTGGCCGCACGCGTGCGGGCGCTGATCGGACCGCGCGACGACATCGGCGAGCGGAAGATGTTCGGCGGGCTCTCGTTCATGCTCGGCGGCAACATGTGCTGTGGCGTGCTGGGCGACGAGCTCATGGTGCGTGTACAGCCCACCGAGACCGAGACGCTGCTCGGCGAGCCACACGCGCGTCGCTTCGACATGACGGGGCGGCCGATGAAGGGCTGGCTCGTCGTCGCCGGAGCGGGCGTCGAGGATGACGCGGCCCTCGCCCGCTGGGTAGCCCGTGGCGTCGCGTTCGCCGCGACGCTGGCGGTGAAGGGCTAGCGTCCGCTGCCGCCATCGGCGCGCACGCCGGTTGCGCTCGTGCTCCTCTCGGTCGCGCTCGGTATTACCGGCGCGCGCACCACCACCTTCCCCGGCGACCGCTGGACGGCAGCCCCCGTGCTCGCGCTCGGCGACCCGTTCGCGCCGATCGCGGCCGCCTTCAACGACCACATGACGGCGCTCGCGGTGGCGCTCGCCGCGGTCGCGATCGCGCTCGCGATCCGTCGCCATCGCAGTGATCTGCTGTTCGTGATCGCGTTCGCCGCGCTCGCACGGCGGTTGCTCCAGATCGGCCGCAGCATCGTCGATCGTCCTCGGCCGGCCGGCGACTTCGTCGCCCGCGCGACCGGCAGTCCGCCCGCGTTCCCGAGCGGTCACGCACTGACCGCGGTGCTCGTGTTCGGCACGTGGTTCCTGCTCGCCCCCGAGCTGCTGCCGGGGCGCTGGGTGGCGCCGGTGCGTGTCGCGTGCGTGGCCGCCATCGCGCTCACCGCGCTTTCGCGTATGTGGGCGGGCGTCCACTGGCCGTCCGATACCTACGCGGCGGTCGTGTGGGGCGCCGCCGCGCTCGCCCTCGCCGTGGCGCTCAGGCCCGCGTTCGGGCGCCGCGCCG
>JAQBZW010000024.1 GCA_027622315.1 Chloroflexota bacterium | reverse complement strand
CACAAGCGCGCCCGCGCGCTCGGCCCGGCGACCGATCACAAGCGGCGGTGCGTAACCCGCGGCGACCAGCGCGGCGCACAGCGCGCCGCCGAGACGGCCGGGCCCCACGACCGCGAGGCGCAGCGTTCGCCGATCGGCGACCGTGCTCCAGGACACTCGTACCCCCATCCATCGCTGCCCGTCCGCGCATCGTACGAGCGCGCGAACGTCGCATCGCACCCAGACCACTTATCACTGAACGCATTGCGTCAGCTTCGATCCTGAAGTTATCGTCTCAACCTAAACGTTAGCGGAAGGTAGAAGGTGTCAATGAGGCCCTCCGCTGTGGCTACGCCGTACGACCGCGAGGCGACGGGAAGCCGGCTCCGTGAAATTCGCGTGCGCCAGGGAAAGACCCAGGCCGACGTCGACTGGATGTCCGGTATCACCCAGGCAGCACTTTCCAATTACGAGAATGGGAAGCGCGATATCCCGCTTCGTTCGCTGATCGCGCTTTCCGGCGTGCTTGAGATCTCGCCCGCCGACCTGGTGCCGGCACTCAGCGTCGCCCTTGACACCGCAGCCGCCGGCTAGCGATTTCGTGCGAGTGCCACACCCGGTCCGCCGCCGCTTTTGCGGCGCCGCGGTTCGTCGCGTAGATTTGGCGCGGTGACCGCCGATACCGCACAGCCACTCGCGATCGACGGCGGTCCGCCCGTTCGGACGGCCGCCTGGCCTGTGGATCTCCCGCCCGAACCCGCCTCAGATCGCGATCCTTCAGCCGCCCTCGCCGCCGGCCTGGCGGACTGGCTCGAGATCGACAGCGACCGCGTCACGCTCTTCGCCGGGTGGGAGGAGGCGGCGGCCGCCGCCCTCCACGCCACAGCGCCCAACGAGCACGGCGGGGAACTGCTCGTCCCGGCGCTCGCGGGTAACGGTTGGCCGGCAGCCGGACAACGCGCCGGACTGACCACGATCCCGGTCGAGGTCGACGCCGAGACGGGGGCGATCGCGCCACGCGCCGTCGCGGACGCGATCGCCGCCTCTTCCACGATCCGGGCCGTGATCGCGACCCACCCGTTCGGCCATCCCGCGGCACTGACCGAGCTCGAACGCGTGATCCGCTCGCCCGGTCTGCCTGTGATCGAGGACGCCAGCTGTGCGCTTGGGGCCTCGGAGCGCGGGCGCCCGGCGGGCGCCTCTGGAGCGGCCGGACTGTTCCGGCTCGGCGTACCGGACGACGCGACGGCGCCGTTCGCGCTCGTCACGCCGCGCGCCGGGGAACCGGCAGGGGAACCGGCCGGCGATCTGGACGGCATGGTCGCGCGACACGCACTGGCGTGGCTGCGCGCGGAGCCGGAGGCGATGGCGGTCCGTCGCCGCATCGCGTGGGAGCTCACGTTCGGTCTGCGCGGCATGCGCGGCGTCGCCGGCATGCATCACGGCCGCCACGTCCGTGTCGCGTACCACCAGTACATCGCCCGCCTCCGACGGATCGTCTGGAAACGGCCGCTCGGCGAGACCCTCGCCGCCCTCCGCGCCGAAGGGATCGCATGCGAGGCGGCCTTCCCGGCACCGCCGCTCCACACCCGACCGGGCGTGCGCGCCGCGCTTGGCGAGCATGAACCCCGGCTCGCGAGCGATCACTTCACGGTCGCGGAGCGCCTGCCTGCCGAGTGGATCGCGCTTCCCCTCGCCGCGACCAGCACGCAGCGCGAAGTTGACGACGTGGTGGCCGCGCTCCGCAAGATCGAGGCGGCCGGCACATGACGAGTCCCGGGACGCCGGGCGGCGGCGCGAAGGTGCGTACGGCGGGGCCCGTGGCGACCGCGCTCGGCGCCGTCTACGTGGGCGTGGACTTCACGCCCAGTCAGCTGCGGCTGGTGATGGCGGACGAAGACGGCGATGTGCTCTCGCGCGAGGATTGGCCGCTCCCGATGCTGCCGACCGAGGAGGCCTGGTCGTGGGAGGTCGGCGGTCGCATCGCGGCGCTGTTCGCGCACGAGCCGCACCGCCGATCGGCACTGGCGATCGGTGTCGCCTGTCCGGGCACGGTTGACGCGACAGCGGGGCGGCTGCGGTCGTGCCTCGAGCTCCCCGAGTGGGACGGTCTCTCGGTCGTCGCCGCGCTGCGGGCGCACATCGATGTCCCGATCGCGGTGATCAGCCGCGCCCACGCCGCGCTCGGCGCGGAGACGACCGTCGGCGCGGCCGCCGGCGAGGATCACGTGCTGTACGTGACGCTCCGGGGGGTGCCGGAAGCGGCGGTCCTGGTCGGCGGGCGCATCGCCCGCGGTGCTCACTCCGAGGCGGGGGCCCTGCCCGCGCTGCCCGAGCTGCCTCCCGACGCGCCGCTCGACGACGAGACGCTCGAGCTGATCGCCGGCGCACTCACGGACGCGGTCGCGCTGCTCGACCCTGCAGTCGTGGTGCTGGACGGCACGGACGCGCACCTCGCGCTCGTGCTCCCGCTGTTCCAAGCCGTGCTCGATGAGATGACCGCCGGTGTGCAGGTCGCCCGATCGGCGCTGGGCGAGCTCGCCGCGCTGAACGGCGCGCTCCGCGCGGCGTCGATCGTCGCCTTCGAAGGGGAGCGCGGCGCATGAACGAACCGCGCGTGCCCGTCGGCTTCACACGCGAAGAGCTGGGCACCCTGCTCGGATCGCTGGCGTGGGTGATGGGCGCGCTCCAGATCATGCTCGACCGTGGCCACGCGGATGCCGACGAGGAATTCCACAACCTCCACGATCTGCTGGCGCCTCGGCTCGAGCGGCTCGTCGAGCAGGTGACCACGGCGCGGCAGGCAGCGCGCGGCTCGCCGGAGCTCGAGTCGGAGGTCGAAGCGGCCTACACGGCCATCCGCCAGGCCTTCGAGGCCTGGATCGAGCTGACCGCGGTCGACACGCTCAGTGCCGCTGTCGCGCAGCGCCTTCGCACGGACACGGGCGCGTCGGCGGATCAGTAGCCGCGGTACCGGGTCGCCAGCGGCAGCCTGCGATCGCGGCCGAAGGCGCGGGGCGAGATCTTCACGCCGGGGGGCGACTGGCGGCGCTTGTATTCGTTGCGGTTCACCATGTCGACGACGCGGCGAACCAGCGTCTCATCGAAGCCCCGCGCAACGATCGAGTCGACCGGGAGGTCGTCTTCCACATACGCCTCGATGATCGGGTCCAGCACCTCGTACGGGGGGAGCGAGTCCGTATCCAGCTGATCGGGCCGGAGCTCCGCTGACGGGGGCTTCTCGATCGAGCTGCGGGGGATCACCTCACCGATCTCGTTGCGATGGCGGGCGAGCCGCCAGACGAGCGTTTTCGCCACGTCCTTGATCACCGCGAAGCCGCCGGCCATGTCGCCGTACAGCGTCGCGTACCCGCACGCGTACTCGGACTTGTTGCCGGTCGTGAGCACGAGCGAGCGGGACTGCTTGTTCGAGAGCGCCATCACCAGCATCCCGCGGATGCGGGACTGGAGGTTCTCCTCCGCGGTGCCCGGCGCGCTGCCGGTGAACTCGGGCTCGAGGATCTCCAGGCCTGCGGCGTGCATTGGCTCGATCGGCAGGGTGATCATCCGCACGCCCAGGCGCTGCGCGAGATCGCGCGCGTCCGCGAGCGAGCCCTCCGACGAGTAGCGCGACGGCATGGCCACCACCGTTACGTGGTCGGCGGCCAGCGCATCCACGGCGATGGCCGCGACGAGCGCAGAGTCGATTCCGCCCGAGACGGAGACGAAGACGTCCGCGAAGCCGCTCTTGCGCACGTAGTCGCGGGTGCCGACGACGAGGGCGCGGTAGGTCTCGGCGTCATCGTCAACGGGCGCAAGTGCGCGCGTCGCGAGCAGCGGACGCTGCGCGGACGGTGGGCCGGTCACGAACAGCGGCTCGGCTCGCGGACCGGGAGCGCGGTGGCGGCGCAGGCGCGACTCGTGGAGCTGTCGTTGCAGGATCTGCTCTACGTCCACGTCGACGATCAGCAGGTCCTCCTCCATGGACGCGCCGCGCGCCAGCGGCTCGCCATCGGCGCCGAGGACCAGCGAGTTGCCGTCGAAGACCAGCTCGTCCTGGCCGCCGACCTGGTTCACGTAGGCAACCGCGACCGTGTTGTCCGCGGCGCGCGTGGCGACCATGCGCTCGCGAGCGCGCGTCTTGCCCGCGTGGAACGGCGAAGCGTTGATGTTGACGATCACGCGTGCGCCGTCGAGGGCCTGCCGGCTCAGCGGGCCGGTCGAATACCAGATGTCCTCGCAGATCGTGACGCCGACGGCCACGCCCCCGATCGTGAACAGCGGAGACTCCGTGCCGCGTTGGAAGTACCGCTCCTCGTCGAACACGCCGTAGTTCGGCAGCTCGTGCTTTCGGTAGCGACCCACGATCTTGCCGTCGTGCACGACCGCAGCCGCGTTGTAGAGATGCTGATCGAAGTCGAGACAGCCCACGATCAGCGGAGGCAGCCCTCGGGAGTCGGCGACGAGGCGGAGAAGCGCGGCCTCCGCGTCGACGATGAACGCGTGGCGCAGCAACAGGTCTTCGGGCGGGTAGCCGGTGATCGCGAGTTCCGGGAACGCGACCAGATCGGCCTGCTGATCGGAGGCGCGCCGTGCCGCCGCGAGCATGAGCTCGCGGTTGCCGTCGAAGTCCCCCACGGTGGTGTTGATCTGTGCGAGCGCGACGCGCAACGTCTGCATCGAGAGCGGGCCTCCGCTGTCAGGCCGAACGCGGCCTCCAGTCGTCCCGATCGTATGCGTACTTTGTACACAAAGCACGGGCCCGCCGTGCGTCGGGCCCATCCGTGGCACCGGATCCCGCGCGTCGCACGTCCGGGTGCGCACGAGCAGTGCGTCGGCGACACTGGTGCTGATCCCCCATCCCGAGCGAAGGAACGCGACCGATGGCTGTCATCTCGCTGCCGGCGCTGATACAGGCGACCGCACCAGCGCACAACGCCCTGAACTCCGATCTGCCGCTCTGGGCGAACTGGAGCTTCGACCCTCAGTTCCTGATTCCGGTGGCGATCGCCGCGTGGTTCTACGTGCACGGCCTCAGACGCTGGGATACGCGCAGCCGCGAGCACCCTTGGTGGCGAACCGCCCTCTACTTCATCGGCCTGGCCTTGCTGGTGATCGCGATCGAGTCGCCGATCGACAGACTCGCAGAGCATTACCTCGCGTTCCACATGCTTCAGCATGAGCTGTTGATGACGCTGGCCGTGCCGGTGATCTTGCTTGGGGCGCCCACGACGCCCTCGCTGCGCGGCATGCCGCGCTGGCTGAGGCTTGGCGTGATCCGCCCGCTCGCCCGACGGCAGGGCGTGCGTGTCGCCTACGGCTGGCTCACGCACCCCGTGGTCGCAATCGGGGCGATGACGGTGGTGCTCCTGAGCTGGCACATCACTCCGGGGTGGTACGACGCTTCGATCACGAACGCGCTCGTGCATGACGTGCAGCACCTGTCGCTGGCCGGCGCGGCGATACTCTTCTGGTGGAACGTGATCGATCCGCGGCCGCGACGGTCGCGGCTCGCGTACATCCCACGTGTGCTCTACGTCTTCGTGACCGGCGTCCCGCGACAGTTCCTCGGCGCGATGCTCACCTTTGCCGACCGCCCGACCTACGAGGTCTACCGTGAGGCCAGCGGACCGCTGTCGCTCTCGCCGGCCGACGACCAACAACTTGGCGGTCTCATCATGTGGGTGCTCGGCGGGATGATGTACTTGCTGATCATGGGCATCATCTTCGGCGTATGGGCACACAAGTCGGAGCAGGCACAGCGGGCCTCAGAAGCGGTGGCAGAACGCGCGCGCGCCGCGGCACGGGTGCAGAACGAGGCCTGAGCACCACCCGTCCTGCTCCGATAGCGCACCTGACCCCGCGCACCGAGTCGCACTCGTGGCGGCGACGCGCCCCGGCGCTGGTGCACGGCGGAAGGGCGCGCCAACGCGAACGGCCCGGTTGCCCGGGCCGTTCGGTCCTGTTCAGCCTGTCGAGCGGGACCTAGTGGACGGTGAGCGCGGCGTACATGCCCAGCTGGTAGTGGCCGGGTACGTTGCAGATCAGCACGTATGAGCCCGCCGCGAGTGTCGCGGTCGCGCTGCCGGTCGCACCAGCTGCAAGGTCGGCCACGGACGCAACCACTTCGACCTGGCTCTCGTCCACGACGCCGCCGCCAACGGGAAGCGCTTCCGGGGCAAGGTCCGTCTTGATCACGCGCAGGTTGTGCGGAACCGCGCCATCGTTCTTGACGTCGAATTCGGCGCCCCCGGCGACCGCCTCGCCCGCCGCGCCGACGTGGAATTCGCCGAGCGCGACCTCGAGCTTCGCCCCGGCCGCTGCGCCGCCTTCAGCGGCGGCGTGCACCGTCTCCTGCCGCGTCCCTTCGATGATCGTCGCGTCGTTCCAGAACAGCGAGATCAACGCGAAGAGGATCGCTGTGGCCAGCACGAATCCGAAGACGAAGAAGCGTGTGAGCGCCGGGTGGTCGAATCGCAGGTGCATGAAGAACGCGACGACGACGATGAACTTCACCGCCGACAGGATCAACAGGACCGGAATGATCAGGTTGCCGAGGCTCGAGTAGGACACCCAGAGCTCGATCGCCGTGATCACCGTGAGGATCACGCCAATCATCACGTACTGCCGCGGGCCGATCGACGGCAGCGAGTGCTCGACCTCCGGCAGCTGGGCTTCGCCGTGGGCCATATCACTGGTCATGTGGCGCTCCGATCTGCCGAGGGACTACTGCGGGATCAGGTAGATGAGTGTGAAGATCACGATCCAGACGATGTCAACGAAGTGCCAGTACAGCCCGGCGACTTCGACATGGAACCCCGCCTCAGAGCCGAGTCCGCTGCGCCTGAAGGATCCGAAGAGCAATGAACTGAGAATGACCACGCCCACACCGACGTGAGTTCCGTGGAAGCCCGTGAGCACAAAGAACGTGGCGCCGAACTGGTTTGTGCTGAGGTTCAAGCCCTCCTGGCCGAACGCGCGGAACTCGTAGACTTGAAACCCGAGGAACGCCAGCCCGAGCAGCACCGTCACGAACAGCCACAGCTTCATCATGCGCGGTCGCGCATGTTCTGCGCCGTACACGGCGAGCACCATCGAGAGGCTGCTCATCAGCAGCACGAACGTGCTCGTGGAGGTCAGGGGGATGTCGAGAATCTCTTCGGGATACGGTCCGACGAGCGACGCGCCCTTGAAGATCAGGTACGCCGAAATGAGCGATCCGAAGAAGAGGCACTCCGACGCCAGGAAGATCCACATGAGGAGCTTCCGGTTGTCGATACCGGTCGAGCTGTGGTGCACGGTCCCGTGCGCGGCAGCGGCCATCAGCTTCTCCTAATCCGTCGGTTCGAGAATCCACGCCCATGCGGAGTAGAGGATGATCACGACGCCGAGTGCCGTGACGGCCAGATGCGAGAGCACGCCCACGCCGAGCATCAGCACACCTCCCGCCATCACAAGCGGGTAGTACGAGGGCGGCGGCATGTGGATGTGCAGGTGGGCAGGCGCGGGCTCCGGCGTGATCCCGTGGTCGCGGTTGTACCAGAGCGGGTCGCGGTCGTGGACCGCGGGAATCACGTCAAAGTCGTGCTCCGGGGGCGGCGAGCTGGTAGCCCACTCCAGAGTCGCACCCATTCCCCACGCGTCGTCCGCGGCGGTCGCGGGCTTGCGCATCGACTTGAAGAAGTTCCAGACGAACGCGAGCATGCCGACGGCGATGATGTAGGAGCCGATTGTGGCGACCATGTTCCACATTTCCCAGCCGAGTCCCGCGTCGTAGGTGTAGATGCGACGAGGCATGCCGCTCACGCCAAGGAAATGCATGGGGAAGAACGTCAGGTTCATACCGATGAAGAACAGCCAGAACTGGAGCTTCCCGAGTCCCTCACCGAGGAAGCGGCCGGTCATCTTCGGGAACCAGTAGTAGATGCCCGAGAAAATGCCCATGATCGCGCCGCCGAAGAGCACGTAGTGCAGGTGAGCGACGATGAAATAGGTGTCCTGTTGCTGGGTGTCGACGGGCACGACCGCGTGCATCACGCCGGTGATGCCACCGATCGTGAATAGCACGATCACCGAGACCGCAAAGTACATCGCGGTTGTGAAGCGGATGTTCCCGCCATACATGGTAGCGAGCCAGTTGAAGATCTTCACGCCGGTCGGAACGGCGATCGCCATCGTGCTGGCAGAGAAGACGATCTGGGGCACAGTGCCCAGACCGGTCGTGAACATGTGGTGACTCCACACCGCCCACCCGAGCACGCCAATCGAGACGCCAGCGAAGACGATGGCGGTGTAGCCGAACAATGGCTTCCGGGAAAAGACCGGGAGCACCTCGGAGATGATGCCGAAGGAGGGCAGGATCAGGACGTACACCTCGGGGTGACCGAACACCCAGAAGAGGTGCTGCCAGAGAATCGGGTCCCCGCCGTTGGTCGCGACGAAAAAGTTCGTTTCGAAATTGCGGTCGAAGAGCATCTGCACGAGCGCGACGGTCAGCACCGGCAGCGACAGGATGAGCAGGAAGGCGACGACGATCGTCATCCAGATGAAGACCGGGAGGCGCATCATCGTCATGCCGGGGGCGCGCATGTTGATGATCGTGACGGCGAAGTTGAGCGCCGCGATCAGCGAAGAGAGACCGAGCGTCAGCAGCCCAATCACGTAGAAGTCCATGCCGGATCCGGCGTACGTCTTGCCGGAGAGGGGCGCGTACGCGAACCAACCGGCGTCCGGCGCGCCACCGAAGATGAAGCTGCTGACGAGCAGCAGACCACCGCCGAGGAACACCCAGTAGGAGAGCGCGTTCAGGCGCGGGAAGGCGACGTCGCGCGCGCCGATCATGAGCGGAACGAACCAGTTAAAGAAGGCGGCGCCGAGCGGCATGACCGCCAAGAAGATCATGGTCAGCGCGTGCATGGTGAAGAACTGGTTGAAGCGGCCGGCTTCGATCACGGTGGCGTTCGGGACGGCGAGCTGCGTGCGCACCGCCAGCGCCTCGAGCCCGCCGAGCATGAAGAAGAGCACCGCTGTCACCCCGTACAGGGTGCCGATGCGCTTGTGGTCGACGGTCGTCAGCCACGACCAGAGTCCGGTGTGGGAGCCAACGGCGGGCATCGTGCCTGCAGCGGTAGCCATGTCAGGACCTCTCCAGCCTGATTACTTCAGGCTCTCCAGATAAGCGACGAGCTTCTGGATCTGGTCTTCGGTGAGGTTCAGGTTCGGCATCTTGGAACCCGGCTTCACAGCCGGCGGGTCCCGCAGCCAGCGCGCGACGTTCTCGGGCGTGTTGTCCATGATGCCGGACGCAACCGTGTCGCGGCTGCCGAAGTGCGTCAACTCGGGCCCCACGCGCGCCGCCGCCACGGTGCCCCGCACGGTGTGGCAGCCGATGCAGGCGCTGGTCGTGAAGACCTGCTCGCCTGCGGTGGCGAGTTCATCGCTGGGCTCGATCCGCTCCGCGAGCGTGGAGGCCACCCATGCGTCGAAGTCCTCCTGGGAGTCCACGAACACGCGGAAGCGCATGTTCGCGTGTGACGTCCCACAGAACTCGGCGCACTGACCGCGGTACTCCCCGATCTCGTTCGGCGTGAAGAAGAGGCTGTTCTCGTGACCGGGCACCATGTCCGTCTTCCCGCTGAGCTGGGGCACCCAGAAGGAGTGAATCACGTCATCGGACAGCAGCTTGATGCTCACGGGGCGGTTCACGGGAATGTGCAACTCGTTCGCGGTCGTCACGCCCTGCCCGGGGTACGCGAACTCGAACCACCACTGGTGGCCGGTGGCGACGATTACGAGCGAGTCGCTCGGCGGGTCACCGGTCGTGTCGATGATGACCTGGAACGTGGGTACGGCCATCACCACCAGGATCACGACGGGGATGAACGTCCACAAGATCTCGAGGCGCGTGTTGCCGTGGATCTGCCGAGCCTGGCGGCCGGGCCGCTCACGGAACACGAACGCGAAGACCACGGCCGCGAGCGTGACGCCCACGAACACAAGCATGCCCAGCCAGAACACGAGCAGATAGAGGCTCTGCACGCTGTCAGCGTTGTCGGACTTCGGATTAACGGTCGACTGGGGGTCATTGCAGGCGACGGCGAAGAGGACGATCAGCAGGAGAACGGAGAAGGCCACTAGCCGCCGCGCAGGGGTGCCGGACGAGCGCAAGAGCGACCTCCCAACCTGAAATCTGTGAATCGAAGTGCCTGCAGCACGCAACCGCCCGGCTGCGTGGCCGGGCGGGCCGTGCTCGTTGCACGTAGTGAAGTAGCATTCGCCCCTGCCACGGTCAAGCACGAATGCTGAGCCGGGTGATCGAATGCGCGCAGGTCGCTGTGCATATCAACCACACACGCGACGCACCTTCGTTGAACGTCGCCAGAGACCAGCGGTAACGTCCGTGGCCGAGATGGCACGACGCGACATCAGCCGGCTCATCGTCCTCGGCGTCGGCCTCGCGGCGGTCGCGCTGCTCGTGGTGCTCGCCGTGGCGATGCGCGAAGGCGTGGGTGGCTCGCCGATCGGGCGGACCGATGCCGGCTTCGCGCAGGCGCGCAGCTTCACCCTCCCCACGCTCGACGGCGGCGGCAGCTTTGACCTCGACGCACACGCGGACGGACCCGTGTTCGTCTACTTCTGGGCCTCGTGGTGCGCGCCCTGTCGCGAGGAGGCGCCAATCATTGAGCGCCTGTGGCCGGAGTATCGCGCGCTGGGGTACACGTTCGTCGGCGTGAACATTCTGGACGCGGAACGCGACGCGCGAGCGTTCGTGGAGGAATTCGCGCTCACGTTCCCGCTCGTGCGTGACGTAGAGGGCACCGTCTACCTCGACTACGGTGTCTACGGACTGCCGGAGGCCTTCTTCCTGCGACCCGGTCTGCTGGTCAGCGAGAAGTTCAACGGCGCACTCGGCGAGCAGGAGTTCCGCACGATGCTGGCGAAGCTGCAGGAGCGTTCGTGAACGGGATGCTAGCCTCGCGCCGCAGCCGGCTGATCCTGCTCCTGCTCATCGCCACCGCCGCGATCACGCTGCTCGCCTGGCGCGCGGCCGGTTCCTCGCTCTCCTACTACGTCACGCCCGAGGAGTTCGCGCAGCAGATCGACACCGCGGGCCGCCAGTGGCGCGTGGGCGGGCGCGTGGACGGCGCCTCCGTGATCGAGACCAACGGCCGCCCGACCCGCTTCGACATCGTCGGCGAGCACGGCGAGCGCATGACCATCGACTACGACGGCGTGGTGCCGAGCCTCTTCGGCCCGGGCGCCTTCGTCGTGGTCGACGGCGTGACCGGGGAGGCCGAGCGCCTGCTGGCGTCGAGTGTGATCATCAAGCACGAGAACGAGTTCTTCTCGGAGACGCCCACCCCATCGGACGCCGCTTCCGCTTCGGACTGAGGAAGGCCGCGCGTGAACCTGCTCGCGACGCTGGGCGCCGCGGCCGTCCTGACGGCCTTCGCCGCCGCGCTCTTCGCTGTCGGCGCTTCGGTCTACGGGCTGCGGGCCGGTCACCTGCGCGCGCAGCTCGCCGCGCGGCGCGCGATCCCGGCGATCGCCGGCCTGCTCACGCTCGCCATCGCGCTGCTCGGTTACGCGCTGCTCACGAACGACTTCTCGATCGCGCACGTCGCTTCGGTGTCCTCGCGCGAGATGGAGCCGCGCTTCAAGTGGGCGTCGCTGTATAGCGGTCAGCCCGGCTCCCTGCTCTTCTGGACCTGGACGATGTCGCTCTTTCTGGCCGCGTTCGTGCGGTTGAGCGTGCCGCGATTGCCATGGTGCGCACCGCACGCCGTCGCCACGGCGGGCGCTGTGCTCGCCGCCTTCCTCTTCGCACTCGCCTTCTTCGCCTCGCCCTTCCGCGTGAGCGCATACCTGCCGGCCGACGGCGTCGGGCTCAACCCGCTGCTCGTCGATCCCGGCATGCTGATCCATCCACCGTTCCTGCTCAGTGGGCTCGTCAGCACATCCGTCCCGTTCACGCTCGGCGCAGCGGTACTGCTGGCCGGTCGCATGGACGGCACCTGGCTCCGGCACGCGCGGGCATGGGCGCTGGTCTCGTTCCTCGTGCTCAGCGTGGGCAACATGCTCGGCGGCTGGTGGGCGTACACCGTGCTCGGCTGGGGTGGGTACTGGGGTTGGGACCCGGTGGAGAACTCGGCGATCCTGCCCCTGCTCCCGATGATCGCGTTCCTCCACACCCTGATGGTGCAGGAGCGTCGCGGGATGCTGAAGCTGTGGAACCTCGTGCTCGTCGAAGCGTCCTTCGCACTCGCCGTGTTCGGGACGTTCAACGTGCGCAGCGGGCTCGTCTCCTCTGTGCACTCGTTCGCGCAGTCTGAGATCGGCCCGTACTTCCTCGTGCTCGTCGGGCTGACGGTGATTGCCTCGCTCGTGCTGATCACCTGGCGGATGCCGGGACTCCGCGCCGATGTTGAGCTCGAATCGCTGGCGTCACGTGAGACCGGGATGCTGCTCAATAGTTATGTCATGACCGCGATCGCGCTCGTGGTGCTCGGCGCCACCCTCTTCCCGGTCTTCTCGGAGCTCTTCGACGGCAGTCGCATCACCGTCAGCCCGCCGTTCTACAACGACGTCGTTGGCCCGCTGCTGATCGCGCTGCTCGCCCTGATGGCGCTCGGCGTCGTGCTCCCGTGGCGCGGCACCGCGCGCGGCACGCTGCTGCGCCGGCTGCGCGCACCGGCGATCTTCGTCGTGGCGGCGATGCTCGCATTGGCCGCGCTCGGCATGCGCGATCGCTTTGCGCTCGCCGGTACGGGCGCGGCGATCGCGCTCGGCTTCGTGACCACGCGCGAGTACGTGCTCGGCACCCGCGGCTTGCGCCGGGCCACCGGGCGACCGTGGTTCGCCGCCTTCGCGGCGCTGTTCGCGCGCGATCAGCGGCGCTACGGCGGCTACATGGTGCACCTGGGCATCGCGGTGATGGCGGTCGCAGTGATCGGGTCGAACATCTACCAGCAGCAGACACGCGCTGCGGTCGCGCCCGGCGAGAGCTTCCAGGTTGGCGCGTACACGCTCACGTACAACCGGCTCTTCGCCGAACGACCCGGCCGCAACGGCATCGAGGTGGAGGTGAAGGCGGACGTGACGGTGAGGCGCGGTGACGACGTCGTTGCCACGCTCGAGCCCGGGCGGCGCACGTTCACGAATTTCCCTCAGCAACCGGTGGCGATCGTCGCGATCGACGGGTCGTTCACGCGCGACCTCTACGTGTTCATGCAGGGCTGGGACGAGTCGCTCACGGCCGAGTTCCAGGCGTTCCTGAACCCGCTCGTGCGCTGGCTGTGGCTCGGCGGGGCGATCTACGTGCTCGGCACGCGGGTTGCGCTCGCCCCGCGCCGCGCACCCGAGCGCGCCGCGGTGCTCGCCCCCGACGGCGCGCTGGAGCGCGTCTAGGTGGCGCTCATGCGCGGCCGGCTCGCGCTCGCCGGCTTCGTCGTGCTGGTGATCGTCGCGGCGATCGCGTTCGTGATCTTCCTCACGCGCAGCGGACCGACGGTGCCGACCAGCGGCGATCTCGACGCCCAGGCGCTCGCCATCGAACGCCAGCTGCTCTGCCCGCAATGCACGAACGAGCGCCTCGACGTGTGCACGCTCGCGATCTGCAACGACATGAAGAGCCTGATCCGCAGCCGCCTCGAAGCCGGCGCACCGCCCGACGACATCGTGCTCTACTTCCGCAATCGCTACGGCGATCGCATCCTCCGCCAGATCCCGCGCGAGGGCTTCAACCTCGTGCTCTTCGGATGGGTCGGCGGTTCGCTCGCGCTGGTCGCCCTCGCGGGCGGTGCATTCCTGTACCGGTTGCGGCGCCCGGCCGCTGCCCGACCCGCCGCGGACGACACCGGCTCGCCGGCGGACGAGCACTGGCTTGATGCCGAGATCGAGCGCGAACCGTGATCGAGTTCGCGGTGCTCGCCGCGCTGGCACTCGTGGTCGCGATCTACCTCGCGTTTCCGGGCGCCGAGGAGGGTGTGGCGGAGCCGGCCGACGTGGCCGCCCTGCGCGCGCGCCGCGCGGTGCTCCTCCACGAGCTGCGTGAACTCAACGACGATCTCGCCGCCGGCCGCATCGCGGAGGCCGACAGGCTGGCGGGACGACGCGCGCTTGGCGCCGAGCTGCGAGCGGTCACGGAGGCGTTACGCATGCACGACGACGCGGGCGTGCCGTCGTGAAGCGGATCACGGGCCGGGTGGAGCGCTCGCGATCGACGGTGCGGCCGTGACGCCGCGATCGGGCACGTTCGCCCGACGCGGGGCGCGTGTCGCGATCGCGCTCACGCTCGCCGCTGCCCTCGCCGCGGTGGCGGCCGCGGCGTGGCCCGGTCACGGCCCATTCGCCGGCGCACAGTCGCCGCCCGCGGGCCGTATCGACGGCACGGTACGAAACGGAACAGCGGGCGCGGCCACCCCCTCGGCGCTCGAGATCCGGCTGATCACACTCGACGGCGACGACGTGGTCGATTCGCGAACGGAGATTGCAACCGACGGGCGCTTCACGTTCGCGGTCGATCCGAGCACATCGCTGACGCACGTCCTGCGCGCCGTGTACGCGGACGTGCCGTACTTTGCCGAGGCGGTATCCCTCACACCCGCCGCGCCGGAGGCTGAGCGCGTGATCACCGTGTACGAGGCGACCCGCGAGCCACCGACACTCTCGATCGCCACCACGACCATGACGGTCGTCGCGCTGGACCGTGCCTCCGGTGAACTGACGCTGCTGCGCGAGGATATCGTTCGGAATCCGAGCGACCGCGTGTACGTCGGCGACGCGAACGGGATCACCTACCGCGTGCCGGCGGTCGACCGGGTTGTCGAGGCCGGTCCGGTCGTGGACGACGCGCGAGTGCGCTTCGAGGCAGGCGTGGTGACGGCTGCGATTCCACTCCTGCCAGGCGAGACGTCGATCGTGACCGGGTACCTCGTTCAATACGATCGTGCGGACGACCGGTACCGGCTGCGCGTCACCACGGCGCTCCCGGCGGATCGCATGGAGGCGCGCGTGCCTGCCCGATTCGTCCTCTCCGTCGACCCGATCGATGGCACCGAACGCGACGGGGAGACGAGCTTGCGAGGGGAGCGAGCGCTCGTCGTCGCCCGCAGCGCGGCGGAACCGGGCGACTCGCTGCTGGTCGATCTCGTTGGCCTCTCCGGCATCGCTCGCGCGCGCAATCCGCTGACCGAGCAGCCCGGGGCCGCGATCGCCGCGCTGATCGCACTGGCCACGCTCGTCGGTGGCGCGTTCGCCACCGTCGCGCTCGGGCGGCGACGCACCCGCGGCGCGGCGTCGTGAGCGGCGGCGACGCCACCGTCGCGATCGAGGCGCGCGCGCTGACCAAGCGCTTCGGCATGCTCACCGTCGTCGACGCCGTCGACTTCCGGCTCTCACCCGGCTCGAAGACGGCGCTGCTCGGCGCCAACGGCGCCGGGAAGACCACCCTGCTCGGGCTGCTCGCCACGCTGGTCACGCCCAGCGCGGGCGCGGCCTGGATTGGCGGCGAGTCGCTCGCACGCCCCTCGGCCGCGCTGCGGCGACGGATCGGCGTGCTCGCGCACCTGCCGATGCTGTACGAGGAGCTCAGTGCGCTCGAGAACCTCACGTTCTTCGCACGCCTGTACGGCGTGCGCGAGGCGCCCGCACGCATCGAGGAACTGCTGCGCGCCGTGGGGCTCTGGCGGCGTCGGGACGAGCCCACGCACGTCTTCTCGCGCGGACAGCATCAGCGGCTGGCGCTCGCGCGTGCGCTGCTGCACACGCCCGACGTGCTGCTGCTCGACGAGCCGGAGACCGGGCTCGACGTCGCCGGGGTGGCACTGCTCGACGAGCTCGTCCTGACCGCTCCCGGACTGACGGTGCTTGCGGCCACACATCGCGTCGATCACGTGGACAGCTGGGCGGAAGGCGCGCTGCGGCTGGACCGCGGCCGCCTGGTGGAGGACACCACCGACCGCGGCCAGTCGCCTGCCGGAGCCACGGCCGCCGCCGCGGTCCCGGAGGGGCCGCGATGAGCGCGACGCTGGCCGTGCTGCGCAAGGACCTGCGGCTCGCGTGGCGCGATCGCAGCGGCTGGCTCGCCGCCGCCTCGTTCGCCGCGATCAGCGTGCTCACCTACTCGTTCGCGTTCGACCTCGCCGCACAGGACGTGCGCCCGCTGCTGCCCGGTGTGCTGTGGACGACGTTTCTCTTCGCCGGCATCTTCGCCGGCGGCCAATCGTTCCAGCGCGAAGCCGAGCAGGGCACCTTCGACGCCATGCTGATGGCGCCGGTACCCGCGAGCGCGATCTACTTCGGCAAGGCGCTGAGCAACATGCTCGCGCTGATCGTGGTCGAGGTTGCCCTTCTCCTGCTCGCGACTATTCTGTTCGACACCACGCTCATCACGGCGGACCTGATTCTGATTGTGGCGGTGGGGACGGTCGGGTACGTCTCGCTGACGACGCTGCTCTCGACGCTCGGGAGCCGAGCCCGCGCCCGGGCGGTCCTGCTCCCGGCACTCGCGCTTCCGCTACTCGTCCCCCTCTTGATCGCGGCTGTGCGCGCGACCGGGGCGAGCCTGGGCGAGCCGGCCGGCACGGCGCCGTGGACGCTGCTCCTCGTGGTCTTCGCACTCTGGAGTTCCGTGGGGGCAGCCCTGCTCTTTCCGATGGTGGTGGAACGATGAACGTCCCGCGCGCACTCACTGCCGCGGTACACGGCGTCTACGGCCTGCGCTGGCTCGTGCTTCCGCCTGCGACGGCGATCGCCATGTTCGCGTTGCTCGTCGGCGCGGTGATCGCCGCGCCGCGCGAGATAGTCGAGGGCGAGGTGCAGCGCCTGATGTACATCCATGTGCCCTCGGCGCTGATGACGTACCTCGCGTTCGGCATCACCTTCGTGTCCTCGCTGATCGTGCTCTGGAAGCGCGACATGCGCTGGGACGCGGCCGCGCGCGCGAGCGCAACGGTGGGCGTGATCTTCACCGCGATCACGCTGGCCACGGGTGCGATCTGGGGCAAGCCGATCTGGGGCGTCTACTGGGCCTGGGATGCGCGACTCACGACCACGCTGGTGCTCTTCCTGATCTTCAGCGCCTACCTGCTCGCACGCGCCGTCGCCGGCCCGAACGACGAGCAGGTCGCGCGGTACGCGGCGGTCTTCGCCGTGATCGGTGCGCTCGACATCCCGCTCATCCACATGTCGGTCTCGTGGTGGCGCACCCTCCACCCGCAGCCGATCGTCTTTCGACCGCTCGACGGTCCCGCGCTGCCGGATGAGATGCTGCTCGTGCTGATGATCGGCTTCGGCGCCATCTTCCTGCTCGTGCTCTGGATGACCTCCCTGCTGACTGACGCGGAACGGCTGGCGCAGCGGACAGAAGCCCTGCGCGCCCGCCTCGACCGAGAGGACCGAGGCTGATGGATAACCTGCAGTTCCTGTTTGCCGGATTCGCGGTGTTCTGGGCCGCGCTGCTCGTCTACTTGCTCATCCTGCAGGGCCGCGTGCACTCGCTCGAACGTGAGATCGGCCGGCTCGAAGAGCGACTCGTCGAGAGCACAGAGGCCGCCGATCGCGGCAACGAGGCGACCGCGGCCGGCGCGAGCGAACGAGTCGCGGGTCGCACCGTCGAGCCGTCCGCGCCCACGACCTAGGCGCTCCAGCCGTCCGGCTCGCGCGCGGCCCGGACGAGAGAGGTGACGATGTCCCGGTACCACGCGCTCGCGCTGACAACGGTGGTGGCCACGCTGATCCTGATCGCGGTTGGCTCCACGGTGCGCACGACCGGCTCTGGTCTCGGCTGCCCGGACTGGCCACTCTGCCACGGGCGGCTGCTGCCGCCGCTCGAGCGCACGGCGATCATCGAGTATTCGCATCGCACGACGGCTGCACTGGTCGGGATGCTCATCGTCGCCACGGTGATCGTGACGCTCCGGCTGCGCCGCGACGATCGCGCGCTGAGCGCGCTCGCGATCGTCGCGCTCCCGCTGCTTGGGCTGCAGGCGTACCTCGGCAAGGTCACCGTCGACCGCGAGTTACCGGCCGAAGTGGTGACCTTCCATCTCTCCATGGCACTCGCGCTGCTCGCTGTGCTCGCGCTGATCGCGACCTTCGCGTTCCAGGGCACCGGCCGCACCGTGATCGCGACGGCCGAGCGCCGGCGCTTCACGAACGTCGCCGTGATCGCGGCGGTGGTCACCGCAGGCGTCGTCGTAATCGGCTCGTACCTCGTCGGATCGGACGCCGGCTTCGCATGCACGAGCTGGCCGGGCTGTCGCGAGGCGCCAATCCCGTTCCTCGACGGCGGCAGGCTGCAGTCCATCCACTGGCTGCATCGCGTCACGGTCGCGCTGGGCGCGGTCGCGATCGGGGCCGTGGCGCTGGCGGTCTGGCAGATGCGCGAGGCGGGGCCGTGGCTCCAACGCGGCACGCACGCGCTCGCCGGCCTGTTCGCCCTCCAGGTGCTGAGCGGCGCGCTCAATATCTGGAGCGACTTCGCCGAAGCTGCTCGTGTGCTGCACCTCGTGCTGGGCAGCGCGACGTGGGCGATGCTCATCGTGCTCGCGGTAGCCGGCCGGTACCGGCCCATATTGACCGACGCCACGTCCATGTCCGCACCCGTGCGGGATTCCGGTGAGACGAGCCACGCTCGTGCATAGCGAAGCAGAGTTCGGCGCTCGCCGCGCCGCCGGCCGCACGCTCGGTGCACTCGCACGCGACTACTTCACGCTCACGAAGCCGTCGATCATCCTGCTCCTGCTGATCACCACCGTGCCCGCGATGGTGCTGGCGAAGGGTGGCTGGCCGAGCACCTGGCTCGTGATCGCCACGCTGATCGGGGGCATGCTCGCCGCGGGCGGCGCCGGCGCGGTGAACATGTACATCGACCGCGACATCGACGCGATCATGCAACGCACCCGCTCGCGACCGATCCCGCGCGGGTCGATCACCCCATACCAGGCGCTCGGCTTCGGGATCGCGCAGGCGGTCGCTGCCGGCGTGTGGCTGACGATTACCGTAAACCTGCTATCGGCCGCGCTCGCGATCGCGGCGTTCCTCTTCTATACGCTCGTGTACAGCGCGTACCTGAAGCGCACGACCGTGCACAACACCGTGCTCGGAGGCGCGGCCGGGGCGATGCCGCCGCTGATCGGATGGACGGCCGTCACCGGCACGATTGGTCTCGAAGGTGGACTGCTGTTCTTGATCGTTTTCTACTGGCAGCCGCCGCACTTCTGGGCGCTCGCGCTGGGACTCGCGGACGACTATCGCGCCGCGAACATCCCGATGATGCCCGTGGTGCTGGGCGAGCACGAAACGAAGCGCCAGATCGTGCTGTACTCGATCATGACGGCGGCGCTGACGTTGATCTTCGGCGTCGTGGCGGCACTCGGGCTGCTCTACCTCGCGGTCGCGGCGGCTGGTGGCGCCGGCTTCGTCTGGTTCGCAATCCGCCTCTACCGCGTGCCTGGCATCGGCGGCACGCGTGCGATGTTCCGTTACTCGACGTCGTATCTCGCCCTGCTGTTCGCGGCGATGGTGGCGGACCGGCTGCTGCTCGGCTGACGCGGACCGCAGCCCGCGGCCATGGGGCACGCCGCTAGTCGACGACCTCGATCAGCTTGAAGCTGATCGGACCGGACGGCGCCTCGACCACGACGGTCTCACCCGCGGAACGGTTGCGGACCGCCACCCCCACGGGAGACTCGATCGAGATCTTCCCTTTGGCCGGGTCAACCTCCGTCGGGCTCACCAGCGTGAAGACCTGCTCGCTCTTCCGATCGACGTTGAGCAGCTTGACTGTGGAACCGACGTTCGCGCGGCCGCGCTTCGCGTCGCGGTCGATGATCACCGCGCGGCGGAGGCGCTGCTCGATATCGCGGATGCGCGACTCCAGGTGTGCCTGCTCATCGCGGGCGGCGTCGAGCGGGGCGTTCTCGCGGAAGTCCTTGTCGGCCATCGCCGCTCTGAGCTTGTCGGCGATCATCGGGCGCTCCGCCTTGTACACCTCGAGCTGGCGCTCCATCGACTGCAGGCCCTCGAGCGTGACGTGGTAGCCCTCGCCGCCAAGCTCCTCGACGGCGCCCTGCCCGCCACGCGCACCGCCCGCGTTCGCGCCGAGGTGCAGGTGCGGCACGAGGTTCTCGTCCGTGAACGCCATGCGCGAGCAATACGCCAGGAACGCGCGCAGCGGCTCGAGGTGAGACAGCTCGGACGCGCCGTTTTCCTCCTCGCCGGACTCGCCGTTCGCCACCGACTGGTACTCGGTGATGTCTTCGCCGGTCAGCTCGGACATGTCGCGGTCGGCACCCAGCCATTCCACGAACAACTGGACAGCCGGCCGGTCCGCGCGCAGCGTCTCCGGCTCGAGTTCGAGTGAGTTGACGAAATGCGTCAGCGCTTCGCCAGCGCTCGTCGGCTCCGCCATGGGGCGGTCCTCCCGCTGCGTTCGATCATGTTTGGTTGAAGTTGCGTAGAGAACGGCGGCACGATGCCACTTGGATACCCTACCGCTCGCTGAAGCAGTCTAGGAGATCGTCGGCCCCTGATGTCAACGTCCGATCGCCACCCGCTCGAACCGACTGAGCCCACCGGCGCCGATGCTGTGCCCTCGCTCGCCGCCGAAGCGACACGGCTGGGCATCGCGCTCGACGCGCAGGCACGCGCGCGCTTCGCGCACTACCGCGCGCTGCTCGCGGACTGGAACGAACGTGCCGGGCTCACGACCGTGACCGCACCGACCCAGGTTGAGCGACGCCATTTCGGCGAGTCGCTCGCGCTCATGCGTGTGCTCCGCGATGCCGGCCTGCTGGCCGATGGAAGGGCCGACCGCATCGCGGACCTCGGTCCCGGCGGCGGCTTCCCCGGCGTGCCGATCGCGATCGCCGAGCCTGCGGTCCGGCTCACGTTGATCGAATCGAACGCCCGGCGCGCGGCCTTTCTCGAGCACCTGATCGCCGAGCTCGGGCTCGCCGACACGCAGGTCGTCGCCGCGCGCGCCGAGGATGCCGGGCGCGATCCGGCGCTGCGTGCGAGCTTCGACCTCGTGATTGCGCGTGCGCTTGCCGCGATGCCGGTACTCGTGGAGTACGCGCTGCCGCTGCTGCGCGAACGCGGCGTGCTCGCGGCCCCCAAGGGCAGCCGCGCGCTGGACGAGCTGCACGAGGCGAGCGCGGCCATCACCGCGCTCGGCGGCGAAGTGCTGCCGCCGCAACCGCTCCCACTGCCCGCCGATGCCCCGCCGCAGCTGGTGTTGCTCGTGCGGCGCGTGGGGCCGCTGGACGCCCGCTTCCCGCGTCGGGCGGGCATGCCGGCGAAACGGCCGCTCGGATAACGTGCTTGTGCACGTGATCTGATACCATGCGCCCCACTCTCCCCGGACGAGCGAGGCAACCGTGGCCGCCACGCGGCTCCCCCTGCGCACGACAGCACTCCACCTCCAGCGGCTCGCGACGCTCGACGTCCGCGTGTTCGACGACGTGCGTGTCGATCCACGCGCGACCCTGCCCGCGATCGCGGTGGCTACGTTCTCGACGCTGATGCTCTCCATCGGCGGCTGGTTGTGGTGGGTGACGAGCGGGCTGGGCGACGCACCGTCTGTGTTCATCAAGAGCGTGCTGCTCGGCACCGCCTTCTCGATGGTCCTCTGGCTGGCCTGGCTGCTCGTGATTTATGTCGTGATGCATCGGTTCGCGCACACGATGGTCAGCGTCGATCAGCTGGTGCGCGCGGCTGGCTTCGCCTCCGCGCCGCTTGCCCTCGGCGTGCTCATGGTGATCCCGCCGTTCTCGTTCGGCATCGGCCTGATCGCGATCGTGGCGTGGGTGCTGCTCACGCAGGCGGCGATCGAGCGCGTGAGCGGCCTCGCCGGCGGCGTGCCGATGCTCGCGAACGCGGCCGGCTTCGCCGTGTGGGCGATCGGGCTCTCGCTGCTCTCGACGGGCGACAACCCGCTCGCGCCGGGGCCGTTCCTCGCGGAGTCGATCTGGAACGCGCTCACGAGCCTCCAGTTCGCGCGCACGGTCGCGGGCGGCTAGCCCCGCCGCCCGTCGCTCCCGCGCGTTGCACTCGCCGCCGAATCAGGCCACCACGCCCCGCGCGCGTAGATCGGCGATCCCCGCCGCGTCGAACCCGAGCGTCTGCAGCACGGCGTCCGTGTGCTGGCCCGCGGCCGGCGCCGTCGTGCGCACGCGTCCCGGCGTCTCCGAGAACTTCGGGCCCACGCCCACCTGGCGGACCACGCCCACGTGCGGGTCCTGGACGTCGACCACCATCTGGCGCGCACGATGGTGCGGGTCATTGAGCGCTTCAGCGAGGTCGAGCACGGGCGCGACGCAGAGGTCGATCCCCTTCAGCTCGGCGAACCACTCGTCCCGCGTCTTCGTCTTGAACATGCCCGTGAGGTGCTCGGCGAATTCCTCGTGCTTCGACACGTCGTACTCCAGCGGCTTCATGTCGGGCCGGTTGGCGACGTCGCAGAGGTTCGCCCAGAAGTGCGGCTCGAGTGAGCCGAGCGAGAGGTACTTGCCGTCGGCGCACTCGTAGACGTCGTAGTGAGGCGACCCGCCGCCGAGACCGCGCGCACCCGGCACCGGCGGGGCGCCGCCGGCAAGCACGCCGCCGGTCTGACTCGCGAGCAGGTAGAGCACGCCGTCGGACATCGCCATGTCGAGATACTGGCCGCGGCCCGTGCGATCGCGCGCGATCACGGCGGCGAGGATGGCGAAGGCGGTCATCAGTCCGCCGCCCGCGAAGTCCGCGATCGTGTTGTACGGGATGGCCGGCTTCTGGCCGGGCCGCCCGATCTCACCAAGCGCCCCGCCGATCGAGATGTAGTTGATGTCGTGGCCCACCATCTCGTGGTACGGGCCGCTCTGTCCGTACCCGGACAGCGAGCAGTAGATCACGTCCGGGTTGACGTGCTTGAGCTGGGCGTAGCCCACGCCGAGCCGATCGACCACGCCCGGGCGGAAGCCTTCGAGCACGACGTCCACGTCGGCGGCCAGCTTGTGCACGATCTCGCGGCCGGCGTCCTCTTTGAGGTTCACGACGATCGAGCGCTTGTTGCGGGCGAGCGCGTTGTGCGCGCGCCGGCGCTGGGCCGCCTCGTCGTTGCCGCCGCCGCCCCCCGCTCCGCGCACGGCGCCTTCCGGCGCCTCGACCAGCAGTACGTCCGCGCCGAGGTCGCCGAGCAGCATCGACGCGTACGGCCCGGGCGCGAGCCGGGAGAGGTCGAGCACGGTGATCCCGTCGAGCGGCATGGCCATAGTGAGTCCTCCGTCGTGTGTCGTGGCAATGTTCGCGCGTGCCGGAACGCGGTAGCGCCGCGCGGCGACGGCGGGAGTATACGCGCGGCAGGAGGCGCCTCCGGAGGCGGAAGCGCTCGCGAGCGCGCACGATACGGATGGTCCCGGTCCGGCGAAGCGAAGGAGTGCGTGTGCCTGCGCGCTGGCTGAGCGGCGTCTCCCCCGATGGTCGCCGCATCGTGCTGGCGAAGAGCGTGCGCGCGTTCGGCGACGGCTTCGCGAGCATCGCATTCGCCGCGTATCTCTCCCAGCGCGGCTTCGACGCGTTCGCGATTGGCGTGCTGGCCACCGTCGCGCTGCTCGGCACGACGGCCGCCACGCTGGTTGCGGGCTTCTGGGTCGACCGCATCGGGCGACGGCGTCTGCTGCTCGTCGCCTCGTGCGTGTCGATTGCGAGCGGGCTCACCTTCGCGACCGTGCAGCCGTACGCGCTGCTCCTGCTCGTGGCCTTCCTCGGGACGCTGAACCCGAGTCAGGGTGACGTCAGCATCTTCCTGCCCGTCGAGCAGGCGGCCCTCACGGACACGGTGGCGCCCGCGCGACGCACGTGGCTATTCGCGCGCTACAACCTCGCCGGTCGGCTCGCCGCCGCCACGGGCGCGCTCGCCAGCGGGCTCGCCGGCGTCGGCGCGCGCCTGTTCGGGCTCGAGCTCGAGACGACCTTGCGGCTGCTCTTCGTGCTCTATGCGGTGCTCGGCGGCGGGCTCGTGCTCACGTATCGCGGCCTGACGCCCGCGATCGAGCTCGCGGCCACGCAATCCGCCCGCCGCGGCCTGCACGAGTCGCGAGCCGTCGTCACGCGGCTCTCCGCGCTGTTCGCGCTCGACTCCTTCGGCGGGGGCCTCGCCATCGACTCCGTCGTGGCGCTGTGGCTGTTCCAGCACTACGGGCTGTCCGTCGAGGCCGCGGGCGCGATCTTCTTCGTCGTCGGCGTGCTCGCCGCGGGCTCGATGCTGGTCGCGGTTCCGCTGGCGGCGCGCATCGGCCTGATCGAGACGATGGCCTACACGCACCTGCCGTCGAACGTTGCGTTGCTGCTCGTGCCGCTCGCACCGTCGCTGTGGCTCGCGTTGCTCCTGCTGTTCATCCGGTCCGCGCTGTCGCAGATGGATGTCGCGCCGCGCACGACCTACATCGTGTCCGTCGTGACCGCCGAGGAGCGCGCCGCTGCGGTGAGCGTCACGAACGTCGTCCGCTCGCTCTCGACAGCGGTCGGGCCGTCGCTCGGCGGCGCGCTGCTGACGGCCGGGCCGTTCGGGCTGCCGCTGGTCGTGGCCGGTGCGGTGAAGGGCGTCTACGACGTGAGCCTGTTGCTGCTCTTCCGGCGCGTCCCCGTCCGTGACGAGCAGCCGCCGGCGCGCAGCTAGCCGTCGCCTGCGGACACCGCCGCGCGCGCGCGTC
>JAQBZW010000252.1 GCA_027622315.1 Chloroflexota bacterium | reverse complement strand
ATGTCATCAAGAACCTCACGACGTCGAGCCGTGGCGTGCGGCTCGTCGCCAACGCGACCACCGACGTGTGGGCGCACGCGGGCTATGCATACATCGGCACGTTCAACTCGCCGTGTGGCGACGGCACCGGGGCAAACGGCTCCGGCGTGCGCATCTTTGACGTGCACAATCACAACAAGGTGACCTCCGCAGGCTTTATCCCGTCGGTCGCGGGTAGCCGAGTGAACGACGTCAAGGTCGCGGGCCTGAACAGCCGCGACGTGCTCGCGCACTCGAACGAAGCCTGCGCCGGCGGACCCGGCGGTATCGAGCTCTACAACGTCGACAACCCCACGGCCCCACTCCACCTCGCGTCGATTCGCGTCGATTCGCGTCGACGAGCTGAATCCGATCAGCAACGCCGTGTTCGGCGGAATCGCTGATGTCGGCGTCCACAACGTCTGGCTGTTCAGCCAGGGCGCCCGTGACTACGTCGCGATCAACGCAGAGTCGGGCTTCGACAACTTCCGGATCTACGAGATCACGGTCCCGTCGGCGCCGACGTTGGTCGGCACATGGGGGGCGGAGGAAGCGCTCGACCCGGGCGTCGGGGACCTCACGGATGGCCTGGACCCGGTGCAATTCAACCGCGTGCTGAACGCTGCCATCTGGCTGACGAGCGGCTTCGGCTCGTCGGCGAACCGTTTCCTGCACGACATCACGATCAGCGCTGACGGAACGCGCGCGTATCTCAGCAACTGGGATGCGGGGCTCGTGCTGCTCGACATCTCGAACCCGGCCAGTCCGACGCTGGTCGGTGTAGCCGACCCGACCGCCGGCCCGGGCGGCGAAGGCAACAGCCACGCCGCCTGGCCGAACGCGGACGGCTCCATCGTCATCGAGACGACGGAAGACTTCGCGTTCGGGCAGCTCGGGATCGCCGTCACGGCTGGCCCACTCACGGGCACGCAGTTCGGCGGCACCGAAGACACAGGTGGCGCGCCGCCGCCGCGTTTCAGCGACACTGGCCCCAGAACCGGCGAGCTCGTCTTCGTCGGCCGGCTGTGCACCGGGGATCCCGTGCTCAACGCCGGCGCCATCGATCCCGGGGACATCCTGGTGATCCGGCGCGGCTTCTGCGCTTTCAGCGAGAAGCTCCTGAACGCGCAGGCGCTCGGTGCGGGCGCAGCGGTGATTGCGAACAACGCGCCCGGCGGTCCCGCAATCCCCAACTGGACCGCGCCGGATCCCGCTATCACCATCCCGGCGCTGTTCATCAGCACCGCGGACGGTGACGCGCTCCAGGCAAGCCCGACCGGGAACACGGGCACGATCGATCCCGATGTATTGGTCAATCTGTCGCCGTGGGGCTTCGTCCGCATCTGGGACTTCAGCACGCCCGCCGCGCCGGTGCTCCTGTCGACCTTCAACACGGCCAACAGTCTGAACGCGAGTGGCCCGCCCGACCCGCGGGGCACGTACTCCGTGCACAACGTGGTTGTGGAGGGCAGCCGGGCGTACCTCTCCTGGTACTCGGATGGCGTGCTGATTCTGGACATCAGCAATCCCGCCAACCCGGTCGAAGTCGCGCGATACCACCGTGAGGGCCCCGCCTTCGAGGCCGAACACGGGGGCATCCAGGACGTCGGGGGTATCTACAAGATCAAGAACTCGCCGTGGATCTACGCATCCGATCGCAACGGCGGGCTGTACATCCTGAAGGAGTACGGCAGCGGATCGTCGAAGAACGGAAAGCCCTAACGGCTTGAACGGCTGACGTGGCGCCTGGTGGGGAAGGAGCAATCCTCCTCGCCCGGCGCCATCCTGCCACGACGAAACGTTCGATACGGGCCGGCGCGACGGCGTCAGCCCGTATCGACCATCGCCGCGGCAAGCCGCTCCAGTCCGAGGCTGTGCACGGCACGCATGCGCTCGCTCGGCTGGTGACCGGCCGCGCCGATCACGAACGTCGCGAACGCGAGCTGCACACTGAGCGCATAGTCGCGGCGGAGCGCTGCGGCGTCGTACGCGGTGACGCCCGAAGCCGTGAGCGTTTCGAGGTACCCGTCGAGCAGTGCCGGCTCGGCGGCGCGACGCTCCTCCGTCGAGAGGTTCAGCGCCACGAAGTACGCGACGTCATACGCGCCCCGACAACGCGCCGTGAACTGCCAGTCGATCGCGGTCACGCGCTCCGCTCCGTCCGCTGGATCAGGCACGTCGAAGAACAGGTTGTCGAGCCGGTAGTCCCCGTGGATCACCGTGAGCGGCGGGCTGGCGGCCTCAGCGAGTAGATCCGGATAGCGTGAGACGGCGCGGGCCGCGAGCGCCGCGAAGCCCTTCGGCGCGGAGAGCGACGGGCCGATGGCGTCCCACGCGCGCGCGAACGCGCCCTGCACGGGGCGCGCATGGTCGAGCCCCACGGTCGTCAATGGGAGCCAGCTCAGCTCGCGCTCGAGCGCGGGCGCGTCCCACCAGCGCGCATGCACCCGGGCGATCGTGCGCACGACCAGCTTCGCGCGCGCGGGATCGCACCCGACGAGCTGATCGCCGGCTTCGCGCCGGCCCAGGTCCTCCAGCAGGAGCAGGAAGTGGTCGTCCTCGCCGAGCGCGGCGAAGTAGCAGCGAGGCATCGGCAGGTGGCCGTCCCGGTTGAGTTCCCGGTACGCCCGCACCTCACGCTCGTACCAGCGCTGAAACGCCGCGACGCCACGCGCTGCCGGCGCGCTCGCCGGGAACTTCGCGATCAACGAGGCCGGCCCGCGCGCGCCGCCATACGACGGCAGCAGGCGGAAGACGTCGCCGTTCACGCCGACAAGGTCGACGGGAGCGAACGCCAGCCCCTCGACGCGTGATTGGTCGGGCAGGAGCCCGGCCTCGCGCAGCCGCGCCTCGAGCCAGTCCGGCGTGATCTCCGCGGGCGTACGTGGCAGCGGTGCGGGCGTGCTCATGGCGGTCAGGGCGCGGCCGTCAGCGACGGCGCGATCGTGCCAGCCCAGGCGAGCAACTCTTCGTCCCGGCCGAACCGCGCGCTGAGCTGGAGACCGAGCGGCCGCCCGTCCTCGACGGCGCCGGCGGGCACGGTGATCGCCGGCATGCCGGCGTGTGTCCACGGGAGGTTCATCGCAGGATCGCCGGTCGCACCCAGCCCCGCGGGCGCGGGCCCGGTGGCCGCCGGGCTTGCCCACAGGTCGATGCCCTCGGCGGTCATGCGCGCCTCCAGGACGTCGCGCAGTGCCTGCCGGCCGGCGAGGCCGGCAGCGCGCGCCTGCGGCGTCACCTGCGCGGCCTCATCAATCAGCATGGCGCTGCGCGGGCGGAAGAGCGCTCCGTAGGCGGCGAAGCGTTCGCGATGGACCTCCGCGAACTCGGCGGTGGTGAGCGCACGGTGGCGGGCGGTCAGCGCCGCGATGTCGTCGAGCGCCGGTACGTGGCGCGCCGTGTACCCGGCGTCCGCAAGGCGCGTGAGCTGGGCGTCGAACGCGGCGCGAGCCGCCGGCTCGGTCTGGTCGAGGTAAGCGCCATCGGGCACCGCGATCATGGGCAGCGAGAGCGTCGCGGCGTCGATCGTGCGCCAGCCGTCGATCAGCACCGTCGCGGCCAGGCCCGCGCCCGCCACGTCCTGCGCGAACCACCCGAGCGTGTCGACCGACACTGAGTATGGCAGCACGCCGTCCGTCGGAATCCGGCCGTACGAAGGCTTGACGCCGACCACACCGCAGAAGGCGGCCGGCCGAATCACCGAGCCGACCGTTTGCGTTCCAAGCGCCAGCGCGGCGAGCCCGGCCGCGACGGCCGCAGCGGATCCGCTGCTCGACCCGCCGGGCGTGTGCCCCGGCGCGTGCGGGTTCGCCGCCGGCCCGGGATCGAAGTACGCGAACTCGGTCGTCACGGTCTTGCCGAGGATCAGCGCGCCGGCATCACGCAGCCGCCGGACGACGCTCGCTTCCGGCATTGCGAATGACTCGGCGGGCACCGCGGA
>JAQBZW010000251.1 GCA_027622315.1 Chloroflexota bacterium | reverse complement strand
CGCTGCGTGCGCGGTCCGCGCCCGGCGCGCGACGGCGTGCCGGGCGCCTCCACGCGCACCGCGCACGCCTTGTACTCCGGGATACCCGACGCGAGATCGAGCGAGTCGTTCGTCAGGAAGTTCGCCGCGGCGCCCTGGAGCTGTACGAACGGCACAAAGATCTCGCCGCGCCGCATCCGATCCGCGATGTGCAACTCGGCGACGATCTCGCCGCGTCGCGACGCGAGCTGGACGAGTTCGCCTTCGCTCAGGCCGAGCCGTTCCGCGTCCGCCGGGTGCATGTCCACCGCGACAACGGGGACGATCTCCATCAGCCCGGGCACGCGGCGCGTGATCACGCCCGTGTGCCAGTGGTAGAGCGAGCGACCGGTGATCAGCGTGAACGGGAAGCGCTTCGAAGGCAGCTCCGCCGCCGGCGGCCCCTGCTCGACAGCCATGAACAGCGCGCGGCCGCGCGGGAAGTCATCCTCGAACAGGCGCGGCGTCCCCGGGTGCGACGCGTCCGGGACCGGCCACTGGATGCCACCCTCGCGGTCGAGCCGCTCGTGCGAGAGGCCGGCGACGATCGGCATCAGCGAAGCCATCTCGTCGAAGATCGCCGCCGGCGAGTCGTGCTCGAAGCCCCGCGTCGGGCGCTCGAGCAGGCGGCAGACGCGTCGGGCGATGTCCTCGGTGATCGCCCAGTCCTCGCGCGCCTCGCCCGGCGGCGGGAGGAATGGGCGGACGAGCTGCACGCGGCGCTCGCTGTTCGTGAACGTTCCAAACTTCTCCGCGAACGACGCCGCCGGCAGCACAACGTCCGCGATCTCCGCGGTCTCGTGCATGAAGATGTCCTGCACGACGAGGAAGTCGAGGTGCCCGAACGCCTCGCGCGCGTGCGCGAGGTAGGGGTCCGAGATCAGTGGGTTCTCGCCTACGACGTACATCGTCTTCAGGCGGCCCTCGATCATCTCTTCGATCATCGCCGTCGACTGCAGGCCGGGCTCACGACCGATCTCGGCCTCCCATGCCGCCGAGAACTTCTCGTGGGCGGGCCCGTCGAGCGGCTCGTAGCCGGGGAAGATGTTGGGCAGGCAGCCCGAGTCGGAGCAGCCCTGGACGTTGTTCTGACCGCGCAAGGGCGAGATGCCATTGCCGAAGCCGCCCACCTGTCCGCAGAGCAGCGCGAGATTGATCAGCGAGCGCGCGTTGTCGGAGCCGTTCGTGTGCTGGGTGACGCCCATCCCCCAGATCATGCAGGAACCGCGAGCGTTGCCGTCGCGGTCTGGGCGCGGCCGGGCGTAGAGGCGTGCCGCAACGCGGATGTCTTCCGCCGGGACACCGGTGATGCGCTCCGCATCCTCGGGCGTGACCTGCGAGGCGACGGCGCGCCACTGCTCAAAGCCTTCGGTCCGCGCCTCGACGAACTCCGGGTTCCAGAGCTCTTCCTCGAGGATCACGTGCGCCATGGCGTTGAACAGCGCCACGTCAGTGCCGGGCCTCGGCTGGAGGTGCACCTCGGCCACGTCGCAGAGATCGATGCGAATCGGGTTCACGACGATCAGCGCCGCGCCCCGATCCTCGACCGCGCGGCGCATGCGTGACGCGACCACCGGGTGGTTCTGTCCGGTATCGCTGCCCACGACGAGCAGCGTGCCCGCGTAGTCGTAGTCCTCGTACGAGTTGCTCGTGGCGCCCGAACCCACCTGCTCCATGAGCGCGACCACCGACGGCGCGTGGCAGAGCCGCGAGCAGTGGTCGATCGAGTTCGTGCCCATCACGGCGCGCACGAACTTCTGGAGCACGTAGCCGTCCTCGTTCGTGGCCTTCGCGGAGGCGATGCCCGCGAACGAGCCGATCGAATCGGCGAAGCGCTCGGCAACCAGGTCGAGTGCCTCGTCCCACGAAGCAGGCTCGAGTGCGCCGTTCCGACGGATCAGCGGGTGCGTGAGCCGCTCCTCGGAGGTGACGAAGGGCAGGCCGAACCGGCCTTTCACGCAGGTCATGCCTTGCGACGACCCGTTGTCGGGCTCACCGTCGACCCACGCGATCTGGCCGTCGCGCTCGTGCACGGCGAGGCCGCAGCCCACGCCGCAGTACGGGCACGTGGTGTGCACGACGTTCGTCTCGAGCTGGCGGGCGCTGGCCGTGGCCGGTTCGCCGATCTTCGGGAGCAGCGCGCCCGTCGGGCATTGCGAGATGCACTGCCCGCACGACGTGCAGGTGGAGTCTTCCCAGAGCGAGTCGAAGGCGGCGCCGATGTGCGCCGTCTCGCCGCGGCCGTTGATGCCGATCGCGCCGATGTGCTGCGTGCGCTGGCAGGCGTCGACGCAGCGGCCGCAGAGGATGCAGTCCGCCATGTTCAGGGTGAAGAACGCGTTTGAGTCGTCCTGCGGCTCGCGCACGCGGGGCGCGAACGACGACGTCGCGACGCCGTGCGCCTGCGCATGCTGTGCGGCCTGGCCCTTGCCCTGGCCGTCCGCCGACATGCCGACTGTGAGGTCGAGCACGTTACGGCGCACGCGCGTCACGCGTTCAGACTGCGTGTTGATCGACACGCCCTCGGCAACCGGCGTGTGGCAGGCGGCCGCCAGCCGCGGCGCTCCCTCCACCTCGACGAGGCACGTGCGGCACGCGGCCAACGGGCCGCGTGCGTCGGGCTTGCACAGGTGCGGCAGGTCAACGCCGGCAGCGAGCACGGCCTCGAGCCACATCGCACCGCGAGGCACCTGCACCTCGCGCCCGTCCACGGTCACAGTCACGGGCGGCGCCATCACCGGCATCCCGGGAAGTGTCGTCATCGCCCGCCTCCTCGTACTGATGCAGCGAGCCGGCATCGACGGTCCGGCGGCGTGCACCGCGCCGCACTCACGCGAATGCCTCCGGGAACTCCGCGAGCGCTGAGGCCACCGGGCGGCCGGCCATGCCGCCGAGCTGACAGAGCGAGGCCTCGGTCAGCACTTCGATCAGCTCGTCGATGCGCGTGCGGTTCGCCGCCGGGTCCTCGAGCAGCTGCAGCATGCGCGCCGTGCCCTCACGGCAGGGTGTGCACTCGCCGCACGACTCGCGCATGTTGTAGGCGGTGAGCTCGCGCGTGATGCGCGCAATGTCGGCGTCCGCCGGCAGCACAACCGCGCCGCCCGCACCGAGCCCGCGCATGTCGAGCGGATCGTCGAAGCGCGCCGGCGTGACGAACGTCCCTGACGGCCCGCCGAGCAGCACCGCGCTTACGCGTTGGGGGTTCGCGCCCGCCATCGCCAGCACGCCCGCCCAGGTGGTCGCGCCGTCGATCGGCACCTCGTAGAGGCCCGGCCGGGGGATCGCGCCAGAGAGCGGGATCAGCTTCGTCGGCGGCGGCGACTCGTCGAACACGGTGGTCACGACGCACAGGGTCTCGCAGTTGTTGATCACGGTCGGCCGGCCGAACACACCGACGTCCGTGGCGTACGGCGGCTTGAAGCGCGGCACCGGGCGCTCGCCCTCCACGCTGTTCATGATCACGGACTCCTCGCCGCAGACGTAACCGCCGGCGCCGGAGCGCACGTCGATCTCGACGTCGAGCGCGCGGCCGAAGGCTGAGCCGTCCACGATCCCGGCGGCGCGCGCCGCCACCAGCGCCGCCTCGAACGCGGTGCGAGCGTTGCGGGCCTGGCCGTTGATGTACACGACCACGCGGTTCGCGCCGGTGGCGTGGCAGCACATGAGGATGCCCTCGAGCAGGCGGTGCGGGTCGCCCTCGAGCATGTGGCGGTCCTTGAACACGCCCGGCTCGCCCTCCTCGGCGTTGACCAGCAACACCTTCTCGCCGCCGTGCGCCGCCACGAGCTTCCACTTCGTGGGCACGGGGAAGTGAGCGCCGCCGCGGCCGGTGAGCTTGATCGCATCGATCGCGTCGATCGTCGCCTCGGGGGCACTCACGAGCGCGTGCGCGAGCGCGCCGTAGCTGCCCATTGCGAGTACGTCCGCCAGCGAGCCGTCGTTGCGACCGACGCGAG